>JANXMS010000153.1 GCA_025354525.1 Acidobacteriota bacterium
CAGCGTTGCCCTATCCTCCACTCAGGTGGAAAACAGTTTACCTAATCGTGACCAACTGTGTCATCCTGGTCTCGGTAATCAGCCCCTCGATACACTTAAGACTCACTTACTTTCGTGTCTAGCCAATGGGGTCCACCTCAAGGGTGGTGGAAATCTTGCCCCAATTCGACGGAGCGCCGGAGCGTTGGCTTGAGTTTTTCGACAAGACGCGGGGTGTGCCGGATCGTTATGAAATCCCCGAGGGGAATGGATTGGTCCATGTGGTGCTCTCTCCAGAGGTAAGGACGGTGCTCCTCGAGGTGCGCCGCATGCCGGGACGGCGCGTCGCTGGAGATCGGGCGGAGGCTTTTGTCCGGAATCCTTTTGGCGCGCTGGGGCCCGACGCCACGAGCGTCATCGATCCCGATCAATTTGAAAGAGCCAGAGATTCGGCTGGCATCTCATTTGCCCGATTTACGGCACGAGTCGAGCGGGACAGCGCAGGGGCACCAATTGAAATTGCGTTGTTAGTCGAAGAGACGCTTCAGGGTGTGATCTGTTCTGAGATCAAGAGGTTCGATGGCCCTGCTCACGTCGAGCAATTTCTCGTGAAGCTCGAAAGCCGGATGAAGGCGAACGCTCATTTTTGCCATTGGGACGGGTTTGATCTGGAAATCTTGGGTGACGCCGCTGACCAAGCACGGATCCTGCGGCACGCACTTGCCGAGATGAGCAATACGAAAAAGATCAAGCCTGACGATCCATTCGACGTTTCGAAATACTCTGGTCGAATTGAAGGGTTTGGCGTAGAGAAGCCTTATAGCTCGCCATTCATTGCTCGTAGAAATGACAGTACTGGTTGGTTTCCCGAGAATGTCGACTTTGGGATTTGTTATACCCCAGAAGGTGGCGGTGAGACTGTTTCGGTTCTGCTCGACCCGCATAATCTGAATGCGCTACAGGACGAAGTGGCTGGGGCGATTGAAAGCAAACTTGAGACGTTCACGTTTCCTGGCTCTTCCACACCCGTGCCAGTCGGTTGGGCTGGTGAGTTGGTTCAGGCCTTAATTGAAGCAGAGAAAGGTATACAAGCCGGCACTTTCGATCCCCGCGTTCCGTCACCTGTTAAGGAACGACTAGACCGAATGGGTTTGGTAGTGAAGGCGAACGTCGACTCGCTCGACTACGAGGAGGACCATGGAACCCTTCCCGCTTCCGGAACGGCACCAAATTTGCCAATTTGCTTGCTACCCACGATTGACCTCAAGCAGCATCAACTAGTGGGCGTGGCATGGCTTCAAAATCTTTGGCGTAACTCGCCTTCCTTATGCCGAGGCGGGTTGTTGGCAGATGACATGGGACTCGGCAAGACAATTCAAATATTGACTTTTGTCGCGTCTGTTCTCGAAGAGGATCGCAAGGCAGATCCATTCCTGATAGTGGCGCCGTTGTCGCTTTTGGATAACTGGAAGGAAGAGATCGCCAAGTTTTTCAGTCCCGGTGCGATTAGGGTACTGACGCTGTATGGTCCGGCGCTCACGCAACAACGAGTACCAAAACGAGAACTTGAGGATGCCCTTATCGGTGCCGGTATAACTCGACTCTTAAAAGAAGGTTGGCTCGGATCAGCGCAAGTGGTTTTGACTACTTACGAGACGATGCGTGACCTTGAATTTTCCTTGGCAAGGCAAAAATGGTCCGCGATGATTTGTGATGAAGCTCAGAAAATCAAGAATCCGAATGCTTTAGTCACACGTGCGGCGAAGAAACAGAATGCGCGCCTGAAGATAGCGTGTACAGGCACTCCTGTTGAAAATACACTAACGGACATATGGTGTCTGTTTGATTTTGTTCAGCCGGGCCTGCTGGGCGCGCTAAAGGAATTCGGAGAGCGCTATAGAAGGCCCATCGAAGCCGAGACCGAAGACGAGAAGCAACGAGTTGAGGAGCTGCGCTTCAAGATCGAACCGCAAAAACTGCGCCGCATGAAGACCGAAGTTGCGAAGGACTTACCGAAAAAGATAGAGGTCGACTCCTGTCGGGCGCTGCCCATGTCAGATTGGCAGCGTAGGCTGTACGCAGAAGCAATCGCCGCATTTCGAAAGCGGGAAAAGGGCGGCCTCGGTAGCGGGCTACTTTCTCCTTTAGGGTTATTGCAATATTTGCGGAGGCTCTGCTCTGACCCTCGCCCGCCGGGGCAACTGTCAACTGATGCGGAGTCAGTCACGGAGATCGTGCGACGCTCGCCAAAGATGTCCTGGTTGCTGGACCAACTTCGGGCGATTGAGAGCCGCTCCGAGAAGGTGATCGTCTTTTGCGAGTTTCGGGACCTGCAGCGGACTCTACAGCGCGCGATCGGCGAACGATTCGGATTTGTGCCCGACGTGATAAATGGCGACACCACGGTCGCTTCGTCGAGCCAGACCAACCGGCAACGGCGAATCAATGCGTTTCAGACGAAGCCTGGTTTCGGCGTGATGGTGCTTTCACCTCTGGCTGTCGGTTTTGGCGTTAACATTCAGGCGGCGAATCATGTGATTCACTTCACTCGGACCTGGAATCCTGCGAAGGAGGATCAAGCGACCGATCGAGCGTATCGCATTGGGCAGGAAAAGGACGTCTACGTCTACTATCCAGTGGTCGTGGCGAACGACTTCGTGACGTTTGACGCGAAGCTCGACGAACTCCTCAACTGGAAGCGAGGATTGTCTTCTGACATGCTCAATGGAGTGGGGGATGTTAGTCCCGCCGACTTTGGCGACTTAGAAGCTCCCGATGGGGGAAATGCGTTTGGGGACGAGTTTATCGAGCTAGACGCTATCGCGTCGCTGGACCCAGATTCTTTCGAGGCCTTCTGCGCAGTGCTGTGGAGTAAGCAGGGCTTTTCAAAGACGATACGAACGCCCAGAGTTGGCGATGGAGGCGTAGATATTGTGGCGATCCGCGGGAAGGAGGGCGTACTCATCCAGTGTAAGAGCTCGTCAATAGACGGTAGAGAGTTGGGTTGGGAAGCGGTTAAGGACGTGTCGGCTGGCGCGGCTGCCTACAGTGCTCAGTTTCCCGGGGTAAGGTTCTCCAAGGTGGCGGTAACCAATTGCGCTTTCAACTCGACAGCGAGGCAGCAAGCGAACCTCCAACACGTAGCGCTCGTTGAGGCGCGAGATTTGGAAGTGCTGTTGGAACAGTATCCAATTCGACGAGGGGAGCTTGCCCGGTTTTTGTTGGCTGTGTGGAAACGCGAATAGCAGCAAGGCCTCCCGCGAGTTAAATGCCACTCCAGGCCAAATTGGTACGATGTTGGGGTGGCTTCAGACCAAGTCCTCCGACGAGTTTTAAGCGGGACAGCCGATGCGGCGATCCGGTTTGAGGATTTGTGCCATCTGCTTGAAAGCTTAGGGTTTGAAAAGCGCGTGAAGGGAAGTCATCACGTTTTCCGAAAAGACGGCGTTACCGCCAAGGTCAACATCCAAAGATCGGGCGCGCAAGCGAAACCTTATCAGGTCAAACAAGTCCGGGCAATGATACTCGACGCAAAATTAGGTGGGGAATGACCAAGTACGAAGTGATTATCTATTGGAGCAAGGAAGACGAGGCATACATCGCAGAGGTCCCTCAACTTGCCGGTTGCGCGGCTCACGGTGACTCTCAAGAGGACGCATTGCGCAACGCTCAGGATGCGGTCGCTTTGTGGATTGAGTGTGCAACGGAATTTGGCGATCCGGTTCCGGAGCCGGTGGGCCGACGCCTGGTTTTTGCTTGACATGGTCGCCAGGGGCGAACAATATGCAGCAATCGCGCAGCACGATGTGTCGATAAGCTGTGCGCTGACCGGGGAACGAGGCTGCGCCCCTTTCCCCGAACCCCTTTCCGGCTCGGGCGTTTCTGCCTCCGCGGCGCTCCGGATTGTACTTCGATGGCTCGGCAAGTTGACGAAGCCGAACACTTATCGCTCAATTAGCCGCTCAGGGCTTACTTAGCCGCGATAGATGGGCGAATCAGCTCCCGGTGGCTTCCGGCGTGCTCAACAGCACCGCGGACAAGAAGGCAGCGGTTGACCTCAGTCATCGGAATCATGCAGGCGACTTCGTAATTGATTAGCGGCCTGCGGTTCAATAGAATCAATCGTTTCCGTAGCGTCGCCCGACGCCTGTGGCATGATGGTGAGGGGCTCTCTGCGGCACAAACTCCAAAAATGCTAGGAAACTGGCCCAAATCGGGAGGCGACGGATCCCTAAACCCGCTAATCAAGTACAGCCAAAGAATCGCATAAGCGACCTCCTCGGCTGTCCCTCCTCGTCGCATCGGAACCAGCG
>JANXMS010000167.1 GCA_025354525.1 Acidobacteriota bacterium
TCGTCCGAACGCCATCGGCGATTGGCGGGTGGCTAACCCGGGCTAGGATCGTTGGTTCAACGCCTGCACTTTGCTCACCAACGGAACCCGGCGGAACTGCCAGCCGACGATAGCCCGGCCTGGCAAATTAACGCCCTTAATACTTTCGGCAACGTGAGCCGGACGGTCAACCTGGACGCCGGGCTGTTCCGCAAGATCAACGTCACCGCGCCCTTTTTCCTGCTCCCTATTGGTAACCCCGCCGGCCTCACGTTCGGCACGATTACCGCTGCCGTTTCGAGCGGCGATTTCGGCATCCAACGGCAGTTCCAGTTGGCGCTGATAATCGGCTTCTAGTCCGCGTGTAAAATGGCAGTCGACATGGTTGCCTTTCGGCTCGTCCTTATTCTTGCCCTCTGCCTTGCTCCGGCTCGCCTGACGGGGCAAGCTGCATTGGACTTGGTGCACAGGTACTGCCTTGCTTGCCACTCGACGGCCAAGCACACGGGCGACCTCGATCTTGAACGCTTCTCGACCGTCTCCGAGGTGCTCAAGCATCCGAAGGTTTGGCAGGCTGTCGTTGAACAAGTGAACCTCGGCGAGATGCCGCCGAAGGGCATGCCGCAGCCCTCGGCGGCCGAGCGCGCCCGCTTGCTGACCTGGGTCCGCGGGGCTCTTGCGCAGGCCGCCCAGGCGCGCGCTGGAGACCCCGGACCGGTGGTGCTTCGTCGGCTCAACAACGCCGAGTACACCTTCACTCTCCGTGACCTAACCGGCGTTCCCAGCCTTGACCCGGCCAAAGAGTTTCCCGCCGACGGAGCCGCTGGCGAAGGCTTCACCAACACTGGCAACTCCCTCGCGATGTCCCCCGCGCTCGTATCGAAGTATCTCGACGCGGCCAAGGGCATCGCCTCTCACGCGGTGCTCTTGCCCGATGGAATCCGCTTCTCGGCGCTCGCCTCATCCCGCGATTGGACCAACGAAACACTGGCCGAAATCCGCGCCTTCTATCAACAGTTCACCGAGGTCGGCGGGAAGGACACCGTGACCCAACAAGGCATGGCCCTCGACAAAGACCGCGGCGGGACCCTTCCGCTGAAGCGTTATCTCGCCGCCGCGCTCGGCCAGCCAGTTGATCGCGCTGGCCTCAGCCCAAAGTATCTCGGCATCCTCGTGAAGGCGTTGAACAGTACGACGCCGTCGCCGTTGCTTCAGCCGCTGCGCCGCCGCACCGATGTTGCCGCCATCGCCGACGAGATCGAGCAGTGGCAACAGACCTTGTGGAAGTTCAGCAGCGTCGGCCACATCGGCAAAGTTGATGGGCCGAAGGCGTGGATGGAGCCCGTCTCCCCGGTCGCTTCCCAGCAGGAGTTTCGCCTGAAACTGGCCGCTCCGGCTCAGGGCAATCAGGTGAAAGTTTATCTTGCTGCTCACGACGCCGGCGATGGCTCCGTTGGCGACGCCGTCATCTGGAAGGATCCCCGCCTCACCTTTCCCGGCCGCCCGCCCATCCGCCTCCGGGACGTCCGCGCGTTGGTCGCAGCCCTTACCCTGCGTCGGCAAGAAGTCTTCGCCACCACCGCCGCCAGCCTCAACGCTGAGGCCGACCGCGATCATTCAAAGGACCTTCCGCCCGAACTCGAACTGCTTCGTAACAAAATTCAAAAAGTCGGTACCTTCGATTTCATGCAAGGTTGGGGCGGAGGTAAGCTGCCGTCGGTTCTCGCAAACTCTACCGATCAACCCGTCCGTATTCCGGGCAATATGAAGCCCCACGCGGTCGCCCTTCTGCCTTCCGCCCAGCATGCCGCCGCCATCGGTTGGCGCAGCCCTCTCGCCGCACCGTTACGAATCGAAGCCACCATCACCCCGGCCCATCCCGAGTGCGGCAACGGAGTCGCGTGGTCGCTCGAACTGCGCCGCGGCACCACCCGCCAGCGCCTCGCTGAAGGCATCTCTCGGGGTGCCGCGGTCGTCAAAGTAGGGCCGCTCAATGGCATCGCCGTGCTACCCGGCGATCT
Source organism: Acidobacteriota bacterium (assembly GCA_025354525.1). GTDB lineage: Bacteria > Acidobacteriota > Terriglobia > Bryobacterales > Bryobacteraceae. The sequence goes on from JANXMS010000167.1 coordinate 2,001, forward strand.
TGTCTCCGTCGTGCTAGACCCCCGCGATGGCAACGCCTCCTGTGACCTCACCGACCTCGAATGGAGCCTCACCGCCCCCGGCCAAACGTGGTCGCTCGCCGCTGATGTCTCCGGCTCCGTCCTCGCCGCGAATCCCCATGGCGTCTGGCACTTCTACAGCGAACCCATTGGTCTCGTCGGCACCATCCCCGCCGGTTCGCTGCTCGCTCGCTGGCAGGTCGCCGAGCCGTCGGCTGAGAAGCGCCGACTAGCCGCCGCCGTGCAGGCTCTGCTAACCTCGCCGCCGCCTGCCGCCAACACGCCCGACGCCGCGCTGTTCCGCCAACTCACTTCCCTCGCCAGCCCGCTCCTTGCCGACCTCGACATCTCGGGCCCGGTTGCTCCTTCCCCCTGGGGCCTCGACCCGGCCCGTTTCGAAGGAGCAGACCTCCACCTCCAAGCGCCCGCCGTGGTCGAAATTCTGCTGCCGGCCGACCTCGTCGCCGATAGCGAATTCTCTGTCGCCGGGCAACTCGATCCCGTGTTCGGTGCTGAGGGCAGCGTTCAACTCCAATTGCTTACCGCGCCGCCCGTGCCCCGACCAGGACTCCGGCCCAGCGGTACTTCTGTCCGCACCACGGATGGAACCTGGACCTCCAACAACCAGTCCGTCTCGTTCGGCATGCCCGTCATCGTGAACGAGAAGAGCGCTGCTCGCCGCCGCGTCGAAGCCGCTTTCGAAGACTTCCGGCAGTTGTTTCCCGCCTCGCTCTGCTACTCCAAAATCGTGCCAGTCGATGAAGTGGTCACGCTAACTCTGTTCCATCGCGAAGACCGCCAACTCTCCCGTCTGCTCCTCAACGCCGCCCAAACGGCCCATCTCGACCGCCTCTGGGATCAGCTCTATTTCCTCAGCCGCGCGCCTCTGGTGCAGGTTGACGTCTTCGATCAGCTCTGGCAATACGCGACCCAAGACGCTGACCCGTCTAAATTCGAACCTCTCCGTCAACCGATACTCGATCGCGCCGCCGCCTTCCGCCGCCAACTTGTCGCCGCCGAACCGAAGCACCTTGACGCCGTTGTCGCCTTCGCCAATCGAGCCTATCGCCGGCCCATCACCGCCGACGAGACGGTCGAACTCCGCGCCCTCTACGCTCGCCTGCGTCAACAAGAACTGCCCCACGACGAAGCCATTCGCCTCACTCTGGCCCGCGTCCTCGTCGGTCCCGCGTTTCTCTACCGCACCGAAAAAGCTTCGCCCGGCGTGCGGCAAGCACCCGTCTCGGACGCCGAACTCGCCACTCGCCTCAGCTACTTTCTCTGGTCCTCGCAGCCCGACGCTGAACTCCGCGCCGCCAAACTCAGCACCGCCGAAGGCCTAACCGCGCAGGTCCGCCGTATGTTGCGCGACCCTCGCGTCCGGCACCTTGCTACCGAGTTCGGTGCCTCCTGGTTGCACATTCGTGACTTCGATAGCCTCGACGAAAAAAGCGAGCGCCACTTTCCCACCTTCCGTGCCCTTCGCTCCGAGATGTATGAAGAGACCATACAGTTCTTCACCGACTTCTTCCGCTCGAACCGCCCTGTCACCAGTTTGCTCAACGCCGACTACACCTTTCTCAATGGGCCTCTGGCTCAGCACTACGGCATCGACGGCGTCACCGGCCCATCTTGGCGTCGCGTCGATGGGATGACGGCCCTCGGACGCGGCGGGGTCCTGGGCTTCGCTGCGACGCTGGCCAAGCAGTCCGGCGCCTCCCGTACGAGTCCCATCCTGCGCGGCAACTGGGTGGCCGAAGTGCTGCTCGGCGATAAGCTGCCCCGTCCGCCAAAGGACGTCCCGCAGCTTCCGGAGGACGAAGCCAACCTCTCGCTCACCATGCGCGAACTCACGGAGAAACACACCGCCGATCTGCGTTGCGCGACCTGCCACAAACGCATCGATCCCTTCGGCTATGCGCTCGAACAGTTCGACGCGATCGGTCGCTCGCGCTCGACTGACCTTGGCGGCCGGGCCATCCAAACGAAGACGACGGTCATGGACGGCACGGAGATCGACGGCCTGCCCGGGCTGCGCGAATACCTGCTTACCAAGGGCCGTTCGGCGTTTGTCCATCAGTTCTCCCGCAAGCTGCTCGGCTACGCCCTGGGCCGTGCGGTGCAGCTTTCCGACGAACCTCTGTTGACTCAACTCGGCGAGGGCAGCCAACCTGTCGGTGCCGTAATTGAGAGAATCGTAACCAGTCGGCAGTTCCGCGAAATCCGCGGACGCGATGCCGCACCAGAAGAGTAACCCCGCTATGAAGAACCAGCCTCATCAATTCTCCCGCCGTCGCCTGCTTCGCGGCCTCGGCGTCACGGTAGCTCTGCCGTGGTTAGAATCGTTCCCGGTGTGGGGCGACGAACCGCGTAAGCTCGGCGGTAGCGAAGCGCCCGTGCGCCTCGGCGTGCTTTTCTCTGGCAATGGTTTTCACAGCAAAGAGTGGTGGGCCAAGGGCGAAGGCAAGCAGATGGAGCTTGGCCAAGTGCTCGCCCCGCTCCAAGACTTCCGCGAAAAGATGGTCGTCATTCGCGGCCTCTTCAACGCCGAAGCTCTGAAGGGCAATATCCATAGCTCGCAAACCGGAAACCTACTCTCCGGCGCACCGCTCGCTTCGGGCGGCGAAATCCGTTCCGGCACGAGCATCGATCAACTTCTCGCGCAGCGCTACGGCGGTTCGACCAAGGTGCCCAGCCTCGCTCTGGGCTGCGAAAAGTCGAACCCCTCCGTTCACAAGAACTACTCGATGCTCTATAGCTCCCACATCTCCTGGAGCTCTCCTACCACCCCGACGCCGCTCGAACTCTATCCTGCGCTTGCCTTTGATCGGCTTTTCAACGACGGCACCAGCAAGGGGGACCAGAGCGTTCTCGATGCCGTCCTCTCCGACGCCGGTCGCCTTCGCCGCGACATCAGCACCGGCGATCAACGCAAGCTCGACGAGTATCTCGACTCGGTCCGCGACGTCGAACAACGCATCGCCAACGCCGGTAAGAAGGGCCAACTGCAAGGCTGGCGGCCCACCCTTGATAAGCCGAACAGGGTTCGGCCAGCCGACGGAATTCCGCAGGACATCGCCGAGCATATGCGGCTGATGGTCGACATCGTCGTTCTGGGATTCCAAACCGACACGACCCGTATCGCCACGCTTAAACTGAACAACGATCATAGTTCGCTCCGTTTCCCCAACCTCGGCGTCGACTACATGATCCACCATCTGCTCTCGCACACCGACACCGCCGATTGGCTCAAGGTAAACCAGTTCTTCCTCCAGCAACTGGCTTATCTCGCCCGCAAACTCGACGCGATTCAGGAAGGCCCTCGCACGCTGCTCGACAACACTATGTTGCTCTATTGCTCCAGTATGTTGACCGGAAATCATGAAGCGCGCCAGCTCCCGGTGGTTTTAATGGGAGGCGCGGGCGGTCGGGTTCGGGGCGGCCGCGTCCTTGACTATCGCGAAAAACCCGAACGCCAAATGTGCCGTCTATACCTTTCGATGATGGACAAAATGAACGTGCGTCTGGCTCAGTTTGGCGACGCCACGCAACCCCTCGACGAGGTCTAAGGGCAAGACTCGTCAGTTAACGATCCGAATAGCGGCGAGAAAGTCGATCAGAGGCGACCGTTTGTAGCCGCGGCGTACCGGGAAGTTACTCATTTTCCTTTTGACCCCACGCTGATTGCGCCGGTTGCGACTGGAGGAAGCTCGCTCA
>JANXMS010000378.1 GCA_025354525.1 Acidobacteriota bacterium
GGCTTCCACCGCCACCTTAGCTTTCAAAGCCGGCGAGTGAGTCTTGCGTGTTCGAGGCATTGATTCTCCTTCATTTTCAATGCCCTCCTACACTTAAGCAATAACCATTTTTGTGTCTAGTTTTTGGGGTCCACCACAGTCCGCAAGGCTGGGGATGGCCGAACGCTTACGAACGACGTCGTTCCCGTCGGCACAGCGTGCACGCCCATAGTCCGCCAGCCTGCCGTAGCGCCATCTGTATTGCGCGCCGCCGCATAAATCACCTTGTTTCCGCCAAAGCTCGTGGTAAAGGAAACGTTAAGCGTGATCACGAGTGTGTTTCCCGTCACCGTCGCCGACGATCCAGTTCCCGCCACCGAGCATTGGCTATTCGACACCGACCCCGCGCCACCCAACGTCAACGCCGGCGACAGCCCGTGCACGCGTTAGGAAAGGGAATCTGTCCGGCAAGAAGCGTTTCGAGACATTTGAGGAACATACGCCGCCTCGCCTTCGAACTTTCCCTTTATGGAACCAGCCAGTTGCCAACGATCCGCCAAGGGCTCACTTGACCCCCAAGATTCTGCATGGCCGTCCACACCCCGCGAGGTCCGGAGAATGAACCCTTCATAGTCACGTTTAGGTTGAGCGTAAGCTGTACCCCGTTCGCCAAAGTACTGGAACCCTGAGCGTTGATTCGGCACTGACTATTCTCAACCGTATTACCGCCCGAAAGGGGCATCGTCAGCGCCCTGGCACCATCACCGTTATCTGGGTACAGGAACACGAGATTTCCGGGCGCGTAATACGCAACATAACAAGCTTGGCTCCCGTCAACGGCGGCATTGATCAACATCCAACCAGTCACAAGATTTGCGCTGCTACTCGCATCTTGAAAGGTAACCGAAATTGTCTGGTTGGTACCTGTCGCAACTGGAGGCGACATTTGGCCGGTGCGAGGATACGTCGGCGTAACCTCCGGAATCTGCGATGAACCAAGTGTTTTCCAACCGCTATTTCCAGCGCCTGATAAATCGCGAGCGGCCGTATAAATTACCTTACTGCCTGTAAACGCACTAGAGAAGGAAATATTCAAGGTCAACGTGAGAGAATTCCCGGCACCAACGACGGAAGAGCCGGAACCCTGAATCGTGCATTGATTATTCGAAACACTGCCGGCCGAACCAAGGACAAGCGGCGCGGACAACCCGGCCTCCGGCCCCCCGTTCGCAACCAGAAAAAGAAGCCCCGCTGGCTGGGAGAAAGCGATATAACAAGCGTTCCCGCCGTCAAGAGCGCGATTGATCAGCACGTTAAGGATTCCGAGCTCGGCAAACCCAAGAGCATGAGAAAACTTAAAAGTTAGCGTTTGATTTGTCCCGATGCCTGAAATCGGCCCCGAATCTGTCGCTGCTGGAACGATAATGACGGCCCCAGCCTGAGTCACGGAAACTGTTTGACCGCCGACAGTTAACGTCCCCACCCGAACGCTACTAGCCACGTTGGCGGCAACCGAATAGCCCACAGAACCGTTCCCGCTCCCTGTCGCTCCCGACGTCACTGTGAGCCAAGGTACATTACTCACCCCTGCCCAGCCGCAGCCTTCCTGGGTAGTCACTCCGATCGAGGCACCGCTTACACCGCTCGGCGCGACATTCAACGTACTGGCGGAGACTACGTAGCTACAGACGACCCCCGCTTGTGCAATCGACACAGTCTGGCCCCCGATAGTAACCGTACCCACGCGACTATTCACAGACGCGTTTGCTGCCACCACCAAACCAACCGAGCCATTTCCGCTTCCCGTGCCTCCCGAAGTAACTGTAATCCACGCGACATTGCTAACCGCCCCCCAAGCGCAACCAGCTTGAGCCGTCACACCAATCGATACCCCGCCAATTCCGCCCGCCGGGGCGTTCACCGAACCGCTGGAAACCAGAAAATCACACGCAGCTCCTGCCTGGACGACCGTCACCGTTTGACCAGCAACTGTGAGTGATCCCGTCCGAGCGCTTCCCGCCAAATTCTCGGCTACCGTGATGCTAACTGAACCGTTACCGCTCCCTGCGGATCCCGACGTTACCGTTATCCAGCCTACAGAGCTTGTTGCCGTCCACGCGCAACCCTCTTGGGCCGTTATGCCAATCGGTGCAAAGGCCCCGCCGCCCGAGGGCGCACTCACCGACATTATGGAAACCACGAAGCTGCAACTGACACCAGACTGCGTCACCGTCAGGGTTTGCCCTCCAACCGTCAAAGTCCCGCTCCGCGCCGCCACCGAAGTATTCGCCCCAATCGAATACCTTACAATACCGCTGTTTGGTGGCCCAGAAACAACTGTCAGCCACCCGACGTTGCTAGTCGCAGTAAAGGCACACCCGGTAGTTGCAGACACTGTCAAATCACCGGTTCCTCCAGACGCACCGTAGTTTTGTTGACTCAATACAGACGAATAGATACATGTCGAGACCGTCAGACCCACCGGCGCACTCGACGATATCATCGAGTCCGATCCCCTGACCGAGAAATTGTAAGATCCTGCAACGATTCCCTGCGGTATATTTACAGTCTGCGCAACCTGAACAGCGCCGTTCGCTGGCACCGCTACGGTGCTAGGGCTAAAACCACAGGACGCGCCCTGTGGTAATCCGAAACAACTCAAGGCGACATTCCCGCTATAGTTATCCTGCGAGGATACGGTGCAAGTTGCGGAGGCGATGCTTCCCGGTCCGGCAGCCAACGAGGCGGAGCAAGAGATACTAAATGCCGACTGTCGAGGTTGTATAACCGACAGCGTTTTTGAATTCGCATTCATAACGTACAAAACATTCGTCTCCGGGTCGACCGCGATCCGCGAGTACCCAATGATCGGAATCTCAGCGACAATCGCATTGCTAGCGGCGTCAATTACGCTGATTCGATGACCGCCATTAAAGCGCGAAACAACATAGACGAATCTCGTCCCTGCAGCAATGTCGTAACTATCGACCGAGACCGCAATCTGGGCGATAATGCGATTGGAAGGAATATCGACAACATCGACGAAACCTGATTCCAGCATGTACGTCTTGTTACCAGCAATGGAAACAGCTCCCGTTGAATAGGTTGCGCCAACGCTGCCCACGATCGTATTTGAGGTCGTATCTAGAACCTGCGGAACCACAGGCGCCGTCGAACTCCCATCGCATCCGCCACCGGTGATGTAGCCCCGACCTGTCACCGGGTCGATTGCGAATCCCCCACTATTGCGTATCGACGGTATGGTCCGCGTAAACGTGTTGGTTGTTGTATCGAATACTCGCACCACGTTTGCATCACCGTTTGACCAGCAAGCACCGTTCACAACATAGACCGACGTTCCCGCAGCACCAGTCCAATATGGCTCCGAAGTCGTTCCAACGTATTGAATCGCCTTGGTGTTCAAATCCACAATCGCGAGTTGCGAACTCGATCCATTGATCAGCGGAACATAAGCCTTGGAGCCCAGGGCGACCGGACGCCCTGCATCAGCGAGGGGGTAGGCACCAAAGGAGACGCTGGTCTTTACCGAACCAGACGGCAGGTCCACCACATGCAATTCTGGAGGTACGGCAGCCGAAACATAAGCGGTTTCTCCTGCTAAGGAGATCCACCGTGGCCAACCCGTGGCCGGGAGGGAGATCGTCTTTGTCGTCTGAAAAGATTGACCTGAGGGAATTAGGGGCGCAGCTACACCGGTACCGTTCATCACAACATCAATAAATGGAACCCTCGTATCATTCGTGCTGATTCGCAGGGTATTGGTCTTCGATCCCAGGCCTTGCGGCGTGAATCGTAGCCGCAAAGTGCCGCTGCCGCCCGCCAGAACGACCGAAGGTCCAGAGACGCTGGAAAAGTCAGCTGCGTAGACGACATTGCTGTAGGTGATCGTCAACGTCGCGTTTCCCACATTCTGAATGGTGAGGGCGATCTCCCTTCCGTTCAGCAGCGGAACGTTCCCGAAATTCGCCGAGATGGAGGGCATTCGGAAGCTCGGTGATGCCGAAAGCGTTGCGGCTTCAACGGTTGTAGGATCGATATACGTCTCAATGTTTCGACCGCCCATCACGTAGAGGGTATTGTTGACCACTCCGCTTCCCGGTGAACCTCTCGGTGCCAGGATCGAAGCTTTGGGGGACCATGCCTTTGGCGGCCAATACGGTGCCGCGTCCTGCTTCGCCGGGTCGAACTCCTCAACCAAACTCAATGTTCGAGGGTTCCACTGAGCGAAACCTCCGACCACAAATATTTTATTCTCTAGCACGGAAGCCGTCATAAAACTGCGTGCCGTCGGCATATCCTCGCGCGGAGTCCAAAGATTGGATTCGGGATTAAACCCCTCCGTCTTCTGCGTTGGCACACCGTCGTCAAGTCGCCCGCCGATCACATAGATGATGCCGTTCACACTCGCCACCGCGCCAAAAGCCCGGGCGGTAGGCATGGCGGCCTTCGCACTCCATTGGCTCGTTGCTGGATTGTACTCGTCGACCAATGCCGAGAGCGTTGCTAAATTGAGGCGCCCGCCAATGATGTACAACTTGTTGTTGACAGCAGTCACAAAGACTCCGTCGCGTTGAGTTGGCATCGTAGGGCCGTTTGTCCAACCATTGGTTACAGGATCAAATATCTCGACAATTCTGGAATCTCCGCCTGCCAAGTAAACCTTGCCATTGATCGCGGCCACTCCCCCTTCGGAGTGATTCCCGGAGGGTGCGGGAATCGCGCTCAAGGCCCTCGTTGTCGCATCAAAACGCGAATTCACGCCATTGCCAATACAGTAAATATAAGGGGCGATCGTAGCGCAGGCGAAACGCATAGTTGCCGGGGCAACACCCGCACTACTCCAGACAAAGTCGCTCCCGCCCGATCCTTGCGCAATCGCGGTAGCCGAAAAGGCCACATCAAGGCTGGGAGAACCTGGATCGTTACTTAGAATGCGCAGCAAGCCACTCTTCGGCCCCAACGAGGTAGGCGTCATCGTAACCGTCAGGTAGCCAACGCTCTGCGGCGGAACAATGGGCATGGCCGGCGGGACAGAAAACTCAGGGGAACCAGAAACGAAATACATTCCACCGATGTACAGCGGCCCATTTCCGTTGTTCCTCACAGCAACCGTCTGGTAGGTCGGACTGCCCACCAAGGCATTCCCCAAATTGAACGTCGCGGATGGCAGTGCGATGCTCGGATTGACACTCGGTTGGCCGAGTTGCGAAACCGTATGCACTACAGTTTGCGTGTCGCCCTGGACGGAAAGATAGGATGTGCGCGCACTGTTAAAGTTCGGGGACACCGTGAAGGCCACAGAACCGCTTCCAGTCCCGTAGGTATTGCTGGTGAACGAAATCCAAGCATTGTCGGATATGGACGTTCTCCAACTGCATCCCGGTCCGGTAACTACTTGAAAGCTGCCGGATCCACCCGGATAATCGGTATTGGTTTGCGGCGGATTCACGGCATAACTACAAGAATTGCCAGTTCCCGCCTGCGTCACTGAGAACACGACGTTACCGCCTGATCCCGCTACGGTCACCGTTCCGGTTCTCGGGGAAGCACTGGTGTTTGCGAGCAAGCTGAAGGCGACCGGTACCGAACCAGTCCTATTTCCCGTAGTGCCCAGAGTGATCCAAGGTGCCTGGCTGGACACACTCCATCCACAGCTCGACGCAGTGGTCACGAGGAACGAATCGGCGACCGCGCCAGCCGCATAGTTTCGACTACCGGGCAAGAGAGAGTAACTACAGACGGACGAAGTACTGGCGTCCTGAACAACAAAAAAAGAAAGAAGCTGACCTCCCGCCCCGGTTATCGTAACGATCGAGGTTCGTAAAACGCCGCTGCTGTTTGCGGTCGCACTGAGAACAACCGCCTGGGCTCCGGTGCCGTTGCCGCTAATTGGCGAGTTCACGGTGAGCCAACTGCTATCGGAACGCACGGCCCACGTGCAACCGGCTTGGGTACTGACCGAGAATCCACCGCCACCGCCGCTGGCAGCAAAGGATTGGGTGCTGATTGATAGAGCATAAGTGCAGGTTGTTGCCGCAAGACCTATACCGCTCAATGTAATCGGCATAGGCGGTGGGCCCGCCGCGTTAGTTGCCACCGAGAGAGTAGCGGATTTTGCGCCACCGCTCCCGGGGCGGAATCGAACGGTGATTTCAAGCGCGCTTCCAGCGGCAATCCTGAACGGCGTCGTAGGCGCGGAGATAACGACGAAGTCACCGGCACCCGAAATGCCGATCGAACTGACGGTCAACTCGCTGCCGCCGTTGTTAGAGAGCACGAACCCTTTTGTGACCGAGGTGCTAATCGGCGCGCTGCCGTAATTCCAGTTGGATCCGGGTGCCACATCAAAAAGTGACTGAGTTGAGATCGCTCCGCCAATCTCTCCCACAATCAGCGAGAACAGCGGAATCCCCCCACAGCGAAAATTTTGCGTTAGTTGAGTATGGCTCAATCCCGCACAGGCAACTCGCTTTAGGATGTTTCCACTGTCGTATTGTCCGCTTTCAACAGGTACAAGCCCATCGTTTTGAACTACGGACGCCGATTTTCCGAAGTTCCCGTTCATTATTCGCTGAAGTAAGACTGCGCTTGAATCGAGAACGCCGGTTTCTTTTTCGAGGCTCATAGCAGTCCCTAACGAAACCACATCAAGCTCTCGATGATCTTCTCCAATTTGTGATAGACTTCCGAAGAAAGCAACGATGCGGTTGTCGAAAGTTTTGGGGAGCGACCTCAGCCAATCATTGACTTCAAGGAGTGGTAAATACATTCCATCCCACGGAATTGCTTGGTAGTTGTCCCATCTCATCTCCCTCCTGTTGACTGCCGTAGGATTTACAAAAGCTAATTGCGAAAGGGGCCAGACCTTGTAATCAATATACCGGAGCAACCACCACCACCAGGGGTTTTTATCTAGGTTAATCCGGGCTTCACCGTTGGCAGCGGGCGAACCATGATGGGGGGTGCCCAACGTAATCAACTTAATCACACGATTTCCGGCAAGTCCGGCGATATCTCTGGAGGTGCTCTGATGAGAAAACTGCGTCATGTAAGAACGCGCCACTAGGCCACCCATGCTGTGAGCAATGATGTACTGTGGTGGACCCCAAAAACTAGACACAAAAATGGTTATTGCTTAAGTGTAGGAGGGCATTGAAAATGAAGGAGAATCAATGCCTCGAACACGCAAGACTCACTCGCCGGCTTTGAAA
>JANXMS010000406.1 GCA_025354525.1 Acidobacteriota bacterium
CCCCCGTGCGCCTGCCCCCCTTCCCCGCCAAACAAAGCTTTGTGCGTAATCAACGCAAACACCAAACTCAGCACATAGACAATTAACAAAACAATCGAAATCTCTAAGCTCAAAGCCCCTTCCACCACCGCCGAAGCCGGCGTCGCCAAATAATGAAACGCCGCCGGCATTACAAGCGAGATCGCCGCCAACATCAACATCGTCGCCTGATTATTCGCCGCCACTTGGTTAAACCTCTGCGCCTTAAACTTCACCCCGCCCGCCACCATCGACAACCCCATCACCAACAAAACGTTCCCAATAATCGAGCCCGTCAACGACGCCTTCACCACATCATGCAAGCCCTTCTGCAACGCCACCAGCGCAATAATCAACTCCGCCGCATTGCCGAACGTGGCGTTCAACAATGCTCCCACGCCCTCCCCCGTATGCGTCGCCAAATGCTCCGTCGCCTTCCCCATCCATCCCGCCAGCGGCAGAATGGACAAGCAAGCCGTCACAAAGATCAGCGTAGAACTCTCCGGCGACATAAATCGCAAATACAACGCTACCGGGATAAAAACCAGCAGCCAATTCATGGAAGGCTTAAGAAAGGAACTCATTGAATCTTGATGGCAGGCACCGGCACCGACTTCACCGGCTCAAACAATCCGAAGCTGAAGATCGTCTTCGACGAAGCGATGGCAACATACTGCTTACCCTCCGCCGAATAAACGATGGGCGATGCGTAAACATCGTCCCCTGTCTGATAATGCCACAAATGCCTCCCCGTCTTCCCGTCTACCGCCACTAAATGCCCATCGTCGTCGCCCACGAAAATAACCCCCGTCTTCGTCCCCACCGCCCCGGCCCACATGTTTCCCTTCCCCGTCATCGGGTATTCCCAAACTTTCTTGCCCGTCAGCGGATTAAAGGCCCTCAGGAAAAACTGCCCCGCGTCCTTCGGCTTCGGCCCCGCCCCACCTGCCGCAAAATTCTTCATCGGCTCTGGCTTCTGCTCCGAACTCGTAAACACGTCGCACTGCTCCAGCGTCACCACCGCCAGCAACCCCGTCGCCGGGTTATACGATTGGCTCATCCAATTTGTCGCCCCTCGCACCCCCGGACAAACCCGATTTCCATTCGGCGTCGGATCCTTCCCGCTCACCTTCATCGGCTTACCCGTGGCGTCAATCCCCGTCGACCAATCCAACTTATCAATCAACTTACTCGCCCTCAGATATTCGCCAGTCACCCGGTCCAGCACATACAAGTAACCATTCCGGTTGGCATGAAAAACCAGTTTCCGCAACTTACCCTCGTACGGCAGGTCCACCAGCACCGGCCACGATTGCGCGTCCCAATCATGTGTATCCTGCGGCGTGAATTGGAAGTACCATTTCATCTTCCCCGTCGTCGCATCAAGGGCCAGCAAAGAGCAGGAATATAAGTTATCCCCCTTCCGGTCGCCATCATAGAAGTCCGGCCACGGATTCCCTGTCGTCCAATACAGCGTGTTCAACGCCGGGTCAAACGTCCCCGATAGCCACGTCGCCCCGCCCCCCCACTCCACATACTCGCCCCACGTCTCCGCTCCCTTCTCTCCCTTCGCCGGAACCGTGTACGTCTTCCACTTTTCCTCCCCCGTCTCGGCGTCGAGCGCCGTCACCGCCCCTCGCATTCCCAAATCCCCTCCCCCATTACCCACAATTATCATCCCGTTGATCGCTAGCGGAGCCGACGAAGCAAACTCGCCCTTCTTAATGTCCCCGTACTGCTTCCGCCAAATCAACCCGCCCGTCCGCCGATCCAGCGCAACCAAATGCACGTCCACCGTCGAAAAATAAACCTTATCGCCCAGTATGGCCGCCCCCCGATTCGCCGCGTCTTTCTTCTGCGCCTTCAAATCCGTATACTTCCAAATCAACCGCCCCGACCGCGCATCGAGCGCATAAACCTCATTCGAATTCGTAAAATACATCACGCCATCGTGCACAATCGGCCGCGTCCGCAGTCCACTCGCCCCCGGCACCGTATAGCTCCACTTCGCCGTCATGTTCGACGCGTTCTCCGGCGTTACTTGATCGAGCGAACTCAGCCCCAGCGCCTGATAGTCCCCCGCATAAGTCAGCCAGTCTTTCCCTGGCCCCTTCACAATATCCTCGTACTTCACTTGAGCACTCAACCCGAGCGCAACCGCCATCGCCAGCATCAACTGCTTCATTGTTTAGCCGCCATTACGGGAGCGCCCGCTGCCTGGCGCGCCAAAAACGCCACGAGGTTATCCATCTCCATCTTCGATAACTTTTTCACATAGTCCACCGGCATCATTGTCGCTTCCCGCAACGTCATCGTCTCGACGTCCCCCACGTTCAAAAGTCGCAGCGACCCGTTCCCTAACTGTACCTGCACCGAGTAATTCGTCCGATTCTTCACCACGCCCCGCACCCGCTCCCCCGACCGCATCACTAAGTCAATCCCCTGGTACCCCTCCGCAATCGCATCGTCCGGATCCATCACCGCCTTCCGCATCTTCGGCAGCGGCAACCGCAACCCCACGTTCGAAAGATCCGGCCCCAACTTCCCGCCCTTCCCCTGCAGCGTATGGCAGTTCGCGCACCCATTCGCCTCATAGACAGCCTTACCCGCCACCGCATCCCCCGGCGCCTTCATCTCAAACGCCGGCGTCGTCAAACTCCGTACAAACGCCACCAACCGCCAACCCTCATCCACCGTCACGTTCGCCCCAGGCATCAACCCTTGCCCCTTCTGGATCAGCTTGTACATGTCCTCATCTCCCAGCGGATGCCACACGCCGCGATCCTGCAGATTCGGCCCTCTTCCCCCGCCCCCCTCCGGCCCGTGGCAGCCCGCGCAGCCAGTCGAAAACTGCTGCCGACCCGCCTCAATCGCCGCCAAGTCCCCAATGAAGGGGTGCTTGGCCTTCTCGCCGTCTTTCGTGTCATGTTGCGCCCATGCCGCGAAGCATAGGACCGGGGTTAGCCAGAGCAGTCGGAGTAGCATCTCGCTAAAGATTATATGCTGCCTATTCGTCGAACCGTAAACGGCAGATCAGCAACTCCCGCTCGTAAATCATCTCCGGCGGTAAATGGTCATGCAACTGAATAAACAGCTCCTCGTGGCCAATCACTTCGGAGATCCAATCCGAACCCTTAAAGCTCTGCAACTCTTCGAATTTCTCCCGCGGGAAGTCCAGCCCTTTCCAGTCGATATCCTCAAACTGCGGCATCCATCCTATCGGCGTCTCCCGAGCCAGCGCCCGCACCCGGCTCCGATCCACGATCCATTTCAGAATCCGCATGTTCTCGCTGAAGCCCGGCCACAGGAACTTTCCCGCCGTATCCTTCCGGAACCAGTTCACATGGAAAATCCGCGGCGTCTCGCTCAAATTCCGCTGCATCTTCAGCCAATGCCGGAAGTAATCCCCCATGTGGTACCCGCAAAAAGGCAGCATCGCCATTGGGTCCCGCCGCACTTTCCCCTGCACCCCGCCTGCCGCCGCCGTCGTCTCCGATCCCATCGTCGCGCCCATGTAGACGCCCGAACTCCAATTGAACGCCTGATAAACCAGCGGAATCGTCGCCGCCCGTCGGCCCCCAAACACAATAGCGCTCAGCGGAACCCCGGTCGGGTCCTCCCACGCCGGGTCAATCGTCGGACACTGCGACGCCGGTGCCGTAAATCGCGCGTTCGGATGCGCCGCCTTCGTCCCCATATCCGGAGTCCAACGGTTCCCCTGCCAATCCGTACACTCAGCCGGCGGCGTCTCCGTCATCCCTTCCCACCAAACGCCCCCCTCGGGCGTCAGCGCCACGTTCGTAAAAATCGTGTTCGACCGCAACGCCGCCATCGCGTTCGGGTTCGTCTGGTCGCTCGTCCCCGGCGCTACGCCAAAGAAGCCCGCTTCCGGGTTAATCGCCCGCAGCTTACCCTTGTCGTCCGGCTTGATCCAAGCAATGTCGTCGCCGACGGTCCAAACCTTCCAACCCGCAAAACTCGCCGGCGGAATCAACATCGCCAGGTTGGTCTTCCCACACGCGCTCGGAAACGCCGCCGCCAAATACGTCTTCTCACCCTGCGGATTCTCCACCCCCAGAATTAGCATGTGCTCCGCCATCCAACCCTCGTCCCGCGCCATATTCGACGCAATCCGCAGCGCAAAGCACTTTTTCCCCAACAACGCGTTCCCGCCGTACCCCGACCCGTACGACCAAATCTCCCGGCTCTCCGGAAAATGCACAATGTACTTTTCCGGATTGCAAGGCCAAGTCACGTCCTTCTGCCCGGCCGCTAGCGGCGCACCGACGCTGTGCATACACGGCACCACCCGTTTCACGTTCTTGTCAATCAGCTTGAACACCGACTGCCCAATCCGCGCCATGATCCGCGTATTTACGACGACGTAAGGCGAGTCCGTTAGTTGCACCCCGATCTGCGACATCGGCGAACCCACCGGCCCCATGCTGAACGCCAGCACATACATCGTCCGGCCCGCCATACTCCCGCTAAATAGCGCTTTCAACTTCTTGCGCATCTTAAACGGGTCTTCCCAGTTGTTCATCGGCCCCGCGTTGTCCTTCGACAACGAGCAAATGTACGTCCGATCCTCCACCCGCGCCACGTCGTCGGCCTGCGAACGAGCGTAGTAACAGCCCGGCCAGGTCTCCTGGTTCAGTCGGACGAAGGTCCCCGCGTCCACCATCTCCTGGCAGAGTTGGGAGTTCTCCTCAGCAGAGCCATCCACCCAGTGGATCGTTGCCGGCTTGGTCAATTGGGCCATCTTTTCGACCCATTTCAGTAAATTAAGGTTCTCGCTCAAAGGACGCGAAGGATCACGCGGTGTCATCGACATGGTTTTGGTGTTGTCTCTCGATTATCGCCCGGCGGCCTTCTTCTTCGAAGCCGCCCGCTTCGTCTTTCCGGGAACAATCGCTGCCCGGTTGCCGTCCCACCGCCCCAAACGGTACTTCCGCTCGTACCCCGCCGACAGGTTGGTGATCTCCACCTCCAACTCGCCGCCCGCTCCGCACCGATAACTCTCCGCGATCTGCTGGTTCAAATACACGTGTCGCACCGGCTCCGCGCTCAAATCCGCGACCCCCCGCAACGCCGGATCCATCGGAAACCGAATTTCATCCCACACCGTGATGCTCCCATCCGGCTGGCCCCATTCGTCCAAATGGGAACACTCCAAATATCGGAAGTGCCCGATATTGTGGACCGCCGTGTAGGTCCGCCGCTGCTCCAGCGCCGCTTCCCCCGCATGGGGCAACTCCGTCCCCTTCGCAAAGAGCGGATCAAACCGCATCACCCTGCCCCCCTCCCACTCCCGCCATACGCCGAAGTACCGCGTAAACTGATCCCGCAGCACGTACCCCGAACTCTTGTCCGCCTGAATCGCCAATCCAATCGCCGTCGCCGCCCGCGTATACGGGCTCCGCTTCACCTTCCGCCCGTAAGTCTCCCGTAGCAGCCGCGCCACCAGCGGCATTTCGCTCCCCCCGCCCGTTACATAAATCGCCTCTAAGCTTTCGGTCCGCGACGTCAAATCCGCCACCGCATGCACCGTCTCCGCCACCAGCACCTGGCACCTTTCATAGAAGTCGGCCACCGGAATCGTCACCGCGCCCATCCCCGCCCGCACTACATCCAAGTCCAAAACGACTTTCCGCGAGTTCGGGTTCAAAGATTCCTTCTGCATCCGGCACTCCTCGTGCAATCGGAAGTACTCGCTTTGGGTCAACTCCTCCCCTGCCGGCCATGCCAAATCCGCCAACAACCCGTCGAAGTCATCCCCCCCTAACGTAGGAATTCCTTCGCTCGCCACCACCCCGTGCGACCGTTCGTCCATCTCCACGAGCGATGCGTCAAACGTTCCGCCCCCTAAGTCGTAAACCAGAATGTGCTGCTTGGTGTTCGTCTGCTCCCGATGACTATGCCCGTATTCAATCGAAACCGCCGATGGCTCATTCAACAGCCCCACCACCGAAAACCCCGCCGCTCGAAACGCGTCCACGGTCAAAAACCGCTGGTTCGAATTCGCGCTCGCTGGCACCCCCAACATCACTTCGATCGCTTCCGCCGCCCCAATCTTTAGATTCGACGCCCCCAATAGCGCCTCCCGCAAACTACCCGCCAACTCCGCCAGCAACGTCGCCAGCGGCGTCTCTATCCCGCCGATCTCCACCGGCGTCTGCGGACCAGCCTCCGATAGATACCGCTTCAACGATCGCACCACCGTCGCCGACGGATCATCCTGTAAGCTCCACGCCTGCCATCCGTAAATCCTCGCCCCATCCTGAACGGCCACCAGCGGCGGAAACCAGTCGCGCACCGCGCCGTCACTTCCTTCAAACGTGACAACCGGGTAGTTGCCACGGTCACACGCGGCTACCACGATGCGGGTGGTACCAAAATCAATGCCCAACGTCATCCGAATAGAATAACAACTCATTCCCTCTCCGCGATCAACGATTGGACTGCGGTACAATTCGCGGTAACAGCGTCACCTTCTTCTCTTCGATGGATTTAGATCAGCTACACACGTTTCTGGAGATCGTTCGGCTCAAGAGCTTCTCCAAGGCCGCCCTCACGTGCTTCCGCACGCAGCCGGCGATCAGCGCTCAGGTGCGCCAGCTCGAACAGGAACTGAACGCCACCCTCTTTGATCGACTCGGCACCCGCATCTCCCTCACTACCGCCGGCAAAATTTTCGCCGACTACTGCGAACAGATCCTCGACCTCCGCCGCCGCGCGCAGGATGCCATCAACGAACTCGACAAAGTGCCCCGCGGTGAACTCATCGTCGCCGCCAACGAAGCCACCTGCCTCTACGTTCTCCCCGACGTCTTCGGCGAGTTCAAAAAGCTCTTCCCCAACGTCCAAATCCACGTTGATCGCTCCTATGGCTCCCGGGTTGTCGAAGCCGTCCTCGACAACCTCGCCGACTTCGGCATCTGCCAACTGCCGATCCAGGAAAAGAAGATCCAAGTCGTCCTTATTCATACCGACGAACTCAAACTCATTGTTCCTCCCGGACACCCCCTCGCCCTCTACCCTTCTATCTCCCCGGAAGACCTCCTCACCCATCCCCTCCTCCTTCCTAAGGTCGGCACCACCCGCAGCCGCCTGAATCAATGGATGGAAAACGTGGAAGACAATACCCAAATTTCGATGGAGCTCGACTCCACCGAAATGATCAAGCGCTTTGTCATGGCTGGGTTGGGAATTTCGTTCTTGTCCACCTCCAGTTTGGTCGAAGAGATCAAAGAAGGAAAACTAGTCGCCGTTAGTCTCGCCCCTGAACCGATGCTTCGTCGCCTGGGGTTGATTTATCGCAAAGATAAGGCTCTCTCGAAGGCCGCGTTGGGCTTTATTCAGGTTATTCTGGATCAAGCTGCCACCACTTCTGGAACCGGTCTAATCGCTTCTCGCGGCTAACGTCACCATCACCTCAGCACCATGGCCCGAACGACCATCAAAACCTCTACCATTCTGGTATCCGACGCCGCGGGATTCCACGTCTACTCCTCCCGCGAAGACATGCCTCCCCAAATGCGCAAACGCCTGGAAAAGTCTATCACTGGAGGAATGGCCGCTACGGTCCTCATCGCTGACCCCAGAGGTCGCGACGAAATTCTCAAGACCCTCCGCGGAGAACCCTCCGCCCTCAACGACGGCGTCCCCGGTCTCGGCAAGCGCGCCGTTGCTGCTCTAACCTCGGACAAGCCCCTTCCGGCCGGGCCTCTCTGGCTCCAGTCGCGCACCGTTCGCCTCGCCTTCGCCCTCGGCGTGCCCCTCGTGTTCGCTTGCACCTTCTGGGCCATCCTCTACCTCCAAAAATAAACCACTTTTTTCAACCAACTCGCCGATATGAACACTGACAGCGGAGAGGCCCTGTCAGCGCGATGTTTCTGTCACTCAAAAAGTCACTCGTTCACTCCGGGAACAGTCGGCAAGCCGACGCCTTTAGACGGACCTTGCAAATGGTCCTTGCCGCTCTCCGTGTCCACATGGTCGAAGCAGACATCGACTCAAGGGACCGCTTCAAAACCGAAATCCACGGCTTCTCCGAAACCCTTACTCCCGATTCCGACCCCGACGACATCCTCGTCACCGCCGGTTCCCTCGTGCAAGTCATTGAGGACTACTCCGCCGACGCCCGTCGCCGCATCCGCGCCCAGCAACAAGATTGGCAACAGATGGTCGCCCTCCTCGCCGATACCATCGCCGCCGTCTCCCTAACCGGCCACCATGCCGCCGATAGCCTCAAAAGTCTTGCCAAACAGCTCGAAAACGCCACTCCAAGCTCCGACCTCGCCCCCCTCAAACAACAACTCTCCGACTGCCTGACCACCCTCCGCCACGACGCCGAATGGGAAGCACACTCCAACGCCCCCACCTCCTCGGACGCCGTCAAACTCGAACCCGTCAAAAACGCCCTCGAACTCCTCCCCCGCCTCGCCGTCGAAGGTGCTCTCGAAGAGGCCCGCCAAACTGCGGGCTCCTTCATCGCCATCCTTCCCATCGACCGCTTCTCCGTCTTCCAAACTCGCTTCGGCCCCGCTGTCGCCGCCCAAATATTCCAGTATTTTTTAATGCACATCCGCTCCCGCATGCTCCCCACTGACCAACTCTTCCACTGGAACGATGGCGCGATTCTCGCCATCGTCCAGCGCCCCTTCCCACTCGATTCCGTCCGCGCCGAATTCGCCCGTTTCAGCAGCCATAAACTCGAACAAACCGTCTCCCTCGGCGGCGGTCGTTCTATCCTCCTCGGCATCGCCAGCGCCTTCGCCGTCTTCGGTGCGGACGAAGGTCGCTCCACCCTCCAATTCATCCGCAAAATCGATACCTTTCTACTCTCCCAATCCGCCCGTACCAACTAATTCCACTCATACTAGTTCACGCCAAGCCGATAAGTCCTTCGTGGAACGCCGAAAAGAAAACCGAATCTCCTTCGAAACCAACCTCACCCTTCGCATCCTCGGCGATGGCGCACTCGACCTCCATGGCCAGACGCTCGACGTCTCCGCCGGCGGAATGCGCTTCCTCAGCCCCGCACCGGTCGCCCCCTCCACGGCCTTCCGCATCGACCGACCCGATGGCATCATCCTCGGCGAAGTATGCCATTGCTCCCCCGCACCGGACAATCAGTTCTACCTCGGACTCGTCTTCCATCAGGCCCTCGCCAACCTCCGCGACCTCGAACCCTTCTTCCGTATCTTCGAATCCGACGAAGAACAAGCCACCTCCAACCGACAACGAAAACCGTCCCCCCGCTAGTCTCGTGTTATTCTGCAAGTCGTGCAAAAACGTGTCGTTGTCTTTGGAGCCGCCGGCCAACTCGGCGTCGAACTAGTTCGCGTGTTCTCCCTCCGCGGCTACGAAGTTACCGCCTTCAACCGAGCCTCGGTCGATATCTCCGACCTCCCCACCCTCGAGTCCAAACTCGCCGAAATCGATCCCGCCATCGTACTCAATTCAGCCGCCTACAATATGGTCGACGTCGCCGAACGCGAACCAGCCGTCGCCTACCAAGCCAACGCCCTCGGCACCCGCAACCTCGCCATCGCCTGCCGACAAATCGACGCCCAACTCGTCCACTTCTCCACCGACTACGTCTTCGATGGCACCCTCGGCCGTCCTTACGTCGAAACCGATCTCCCCTGCCCCCTCGGGGCCTACGGCGTCTCCAAACTCTCCGGCGAATACTTCGCTCGTGCCTACTACGATAAGTCCCTCGTTCTCCGCACCTGCGGCGTCTTCGGCCCCGGTGGCCGCAACACCGCCCGGGGGAACTTCGTCGAAACGATGCTCCGCCTTGCCCTTTCCGGCAAACCTATCCAGGTCGTTCAGGAGTATGTCGCCTCCCCCACTTATTCCCCCGCCCTCGCCGAAACCACCGCCGACCTCATCGCCGGAGGGCACTCCGGCCTTTACCACGCAGGCGGAGGAACACCCATTAGTTGGTACGATTTCGCCGCGAAAATCTTCGCCGCCGCCAGCCTCACTCCCACCCTCACCGTCGCCCGCCCGGAAACCTACCGCACCGAAGCCCGGCGCCCAAAATTCTCGGCCCTTTCAAACGCCCGACTCGATTCCCTCGGCCTTCCTCCGATGCCCTCCCTCGACGACGCCCTCGCCGACTATATGCTGCGCCGCTAACTAACGCTTACTCGCGTAGTAACCTCGCCGCGTCTGCGCCTTCAAATTCTTGTCCGCCAGCCGGATCTCCAGCTTTCGAAAAGCCCCGTCCCGCGTCTCATTAGTCGACGAGTATCCAATCACGTACTGGCTCCGCATCTCCTCCTGAATCTGCACAAAAATATCGCTCAACGACTGGTTCCGCCCCACACTGAAAAACCGCCCCCCCGTCTCCTCCGCCATCTTCTTCAAATCCCCATCCCCTCCACCCCCAAACCCGCCCATGCCCCTCATCCCATACGCGCCGTTGTCCACAAAATAAATGCTGTAGAGAATCGCATCCGCCTTGTGCGCCGCCTCCACCGCCTGCTGCCGCGTGTAAGTCGAACCTATGTCCACCCCGTCCGTAATCAACACAATCGCCTTCCGCCCCACCTCGCTCTTCAGCTTCTCCGTCGCCGCCAGCGCCACCGCGTCGTACATTATCGTGCCCTTCTGCTTCGCGTTCGGAATCGTCCCCGCATGCAGCCCGCCCACACCCGAATTCAACCGCAGTTGGTTCAAACCATCCCGCAGTAACTTCGGCGACCCCGTCAAGTCCTGCAGAAGCTCCGCCTCCGCCCCAAAACTAATCAAAAACGCCATATCCTTCTTCCGCAATACCTGCTGGAAAAATTGCCCCGCCGCCGACTTCTCTTCCGGAATCAGCCGCTCTTGGCTCCCGCTCACGTCCACCAGCAACCCAATCGTCAACGGCAAATCCGTCTCCCGCCCAAACACCTTGATCGTCTGTTGCTTGCCCTCTTCAAAAACGGTAAAATCCTCTCTCTTACAACTCCCCACCAACCCGTTCTTCTTATCCCTTACTGAGAACAACACGTTGACCAAATCCACGTCAACTTTAATCACCGGCAGATCGTCGTCGACTTTCGCCGGAGGCTTCTGTTGACCCATCACGAGCGGCGAAGTGCCTAACAAAGAAAGTAGCGTGCGGCGTGTCATCATACTCTTTGATTCGCCCGTCGTCTTTTGCGTTCCCATGAAAAAAGCCCTCCTCCATCTCGAAGCCGCGGACGCCATCCTCGGCACCATCATCCGCCAAGTCGGGCCCTACGCCATAACCTACCACGCCCCGGACTTCACCGCCCTCGCCCGCTCCATCGTCTACCAGCAACTCAGCGGCAAGGCCGCCGCCACCATCTTCGCCCGCGTCCTCGCCGCCGCCGGACGCAACGGCAAACTCTCCCCCGCTAAACTCATCACCCTCGGCCCAGAAGGCCTCCGCCCCCTCGGCCTCTCGCAGCAAAAAGCCTCCTACGTCCTCGATCTAGCTGCCCGCCGCATCCCCTTCTCCCGCCTCCCTGCCCTCCCCGATGCCGAGGTCCTCTCGACCCTCACCGCAGTCAAGGGCATTGGCGTCTGGACCGCCCAAATGTTCCTCCTGTTCGCCCTCGAACGCCCCAATATCTTCCCCACCGGCGACCTCGGCATCCGCAACGCCATCCACAAAGCCTACAACCTCCCCGCCCCGCCCACGCCCGCCGAAATGGCCCAAATCGCCCAACCTTGGTGCCCCTACGCCTCCGCCGCCACCTGGTACCTCTGGCGCTACCTCGACGGTGCCGCCGGCTTCCCCGTCACCCCCGACTAAAACTTCTGATACCCTCACCCTATGCTCGATTACATCGTTCAACCTGGCAATACCCTCTCCGGCATCGCCAAAAAATTTGGCATCCCTCTCGCGGCTCTGATCACCGCCAATCAGATCACCGACCCCAACCAGCTCAAGGTTGGCCAAAAACTGCTCATCCCCAGCGTCACCACCGACGAAGCGACTCTCCCACTTACTCCTCCCCCCGCCACCCCTATCCCCTCCCCCTTCAAGATCGACCGGAAGAAATTCGCCCTCGCCCAAGGGCAATTCTTCGCCCAAGAGTTCCCCAAGGATCTTTTGGTTCTCCACTTCACCGCCGGCCAATCCGCCCGCAGCGCCTACGACACCTGGCGCGCCACCCCTCTCCAAGTCGCCACCGCCTATATCGTCGACACCGACGGCACCATCTATGAGTG
>JANXMS010000454.1 GCA_025354525.1 Acidobacteriota bacterium
AATAGAATCAATCGTTTCCGTAGCGTCGCGCGACGCCTGTGGCATGATTGTGAGCGGCTCTCTGCGGCACAAACTCCAAAAACGCTAGGAAACTGGCCCAAATCGGGAGGCGAATGATCCCGAAACCCGCTAATCAAGTACGTTGCTCGCGCTTAGCGAAGAGCGGGCGCGGGCAGCGGCGTTCGAAAGTTCGACATTGGCGCGACGGTGACGGGGGAGAAAC
Source organism: Acidobacteriota bacterium (assembly GCA_025354525.1). Classification (GTDB taxonomy): domain Bacteria; phylum Acidobacteriota; class Terriglobia; order Bryobacterales; family Bryobacteraceae. The sequence goes on from JANXMS010000454.1 coordinate 224, forward strand.
GGTACGTCCAGCGAGGGTACTTGGCTGTGATGCGTTGACGGTGATTCGCTTGGTGAAGGGCGGGTAGAAGCAGGTGTACGTCAAGCTATTGACAGCGTACGTGATTTCTTGCTACAACGCTCCGCAAGAACTTGTTTTAAACGTTGGATCAAGCGTCCAAGGGCGGTGCCGTGATGATTGAATACAAAGGCAACTCCTTCCGGCTGGAAGCCGTAGGCGGCGGATCAAAGTTGGCAGGGGCTGTGAAGCGGCGAGCTATTGTTGGTGACCCCGATTTGCTGGTCGGTTCGGCTACGGACTTGTTGGAACAACTTGACGCGAAATGGACGGTGGCGGATTCGCCGCTTTGGGGCATGTTTATCGCGACACCCATGTCGCGGTATGGCTGCATGATGGGTTAGTGGATACGTTAACGGCGGCGGCGAAGGAAGCGATCGATCTGCTGATTCCGCCTATGGTGTATCTGGAGTTTGCGTATTTGCACCGTCGAGGGCGCGTTCGCTTTTTCCCCTCCGAACTCTTCACAAACCTGAGCACTAGTTTTGGCGTGAACTTGTGCAGCCAAGGTTACCCGGGCGTTGCGACCGCGGCAACCGAATTGGAATGGACGAATAATCCGTTTGATTGCATTATTATGGCGCAATCTCAATGCGACACAAATTGGCGATTGGTTACGGCGGATCGGCTGATTCTGACTAACTACGATAGAGCGGCTGGTAACGGTCACTTAGCGCCGGCGAGTTGGACGGTGAGGTCGTGGTGGAACTGCACGAATTGATAGAGCGAGGATTCGAGAATGCGTTCCTGATCGCTGTGCGCTCCGAAGCCTTTGGGGCCGTCTTCAACGTCAACCGCGGGTCCGACGCCGTAGCACTGCATCCCCTTCGAGCGGAGGAACGACATGTCCGTCGCCCCGGTGGCCATCGTCGGCAGCACGACGATTCCGCCGTAGTGTTTCTTGGCGGTGGCTTCAATCGTGCGGAATGCTTCGTTGTCGAGTAGGGAAGACGGCGCACCGGGGCGGGCGGAGCCGGTGGTCGGGATGATCTTGACGGCGGGGTCGTTGATGATGCTCTTGAGCGTATCGTAGAACTTCGTCATGTCCTCGTCGGGCAGGGCGCGGATGTCGAGAGTGGCCGAGGCCTCGGACGGAATGACGTTGGAACGATAGCCGGCCTGGATGATGTTCGGCGAGACGGAGGTGCGCAGCATGGAGTTGTGCCGGGGCTCGTTGATGGCGAAATACTCTTGAATCGCGTCGGTCTTGTCGGGGTTTAACAGGTTGTTGTAGCGGTCCTTTTCTTCCGGCGTTGAGACGGCACCGAGCCGTTCGAAGTAGGCGCGTGTTGTGTCATTCAAACGCATCGGCGGCTGCCAATCCGATACCTTGGCGACGGCGCGGGCGATGTGGGACACGGGGTTCGAACGCAGCGGGACCGAGCCGTGGCCAGCGACGCCGGAGGCGACCAGGCGGACGCCACGGGGGATCTTTTCGGTGGTTTGAATTTGAACGTACTTGAGCTTGCCGTTCTGTCGGATGGCGGAGCCGCCTTCGGCGAGGCAGACTTCGGCGTCGATGTCGGCGTAGTGTTCACTGACGAGGAAGGCGATGCCGACCGAGGTGGCACCCTCTTCGCCGGCCTCGGCGAGGAAGATGACGTCGCGGTCCAGCGCGATCCCCTGGCGCTTGATGAGGACGATCGACATGAGCGCGGCGGTCAAATTGTCTTTGTCGTCGACGGTGCCTCGACCATAGATGTATCCGCCTTCGCGGTGCGCGGAGAAGGGTCCGTGGACCCATTTCTTGACGTCGATGTTGACGGTGTCGGTATGGCCGACGATCAAGAGCGGCTTCTTCTTGCCCGTGCCCTTAAGGCGGGCGATGATGTTGGGCCGGATGATGCTGGGGTCGGCGAGGTTGGTCCGGGTGAAGACTTTGGACTCGATGCCTTCGCGGTCGAGGACGGCCTTGAGATAGTCGACGACCGGCTTTTCGCTGCCGCCGGGGTCGGCGGAGTTAATCTGTACGAGGGCCGAGAAGTGTTTGAGGGTTTCCTGGTCGATCTGGGCCCAATCGAGGGGTTTCGGTTGGGCGAAGAGCGAGAGCGCGAGGACGCTGAAAAGGGCGACGCGAAGCATATGGATCGAGCGTAGCAGAAGAGGAAGGCTCGCCATGATACCTTCAAGCGATGGAAGCAGAGAACCCGAATGACCGTTCGAAAGTGTTGGCGTATCTGACAGATCTGAAAACGCTGACGCCGTCGGCGGAGCACGGTGCACTGGAATCGCGGATGGCGGAATTACTGAACGACGCCAGCGCCGATGACTTTGACGTGATCTCGATCCTGAGTCAGGAGTTTGATCCGCAGGAGCGGGTGGGATGGGAGAAATATCGCTGAACACTCCGAGGGGTTTGCTCATCCTTAGAGAATATGAAGAGCGAGCTGGAGAAATTCTACGAACTGATCGAAGAGATCGAGATTGCCATGATGACGACGCGCCGGCCGGATGGGCATCTACGGTCGCGAGCGATGGCTAATCAGAAGAAGGCCGAGGGTGCGGACCTATGGTTTGTATCCTCCGACGACACGGCGAAATTAGGGGATCTCGAGCACGACGCGCATCTGAACCTGGCTTATTTCAAGCCGAGCAGCATGGAGTGGATTTCGGTATCCGGGACGGCGGTGATTTCGCGGGACCGGAAGACAATTGGCGAGTTGTACGCCGAAGACTGGAAGATATGGTTCACGAACGAGGGCGACCCTCGGCATGGAACACCGGACGACCCTAGGATGGTGCTGATCGGTGTGAACATTCATGCGGCTGAGTTTTTGGAGGTGAACAGATCCAAGCCGGTAGTCATCTACGAACTGGTGAAAGGCTGGCTGACGGGCAGCGCGCCGGAACTGGGCGAAATGCATTCGATCAAGAATCCGCAGCGACCGTGACGCTTCACCGGCTGGGCTGCTGGTTCCACCACCATTGGTTGCCGAGCTTCTTCGCGGTCGGCCACAACTGGTCCATGGAGTCGGCGTCGAACATTTCGCCGTTTTTCATAACGAAATGGATTGTGTTGGTGTTGCGGATATCGGCGAGCGGGTCCTTGCGTAGGATAAGGAGGTCGGCGAGTTTGCCGGTCTCCAGGGAGCCGATGTCCTGGGCGTAGCCGAGCGCTTCAGCGCCATGGATGGTGGCCGCGCGAAGGACTTCCCAGTTGGTCATCCCGCCACTTTGTAGGGCCCACATCTCCCAGTGGCATTGGATGCCTTGCAGTTGGCCATGGCCGCCGATTGTGACGCGACCGCCGGCGTCGACGACCTTCTTGGCGGAGGCGGCGAGGCGCTTAAAGACATGTTCTTCCTCGCTAAACCAGCCATTGCGGCGGCTGGTTTTGAGGTAGAGAACGTTTTGCGGAATGTAGCGCTTCAGCTTGGCGTCGCCATAGACGTCGGTGGTTTCGTAGAAGTAGTTCTCGGCCCAGGGGCCACCGTAGGCGACGAGCAAAGTGGGCGTGTACGTAATGCCGGTCTTCGAGAAGAGCTCGACCACGTCTTTGTAAAGGGGTAAGATCGGCAGGGCGTGTTCGTTGCCGCTGAAGCCATCCAGGGCGTGGGTGATGTTGAGCTTGAGGTCAAGGCCGCCTTCGGTGGTGGGCATGATGCCGAGTTCCTTCGACGCCTGGACCACCCACTGGCGCTGCTTCCGGTTGCCGACCATGTACGACTTGAGCATGTGGGTGCCGTAGTATTTTGAGTAGCGGGAGAGGGCGGCCTTGGTCTCCTCGTAGGACTTGAAATCGGTGTCGGCAAAGACGCCGGGGCCGGTGGAGAAGGCGCGCGGGCCGATCATGCCGCCTTGATCGATCGTGTCCTGATAGGCGAACATGTCGGCGGTCATGGTTTGAGGATCGCGGCCCGCCGTGACGCCGTAGGCGAGGTTGGCGAGGAAGCTCCAGGACTGTTCTTCGATCACGTCGCGCTGGACGCGCCAGTGGGCATGGACGTCGATGATGCCCGGCATGATCGTGTGGCCGGTGACGTCCTGAATCTTGGTGTTAGCAGGGACGGGGAACGACCCCCGTTTGCCGACTGCGGCGATGCGGTTATCAGTGATGAGGACGTCCGAGTTTTCGAGCACCTCAGCGCCCTTCATCGTGATGAGCTTGGCGTTGCGGAAGAGGATGGAGCCGGAGGGTTTGGCGCGCGGGGCTTCGATGACGATTGGAAACTCCTCTGGCGTTGCTTCCGAGCCAACCGCCTTGCGGAAGTAGCTGGGTCCGGCGGACCAGACGACCGACTTGCTGTCCGGAGCCCAGGCGAGCGAGTCGGCTCCAATGGTCGTGATCTTCTTGACGGGGACGGGTGGCTTCGTGAGGTCGATAGTGAGGTTGGCGCTGCCGGGTTCGGGACGCGGGAAGAGGTAGATTTGGTGGCTGGCGAGCGCGGCGACGTGGCGGCCGTCGGGAGACAGACGAGCATCCTGAGCAGGGCTCGGTTCGATGCCGCGTTGGACTCCGTTGATCTTCATGATCATCCGCGGGTCGGAGCCATCGAAGCGGATCGAGGAGAGGCCCTTCGCGGAATAGAGGTAAACGCGGTCGGGCTCGCTTGTGACAAAGTGGGGACGGCGGGCGCCGCGAGCAGGGGTTATGAGCGAGGCATCACCGCCAGCGGCGGGGACCCAGATGACATCGTAGAGGGCCGAGGCGAACTCGGCCTGGATTTGGGATTGGATTGAGGACCGCAGCGCGACGATGCGTTGGCCGTCGGGAGACCAAGCCGGTTGGAGGTAGTAGGAGGCGGTCGTCGTCAGTTGCTGCGGCGTGCCTTGGCCGTTGGCGCGGACCTTCCAGATGTGTCCTCCAGCGTTATTCCAGTTCGTATAGGCGATCCATTGGCCGTCGGGGGAGTAGGCTGGCGCGAACACTTTTTCGGCGCTCGTGAGGCGTTTGGGAGCGCCGCCAAGTTCGGCGGTATAAAGACCGCCGAGGGCGGAGAAAGCGATGCTTTTTGTGTCGGGCGAGGGCTGGGGGCTTTGGATGAGCCGGGCTTTAATTGGGCCCTGTTCAATGCGATTGTGGACGTCGAGGAGCGGGCCGATATCCTGGGAAACTTGGGCATTGAAGGGGATTGTTTGGTGCTCGCCGGTGAAGACGCTGAGGCGCTGGATTTTGCCGTTGAAGGTGAGGACGAGTTCTTTGCCGTCGGGGGTGAAGGCGTAGTTTGGGTACAGGTCGCGAGAGGCGACCGATTCCTGGTCGTCGTGTTGGATAGGGAATTTGAGCCAGCGTTCAGCGCCGGTTTTGAGGTTGCGGATGCGGAGGGCGGTTTCGGTTTCGTAGCGGGTGGCGAAGACGAGGTTGGTGCCGTCCGGGGAGATTACAGGACGGAGGGCACCGGTAGGAGCTTCCGTGATGACGTCCTCTTCGCCGGTGACCCGATCGCGCCGGATGAGTTGCCAGAGGGGAAGCGTAACGTTGTAGGAGAAGAGGCCTTTGCGACGGCTGTAGTAGAGGAACTTGCCGTCTGGGGAGAAGCGGGCTCCGAGAGAGGAGAGGCGGTCGGGGTTGGGCGTGCCTTCGCGTTCGGCGGCCTTGGTGACTTGGACGCCGGTACCGCCGTCGCGGTGATACATCCAAATCTCCGCGGTGCGGGAGGTTGGGGTAATGCGAGAGACGGCGAGGAACTGGCCGTCCGGGGACCAGGCTGGGGAGACGAAGGTGGCTGTCGAGTCCTTCGTGAGTTGCTTGAGGTTGGAGCCGTTGGAGTCGGCGATCCAGAGGTTTTCTGACCCGTCGCGATCCGACAGGAACGCGATTGTTTTCCCGTCCGGGGAGAAGGCGGGTTGGGTATCCATACCGAGGCCGCCGATGAGCAGTTTGGCCTCGCCGCCGGAGAAGGGGAGGGAGTAAAGATCGCCGAGAAGTTCAAAGACGATGGACTTGTCGACAGGGGAGACATCGAGCGCTAGCCAGGTAGCTTCGTCGGTTTGGAAGTTGAGTTTGCGGGTGGGTTGGAGGGGTAGAGTTTTCGCGGGTTCGGGCTTAGGGGGATCCGTTTCAGCGAGGAGGGGAAGGAAGAGCAGGAAAACGGCGAGGAGACGGATCATTCTGTCAGGTTACAGGAAAGACGCCCGCCTAGCCACAGCAGGGCTAGTGCTCTGACCGCTGGAAACAGTTTTCATAAATCATTTCGACCATCGCCGTATTAACAAAGCAGCTACCAATATCAATGGGCAGTTCGATAGAAAAACCGTACTTGATGAGCGGTTTTCGGGATCATTCGCCTCCCGATTTGGGCCAGTTTCCTAGCGTTTTGGGAGTTTGTGCCGCAGAGAGCCCCTCACCATCATGCCACAGGCGTCGGGCGACGCTACGGAAACGATTGATTCTATTGAACCGGAGGCCGCTAATCAATTACGAAAAACCGCACGAAAAACGCTTGGATACTAATGGAACCCATTCAAGCGGTCTCAGCACTAG
>JANXMS010000467.1 GCA_025354525.1 Acidobacteriota bacterium
GGCGACGACGCGCCCTTTGAACAGGCCGGGAATGCCGAGTTTGCTGAGCTCCGCTTTCGAGGAGACGCAGGAAGACAGGGCGAGCGGCGCGGCAGAGAGCGTCGCAAGAAACTTTCTACGATGCAAGCACAAACGAGGAGCGGGCATAGCTGCCATTATGATGCAGGTCGCGAGAAACTGCGAGGCACTCTTCGAGCGGGATTTCGCCGGGGTCGTTTGCCCCAGGACGCCAGACCCAGGGCATCGCGAGTTGGAGGCCGGCGGCGGCGGCGTGGCGGAAGAATTCGGGGGCCGAGATGTCTGGCCAGCCGGCGTGGCCTGGAGGGAGGCAACTAACCCCTTGGGGGTAGAACTCGCTGAGGCCAACGGCGAAGCGTTCGGCGTGGGGGAGGATGCGCTCTTCGAGCAGACGGGGAAAGTCGGGTTCGTCGCCGTAGTAGTGAAAGCTGAGGAAGTCGCGGGAGGGGTCGAGAAGCGGTGCCCAGCGGCCCATCCAGCGGCCGGTCATACTGCCGATAGAGAACTGGGCTCGGGTGGCTTGGTGGACGGCTTCGCGGGTGCGCATGAGGCGGTCGGACATGGTCGCAAAGGAGAGTTGATGCGCATCAGGAACGTTGCGGCAGCCGACGCCGGAGGGGGTGGCAAACCAGTTTTCACGGCGGCGCATGACCACTTCCGGCTCATTGATGAGTTCATAGCCGAGGACGTTGGGATGGTCGGCGATGAGATCCCAAAAGGGCATGAACACGTTGCCGATAAGGGCTTCAAACAGGTCGGGATGGCTGAGAGCATGGCCGTGGCCCTGCTTGATCATGCTGGTGCCTGGGATGGGGACGGGGTTGAAGGAGAAGGTGTGATCGAGGAGGACAAAGAGAATGGAGATGCCATGGCGGGCAGCGGCGGCTAGGGCGGCGTGGACGGCGGGGGCGACGCAGGGCTCCAGGCCGGCCGGCCGTTCGCCGGTGAAGCGGATGCCGTTGCGGCCATCACAAAAAACGAACCAGCGGACGACGCGGAAGCCGGAGGCGGCGAGCTTGGCGAAATCAGCGTCGACGAGGGCGGCGCGTTCCGGGGCTTCGAGGCCGAGGGGAGCGACAGGAGAGGAGCCGAAGTCCCAGCCGTAGTGGAGGCGGAAGTTCAGCCCCATTTGAAGATCAGCGCCTTTCGCGATGCGATTGGTCATATGTACAGAGACGATGCGCGAAGGGTGATAGATGTTGCGACAAGTGTAAATCTTTGCGCCCGCGAAAGGAAGCGCCTACGATAAACTAAGGCGTTCAAGGAGAATTCATTGCGAGTAGGGATTATTGGAACCGGCGCTATCGCCAACATGCATGCTCGGGCGTACAAGGCCATCGGGTACGAGATTACGGTGTGTACGAACGGCAACGAAGAGCGAGGCAAGGCGTTTGCCAAAGCCAACGACGCTGAGTTTGTGCGCGACTACGAGGACGTTTGCCGACACCCGAAAGTAGACTATGTGGACGTGTGTACGTTTCCGAGTTTTCGGCTGCAGGCGGTGGAGTCGTGCGCGGCGGCGAAAAAGCACGTTTTAGTGCAGAAGCCGATGGCAATCAGCATGGAGACGGCGCAGAAAATGGTGGAGATTGCCAAGAGCGCGGGGATTACGCTGGGCGTGGTGAGCCAGCACCGGTTTGATGAATCGACGATTTTCTTAAGCAAAGCGATCGCTGATGGGCGGATGGGAAAAATTCTGCAGGCGGACGCATACGTAAAGTGGTATCGGTCGGCGCAGTATTATTCGCGGCCGGTGAAAGGCGCATGGGACGTGGAAGGCGGCGGGGCGTTGATCAACCAAGCGATTCACCAGGTGGACATTTTATTGTCGCTGGCGGGGCCGGTGAAAGACGTGGTGGGGACTTGGCAGTTGGGGGCGATGCATCGGATTGAGTCCGAAGACGTGGTGAATGCGATGATGCGATATCAGAGCGGAGCGACGGGGATCATTCAAGCATCGACGGCGATTTGGCCAGGTTATTCGGAGCGGGTCGAGATCCATGGAACGAAGGGCACGGCGGTGCTGACGGGGGACAAGTTGACGACTTGGGATGTGCAGGATGATGTGGGCGAGTCGGCACCGGTGGAGAGTGTGGTGATGTCGGGTGCTTCAGACCCGATGGCGATTCCGCTGACGCCGTTTGAGCGGCAGTTCCGGGATTTCGGCGAAGCGTGCCAGACGGGGCGGGCGCCGGTGGTGTCGGGGGAAGAGGGGATGAAGGCGCTGGAGTTGGTTTTGGGCGTATATCAGTCGTGCCGGGAAGACCGGCGCGTGGTGCTTAGCTAAACCAATGTGGACGGTGAGAGCACCGGCGTCGAGCGCCAACCTGGGACCCGGTTTCGACGCTTTGGGCATGGCGTTCGGTATCTATCTGACTTGCGAGTTTGAGCGGGCTGAGAGCTTGTCGATTGCGGTACGGGGCCGGGACGCCGAGGCGATATCGACTGGCGAGGACAATTTCATCTGGCAGACGGCGCAGCGTGTGGCGAGCGATTTAGGGACGAGTCTGCCGCCGATTCGGCTCGCGATAGACAACGACATTCCGTTGGGTAAAGGGTTGGGTTCCAGCGCGGCAGCGTTGACGGTGGGGGTGGTAATTGCTGACCGGATATTGGGTTTGGGTTGGCCGATTGCTCGGATTTTGGACGAGGCGGCGCGCCTGGAAGGGCATCCGGATAACGTGGCGGCTTGCGTGCTGGGATCGATTGTGGCAAGTGCGATCGACGGAAACGGGGAGGCTCGGGCGGTGCGGTTGGAGATTTCGGCGCGGTTTGGGGCGGCGGTGGTCGTGCCGGATTTTATGTTGCCGACGCGGGAGGCTCGGGCGGCGTTGCCGGCTGAGTATTCCAAGGCTGACTGCATTTTTAATTTGCAGCGAAGCGCGTTGTTGATTGCGGCGCTGGCGACGGGGAACGTGAGCGCGTTTCCGGCGGCGCTGGAAGACCGGATGCATCAGCCTTACAGGGCGAAGTTAGTGCCGGGGTTAGAAGAGATCTTGAAGCTGCGGGCACTGGGACTGTTGGGGTGTGCGCTGTCCGGCGCCGGGCCATCAATTCTGGTGTTTTTTGAACGCGGCAGCGAAGGGGTTTGTGAGCTAATCCGCGAGATTTTCGCGAACCACGGCCATGCGGCCGAAATTTATCACGCCGCCGTCGCGATTGACGGTTTGAGCATTACGGAGTCTCATGAAAGTTAGTAAAGATGCGCTTATCGCGCTTGGGTTGCCCGGGGAAGACCCGGCGGTGGCCCCCACTTCCCTGCTCCGGTTTCCGGACGGCGGGCAGTACCGGATTGAGATTCCGTCGACGGAGGGACCGCTGGCATTGGCGGTCGTATTGGACGAAGCGCGGAAGCGCGGGGTGCCAGTGCATCGGGTTTCGCAGGGTAGCGGCATCATGCTGCTGACCAACGACGAACTACGGGAGATGCTGGCGATTGGCAAGGAAGCGAAGATTGAAGTGAACCTGTTTCTGGGGCCGCGGGCGGCTTGGGACATTGGGGCGCAGTCGGTGTCTCCCGCGGGCAAGGCGTTTGCTTTAGCGGCACGGGGTTCGAACCAGTTGGTGCAAAGTTTGGAGGATGTTCGGCGCGGGGTGGCGGCGGGGCTGCGGAGCATCTTGGTGAGCGATATTGGCACGCTGGACGTGATTGCAAAGATGCGGGCGAAGGGCGAGTTTCCAGCGAATTTAATCATCAAGACGTCAGTGATGATGGCACCGGCGAACCCGGCGAGTGCTCGATTGCTGGAAGAGCACGGGGCGGACACAATTAACATTCCGTCGGATTTGACGCTGCCGCAGATTGCGAGCATTCGGGCGGCGATTACGAAGCCGATCGACTTTTACGTGGAGGCACCGGATACGATTGGTGGGTTCATCCGGCACTATGAAGCGGCGGAGTTGATTCGGGTGGCTGCACCGGTTTACCTGAAGTTTGGACTACGGAATTCGCCAGACGTGTATCCGAGCGGGACGCACTTGGACGGGACCGTGCTGGCGTTGTGCCGGGAGCGGGTGCGGCGGGCGCAGTTGACGTGCGAGATGATTGAACGGTATGCGCCGGAGGCGGCGATGTCGCCGCTGGGGGCGGCGGATCTGGGGATTCCGGTTTAGGGATTTGGTTTCTTGTGGCGTCTAGCAGAGGCCTAACCGGCCGACTTTCGTTCGCTTTGTCGTAAGTCCGCGCCCTGATCCGAAGCAACAGGATCCCGTTCCGTTTCACTCTATCGCGCATGAGCGCGACGGCACCTACGAAGGCGTTGCATTCGCCGGTGCTACGAGAAGGCGAGTCCGACCGCAGCTCCCATCCGTCGTGTGTATTGCCGTAATGCAATCAACCTATAATCGGCAGTTGAAGGCTCCCCCCGCAGCGCCGTAAGCGGGAAATGACTGATACTAAACGAGATGATCGATTTCAACCCTTGTTTGACCTTTCACCCGGAGGGTGAACCCGCTGTTGGCCCCACTGACTTCCCTCC
>JANXMS010000489.1 GCA_025354525.1 Acidobacteriota bacterium
ACTGCAAACTACGTTTGTCCCAGCTCAGGGCCCCGTCAATGCATGCGCTTGTCGTCGATCTCGCCGAGGCTCTCTCCCCCTTCCTCTCTCCCGACATTGCTCCGGATCTCTTCAGACGTCGCGGATTTGCCCTCTGTTAAGTCAAGACTTGCTATAATTCTGCTCCCGTTGCATCGGCTTCCACAGCGGATCCCGCAGTGCCAAACTCGGATCAAACCCCGGCTCCAAGCCTGGTGGTAACCTGCGCTTAGTTCCACCTAAGTGTTGCCGCCCCGCACGTATCGATATCATGTTCATCATGCGGCAACCCTCCTGCCGCCTCAGTCCCTGCGCCTCGTCCACCCGAATCTTCGACGCCCTCGCCCGCGGATCCCTGCGCGCAAATCACTTGGCAGCCCCCGCCTTGCGCTCCTGCCATCGGCCGTCCACACCTTGCGGCAGCAGCACACGGAGCGATTCCACCGGGCGTTCAAAACCCGTCCGATCCAGAAACCGTACCCGGTTCACCATCAAATAGTCCTGCCCAGTCCCGCCTCCCAAATTCAAAACACAAAAAACCATCATCGCGGCAACGATCCAACTATGCGACATGCCCACGTAGCAATTCTTCCCCAAAAATGTTGTTAGAATGACCCCAGCAAAAATGATTCCCGCCACAAAATTAACCCGCCGCCAAATCTTCGGCACCCTCGCCACCGCGGCCGCCCTTCCCGTCAGAGCCGCCGCCACCCCCGAGCGCCCCAATATTCTCTATATCTATACCGACGATCACTCCTACCGAACCCTCAGTTGCTACAAGGAAGCCTACCCCTGGGTCAAAACCCCCAACATCGACCGCCTCGCCACACAAGGCGTCCGCTTCCTCGCCGCCTACAACGGCTCCTGGTGCATGCCCTCTCGCTCCACCATGCTCACCGGCCGCCACTCCTACGGCGCCGAATCCATGCGCATGGAAGGCCCCTACCCCGGCTGCGAATACGACCCCGAAAAATGCCCCTTCTGGCCCAAAATCCTCCGCCAGAAAGGCTACTTCACCGCCCAAATTGGCAAATGGCACACCGGCACCGATACCGGCTTCGGCCGCGACTGGGACTACCAAATCGTCTGGAACCGCCCCAAATACACCGAAACCAGCCAAAACTACTACTACGATCAGCCCATCACCTACCAAGGAGGCAAAACCGAAATCCTCAAACGCTACTCCACCGACCAGTACACCGACTGGGCCGTCGACTTCCTAAAAGGCGAAGGCCGCGACAAAGCCAAACCTTGGTACCTCTGGCTCTGCTACGGTGCCGTCCACAGCCCCTATCAACCCGCCCAGCGTCACCTTAACGAACTCCCCGGCATCGACATCGAAACCCCTAAGGATATCTTCCCTCCCCGCGCCACCAAACCCGACTGGGCCCAAAAGATCAACCAATGGACCAAAGGCCCGGACGGCACCCCGGTCTCCGGCGGCAAGACGCTTACCCAATGGGTCCGCCAATATCACCAGGGCGTCTACGGCCTCGACGAAGCCGTCGGCCGCCTCATGGCCACCCTCGAAGAAACCAAACAGGTCCGCAACACCCTCGTCATCTTCACCTCCGACCAAGGTCTCGCCTTCGGCCAGCACGGCTTCCGCGGAGTAAAGGTCGCCCCTTACGACGCCAACATCCGCTCTCCGCTCATCTTCTCCATGCCCGGCAAAATCGCCGAAAACGCCGTCTGCGAAGTCCCCGTCAGCGGCGTCGATATCCCCGCCACCATCTTCAAGTTCACCGGCATCTCGCCCCCTTGGGATATCCACGGCCACGACCTCTCCCCGCTGCTCAAGAACCCCAAAGCCGACTGGCCCCACACCACCATGATGCTCGCCACCGGCCAAAAGTTCGGCTCCGATATCCTTCCGGATCTCGACGGCAAAAAGGCGATGCACGAGCAGGTGCCCTACTATATCCTCATCCGCGAGAAACACCTCAAATACGTTCGCCCCCTCATCACCGACCTCGAAGAACTCTACGACCTCAACCAAGATCCTGACGAGCTCAACAACCTCGCCATCCAACCCGCCCACCAAGCCACCCTCCAGCGGCTCCGCGCCAAGGCCATCGCCGAACTGAAACGCACCAAAGCCAACATCGCCGACCGCCTGCCCCCCGTTCGCGAATCCAGCCAAGCCTAACCCTCATGCGGCGACTCTGCCTACTCGCTTTCGCCATCTTCCTGGCCCACGACAGCCCGACTTGCTTTACAGCTCGCGACGACCAATCAATGCCGGAATCGAAAGATCGAGAGAATCTCAATCGGGTTCATTGCTGGCCTGCACAGAAACAAGGAATCACGCATGGGCCAGAGAACGGAAGGGCTGCCGGGCAATTACGAATATCCGCCAAGTCTTCCTTCGCCGCGGGCATGACGACGGAGCGGCTCAACCAATCTGGCGCCCATGTCTATAGCAAGTCGTGACTTAACAGAGGGCAAATCCGCGACGTCTGGAGAGATTCGGAGCAATGTCGGGAGAGAGGAAGGGGGATAGAGCCTCGGCGAGATCGACGGGAAGCGAATGCATTGACGGGGCCCTGAGCTGGGACAAACGTAGTTTGCAGTCCGCCCAATACGG
>JANXMS010000588.1 GCA_025354525.1 Acidobacteriota bacterium
GGCTTCCACCGCCACCTTAGCTTTCAAAGCCGGCGAGTGAGTCTTGCGTGTTCGAGGCATTGATTCTCCTTCATTTTCAATGCCCTCCTACACTTAAGCAATAACCATTTTTGTGTCTAGTTTTTGGGGTCCACCACATTCTGCAATTGACTGCGGACGAAGTTCTCCATGTTTGAGGCCTCGTTCTCGATGTCCTGAAACCGGTAGGTATAGAGATGCGCGAACGTTTCGAGCCCGAGCCGCCGGTATTGGACTACATGCATGAGCTCATGCGCCCACAGAATCGGATCGGACGCGGAGTAATCGCCTTGCGCATTCCGGAAAACGATTACGTCTTCGAGAGTTACGGCAGAGACTTTGTTGAAATCGGCCATCAGGATCGAATTGAGTCCAACCCGACGTGGATCGTAGAGAGCATAGCAGACGCCATTCATGAGTTCGGGAGGGTAGAATCGCGCGAGGGTCTCGCGAATCGATGTCGGCATGGGTTGGCAGCCATGCCGGTACTGCTCTTTTGCTTGACGAATGGCAAAGGCCACCGCGCCGCCGGCAGGATTCAAAAAAAATTGTCCGACATCCTTCGGCAGATTCTGTAGCATCTGCGGGATGGCTGACGGATTGGGCCTGCCAATCTGGATCGTTCCTCTCGGGACGTTGATGTCGATACCTGTAATATCGCTCAGCCAGCTCCCGGAGGCTGGCGCAACTAGTAAAAGAGCGGTCGCCGCCGCTCGATAGATCTGGTTAAGCACAGAACTTGTTCTCATACAGATGTAAGCGCCATTTTCGCCGGAAAAGGGACAAAGATTGCTAGGAATGATGGTTTTTGAATTGGCGCGAGCGGTCGTACACCCAGGCGCGGCCAAAGCGCATGGAGCGGTCGACCGCCGTTTTGCCGATGCCAAGAATGGATACCGGTTCTTTCGCCGCGCAGTCGAGGAATACCCGGAGTTCCAAGGCCTGGGAGGCGACCTGGCGAAGGCGGGTCTGGAAGGCGCGCAAACAATTAATCCCGATGCAGTTCATGGATTCGGGTGCGAAGGATTGTGGGCAGCAAGAGTTCTAGAGCGATACCCGCCTTAATGGAGGCGTTTTGGAAACCCGAACTACCCCCCCCGTATTGGGCGGACTGCAAGCTACGTTTGTCCCAGCTCAGGGCCCCGTCATATGGATGCGCTTGTCGTCGATCTCGCCGAGGCTCTATCCCCCTTCCTCTCTCCCGACATTGCTCCGGATCTCTTCAGACGTCGCGGATTGGCCCTCTGTTAAGTCAAGACTTGCTATAGGAATGTCCAGTTCGAGTCCCATCTGGGGCCGCTGCGGCCCGACGACCCTCGCGGGACCGGACCAGCTTCCATATCCCGCGTAACCTGACAACAATCCGAAAATGACCTCGTAGGCGGCGATGGAGCTGGATATGGCGTGGTCGGGGCGCGGGCGACGAGGGCATCGACGGAGTGCGGGAAGCCGGTTTCGAATGCGAAGCGAAGGCCGAGTTTGTAGGCGCGGTCGGCCCAGCGGCGGATGAAGGGTTCGTTCGTGGCGGTCGAGGTTCGAGGGCGGTATCAATGGTCTGGATGGCCTTCTGGTTGATGGCGGGATCGGGGCAACGCGAAAGGGGCGGAGCTTGCAGCGGTCGGCGGGGGCGAAGAGACGAGGTGGTGATATAACGGTTTCGTGCGATTTACCCTTCCTTGTTCGATGATTGCCATGGCGCTGGTTTGCGCGCCGATTTGGGCGCAGACGGCGTCGGTTACCGGGCGAGTGACGGACCCATCGGGAGGGGTGGTGCCGGGGGCGTCGGTGACCTTGGTGAATCAGGCGACGGCGCTGGAGACCCGGGCGGTTTGTAACGCCGAGGGGTATTACACGGTGTCGCTGTTGCCGCCGGGGGCGTATCGGCTGGCAGTGGAGAAGTTGGGGTTCAAGCCGATCCGGGAGCGGGATCTGCAATTGGCTGTGGGTCAGGTGGCGCGGTTGGATTACGTGTTGCAAGTGGGGAGTGTGAACGAGGCGATTGAAGTGAATGCGCGGGCGATTCTGCTGGATTCGGAAACGTCGTCGCTGGGGGCGGTGATTGGGAGTAAGCAGGTGACGGAGTTGCCGTTGCTGGGGCGCAATAGTTATGCGCTGGCAATGCTGGTGCCGGGGGTGCGGCCATCGTCAGGCGTGAACAATTTGGTGATTGATCAGATTTCGACGGTGTCGTATTCGATCAACGGGCAGCGGGCGAGTTCGAATGAATTTTTGTTGGACGGGGCGCCGAACTCGGCGGCGGCGCAGAACCAGCCGGTGATCAACCCGAACCCGGATATGGTGCAGGAGTTCAAGGTTGAGACGAACAGCTTTTCGGCAGAGTTTGGAAGAGCGGCCGGGGGCGTGTTCAACGTGGTGACGCGGAGCGGGTCGAACGATTTGCACTTCACGCTATATGAGTTTTTTCGGAATGAGAAGTTGAATGCCAACGACTGGTTTGCGAACCGGAGCGGGCGGCAGCGGCCACCGTTTAAGTTCAACCAGTTTGGAGGGACAATTGGGGGGCCGGTGCGGATTCCGAAGGTTTACGACGGTCGGAACAAGACGTTTTTCTTTTTCAATAGTGAGACGGTACGGTTCATTCAGGGCATTACGTTTACGGCATCGTTGCCGGATCCTCGGCAGTTGACGGGCGATTTTTCGAATTTGCGCCAGACAAACGGATCGGCGGTGACGTTGTTTGACCCGGCGACGACGGCGTCGGTGGGGACCGGGTTTACGCGGACTCCGTTTCCAAATAACGTGATACCGGCGGGGCGGATCAATCCCGTGTCGCGGAATTTGGCACGCCTGATGCCGCCTCCGACGACGCTGGGGGCCAGCTACGGCGCGATTAATTACGTGCGGACCGACGGGAACATCGTGAATAAGGACTCGTTCAGTCCGCGGGTGGACCATAATTTCGGGGACAAGAATCGGCTGTTTTTCCGGTATTCGTATGACGATACGCCGTACTTGCGGGCACCGGTGTATGGGCAGGAGAGGAAGAATATTGCTCCGACGGCGGGGCCGCAGACGTTTACGCGTTGGAACAGCGTCGTTGAAGATACGCACATTTTTTCGCCGACGACGATCGCAACGCTGCGGTATTCGGCCACGCGCCTCGTGAACTTTCGGCGCCCGTATTCGGACAATTTTGATATTGAATCGTTGGGCTTTCCGGCGAACTTACGGCAGGGGATGGTTGATCCCGTATCGCTGCCGGCGATCACGATTAATGGGTTGAGCGTGGCGGGTTCTATTCCGAATATCATCGTGGGCGGGATCATTGGGGCGACGGATTTGATTCGGTTCGGGAATACGCAGCAGAATCTACAGGGCGCAGTGACGCGGAATTTTTCCAAACATACGGTGAAGATGGGCGGGGAGTACCGGGTGATTCAGTTCAATAACTGGCAGACCGGCGACCAGGCGACGAATTTTTCGTTTGGGCCAAATTTTACGCAGGGACCGAATCCGGCGTCGCCAACGGCGAACACGGGCTTGGGGCTGGCGACGTTTTTGCTGGGGATTCCGGGGGGCGGAGTGAACCCGGCGCCGGCATTGGCGCAGACAAATAAGTATATGGCTGGATATGTGCAGGACGCTTGGAAGGTGACTCCGCGGTTGACGGTGAATCTTGGTCTTCGCTACGACTTCGAGACGCCGCGGACGGACCGGTACAACCAACTCAGTAACTTCGATTTCGCGGCTCCGTCGCCGTTGAAAGTGGCGGGATTGGAATTGAAAGGTGGATTGACCTTTCCGGGGGTGAATGGGCGGAGCCGGTACAACGCGCGGCCGGATCGGAATAACATCGCTCCTCGCGTTGGCATCGCTTGGCGGGCGAATTCGAAGACAGTGATTCGTACAGGTGGCGGGCTGTTTTATGCAGGACTGACTGGATTGGGGGGGGGCACGGGGCCGTTCGGACTGAGCGGGTATCAGGCACCGACTGCGATCGTTTCGAGCCTGGACGGCGTGACGCCGATTGTGACATTGAGCAATCCGTATCCCAATGGGTTCAACAAGCCGACGGGGAGTTCGGCGGGGCTGGCGACGTTACTCGGGCAGGCCGTGCAGTTCTTTGATTACGGCAACTACACTCCGTACAGCGGCCAGTGGAATTTGGGGATCCAGCGGGAGTTGCCGGGAAGCGTTTTGCTTGAGATTAGTTATGCGGGTAGCCGGGGGGTGGGACTGTTTGAAAATCGCCAGTGGAACCAACTTGACCCGAGCCAACTGAGCCAGGGCGACGCCTTGCGGCAACAAGTGGCGAACCCGTTTTTTGGGCAGATTGCGGTGGGCACGCTGGCTAGTCGGACGGTGGCGCGGGCTCAGTTGCTGCGGCCGTTGCCGCAATTTGACGGAGTCGCTTCGCAGAACGCGAGTTGGGCGACGTCGAGCTATCATGCTCTGGAGATGAAGGCCGAGAAGCGTTTTGCGAGCGGGATGAACGTGATGGCTTCCTACACGTATTCGAAGACGATGGACTACGGAATTGGGACGTTTGGCGGCGAATCGTTGGGCGGCGGTGGAGTTCAGAACTGGTACAACCTGGCGGCGGAGTGGAGTTCCTCAACGATCGACCAGACGCATCGATACATTATGAACGCCGTTTATGAGTTGCCATTTTATAAGAAGCAGGCGGGCTTTTTGCCGAAAGTGCTGGGTGGTTGGCAGTTGGGCGGGATCTGGATGGGTTTTTCGGGGGGGCCGTTGGGGATTGGTTCAAACGTGAATAATACGTTTTCGCAAGGTGGTGGGCAGCGGCCGAATTGGAACGGCACGTCGCCTTGTGTTGCGAACCCGACGGCGGACCGATGGCTGGATTCGTCGGTGTTTACGAATCCGTCGGCGTACGCGTTTGGGAACTTGGGGCGGACGTTCAACGGTTGCCGGAGCGATGTAACTTCACAGATTGATATGACGCTGACGAAGAACACGCGGATTCGGGAGAAGCTGAACGTGCAGTTTAGGACCGAGATGTTCAATATCACGAATACGGTTCGCTTTTCGCCGCCGAATCAGATGTTCGGGAATCCGCAATTTGGGCAGATTGCGGCCCAGAACAATCAACCGCGGGTGATCCAGTTCGGGTTGAAACTCATTTTCTAGGCGGCAGGGTTTTCCAGGATTCTGAAGGCAAAAACGGGACGGATGGGCCGATGGCCTTGCCGTCCTGTTGCCGTTGGAGGGTGTTGACCTGGTCGGGGAACTCGGAAGAAAGCGATTGAAAGCGCGCGCGGCGCGGGGGGTATGCGGCCGGGCCTTCGAGGAAAATGGTTGCAAAGTGCGTTGTGACTTCCATGCCGATGCAACGGAAGCGGACTTCGTCGATGGCGACGGTTTGGAGGACGTAGGCGCAGGCTAGGCGCTCGGCTTGGGGATCGCGGTCGAGTTCAAGGCTACGACCGTGCTGCTTCCGGAGCAGGGCTTCGAGGTCGTCGGCGTCGAGACGGATCGTTAGCTCCAGGGCTCGGCTGTGGGAGTTCCAATTGGCGTCGAGATGGCCGAAGTGAAACTGGTGGGCCGAGAGGAGGAGGGCGGCGCTAATTGTTGCTGCCGGTAGAAGTAGCCTCAGCATTGGGCTTTCCTTCGTTCATGGGGTTGCGCTTGCCATCGCGTTCTTCCTTAAACAGTTGGAACTTGCTTTTGACGGGCTTCCGGGGCCAGTTGTTGTTGCTCAAGTCGGCGTCGGCGGTTTCGCGGTGGGGATCGAGTTCGATGGACTTGATCTCCTTGCGGGTGGGGATTAGTTTGGTGACGGAAGCGCTCAGTCGTCGCCAGATTTCGGCGGGGATGCGCATTTCTTCCTTGGTGCCGTCGGTGAATTCGATCAAGAGAATGACGGGCATGAGGACGCCGCCGACGTTTTTGATTTCGAGGGCGTAGAAGTTCATGGTGGGGTCGAGGAGTTTTCGTTCGTCCTCTTCGAGGGTTTTCAGGTAGGTTTCGAAGGCCTTCTTTTCCGAGGGAAGGGGCGCGAACTCGTCCCATTTGTTGTAGAAGTCGAGGAGTTCGGGGAAGTCGTCGGTACGCTTATGGAGCGCCTTGTTGCGTTGGGCGGACAGAGTGATGGGCTCTTCTTCCTTAGCCTTCTTCGACAGGGGTTTTTCGACTTCGGGGTTGCGGGTATCGATCGTGAACTGGGTGAGTTTTTCGAGCGAAATGTCGACGGTTTCGCTCGTATAGAACCAGCCGCGCCAGAACCAATCGAGATCGGTGCCGGAGGCGTCTTCCATCGTACGGAAGAAGTCGGCGGGCATGGGGCGTTTGAACATCCAGCGCTGAGAGTATTGCTTGAACGCGAAATCGAAGAGTTCGCGACCGAGGATGGTTTCGCGGAGGATGTTGAGGGCCGTCGCTGGTTTGCCGTAGGCGTTGGGTCCGAGGGAGATGACGCTTTCCGAGTTCGTCATGATGGGATCGTGGTCCGGGCTGGTCATGTATTCGACGATTTTGGACGGTTCGCCGCGGCGGGAGGGGTAGTCGGGCTCCCACTCCTGTTCGGCGAGGAACTGGAGGAACGAATTGATGCCCTCGTCGAGCCAGGTCCATTGGCGTTCGTCGGAGTTGACGATCATAGGGAAGTAATTATGGCCGACTTCGTGGATGACGACGCCGATGAGGGCGTACTTAGTGCGTTGGGAGTAAGTGCCGTCTTCGAGGGGGCGGGGTCCGTTGAAGCAGATCATGGGGTATTCCATGCCGCCGACGGGCCCATTGACCGAGATGGCGATGGGGTAAGGGTATTGGAAGGTATAGCGGGAGTAGACATCGAGAGTATGGATAATGGCTTGCGTGGAGTAACGTTCCCAGAGGGGGTTGCCCTCTTTGGGGTAGTAACTCATCGCCATGACCGGGTTAGTGCCGACGTTGTGACCTTGCGCGTCCCAGATGAATTTGCGGGAGGAAGCGAAGGCGAAGTCGCGAACGTTTTTGGCGTGGAAGATCCAGGTTTTCTTGCCGGTAGGCTTGCCTTTTTCGGCGACGGCGGCTTCGGCGGGGGTGACGATAAGGGTGGGCTTCGTGGCGGTTTTGGCTTGCGCGAGGCGCTGGATTTGGGAGGGGGTGAGGACTTCCTGAGGGTTTTGAAGGACGCCCGTGGAGGCAACGATGTGGTCGTTGGGGACGGTGATTTTGACTTGGTAGTCGCCGAATTCGAGCGTGAATTCGCCGGTACCGAGGAATTGTTTGTGCTGCCAGCCGGTGACGTCGTTGTAGGCGGCCATGCGGGGGAACCACTGGGCTATTTCGTAAATCCAATTGCCGTCCTTCTTAAAGAATTCGGCTCCGGTGCGGCCGGAGGTTCGTTTGGAGTTATTGATGGGGTAATCCCAGGCGATGGCGAAGCGGAACGATTGGCCGGGGGGGAGGGGGGCGGGGAGATCAACTCGCATCATGGTGCGGTTGATGAATTTGGGGAGTTCGCGGCCGGAGGCGTCCTTGACGCTGCCGATGCGGTAGCCGCCTTCGAAGGGATCGTCCATGAGACGCCGTGCGACGGGGAGAGGGAATTTGGAAAGGTCGGGGGCGGTTTCGGTGAGGCCGGTGTCGGAATGTTTCTGCCATATGTTCTGATCGAGTTGGACCCAGAGATAGGCGAGGGAGTCGGGGGACTGGTTGTGATAATCGATGGTGGCTGAGGCGGTGATGCGCTGGTTCACGTCGTCGAGTTCGACGGCGATTTGGTAGTCGGCGCGTTGCTGCCAATACTTGTGGCCGGGGGCTCCGGAGGCGGTGCGGTATTCGTTCGGCGTGGGAAGGAGTTCTTCCAACTGGCGGAACTTATCTAGGGGGCTTTTCCGGCTCTGCCCCCAAGTTAGGAGGGGGGCGAGGAGCGCAAGTAGAAGAATGGCGTGGTTACGCATACTCTACGGTATCGAAGGCGCCGGGTTTGTGACAAGTGGATGGGAGCTTCAGCGGAGAGATGCGGATTTGAGTGATTGTGATGGCTCCGCCGAAACAGTGTTCGACATCGTGCCCCGGGGAAGCGGTGCGGGCCATATATCGCCCGGCATAGAGAAAGTCCTGTCCTTGGCGGGTAAAGGCGACGTCGAGCGGGGCGGGGTCGATGTCGCAATGGACGAGGGAGATGGCGTTGGGGTTGGAGACGGGGTGAGGGAGGTTAACGTTCCAATAGGTATTAGGGCTGCTCGGAGCGGCGAAAATGTGTTGGATCGCGCGTTTGGCGAGGGCGATGGAGAGGGCCCAATCGTCAGGGTGGGGGCGGCGGTGAAATTGGGAAATCGCGATGGCGGAGACGCCGAGTAGCGCAGCCTCGCGGGCGGCGGCGACGGTGCCGGAGGTGTAGACATCGGCACCGAGGTTGCCGCCATGATTGATGCCGGACAGGACCCAGTCAAAGGTTTGGCCGAGCCCGCGGAGAGCCACGCGGACGCAGTCAGCCGGGGTGCCGTCGAGGTGGAAATCGCCGGGGGCCAGTTCCGTCAAACGGAGGGGAGAGGCGGTAGAGACCCGGTGGCCGACGTAGGACTGCTGCGAAGCGGGAGCGAGCAGGGAAACTTCACCGAAGTCTCCCGCTGCGGAGCGTAACGCCGCCAGGCCCGGAGCGTCGAACCCATCGTCGTTGGTCAGTAAGATGCGCACCCTAGGCTACGGTGTAGGAGTCGATGTGATTGGACAGGTAACGGTCAAGTGCCATCTTGTTCTTCGAAGAGAGAGCTTGGGAGAGGTCGAGCATTTCCGGCTTGTCGAGGGGTTTAAAAGCTCGGGCCATTTTGGAGTTTTCAAGGATTTGTTCGATTTTCGGCATTCCGAGGACGGCACCGGCGACCGGGAGGGAGAGCGAATAGTAGAGGAGCTTTTCGGAAGGGACCTGACCGACGAGGCCATCGGCACCAAAGATCTTCATGGCGGTAACGCCGATCTTTTTGCGAATAGCGACGGGGAGGGCGACCGTTTCAAAGCTGGACTTCATCGCCGGATTGATGACCATGCCGACGGGTCCGGGCTTCATGCCGACGAGGGCGGCGTTGAGGGCCATTTGGGTGACATTGAAATCGTGGCGTTCGAGGGCGAGTTTCAGGACGGCAGGGTCGGAGTGGCAGGTGATGCCGACGAAGCGAATCATCTTTTGATCGCGCGCCTTGTAGAGCGTTTTCAGAACGCCGTCTTCGGCTTCGATGGCCGCCAAGTCGTCCTCGCCCATCAATTGATGAATGTGGACGGTGTCAATTTGGGAGGTCTGCAGGCGCTTCAAGCTGCCTTCGAGAATGCGCATGGCATCGTCGCCCTTGCGCTGGCCGATTTTGGTGGCGAGGAAGACTTCCTTCCGGCGAGTGGCCATGATTTTGCCGACGCGGGTTTCACTTAAGCCGGAGCCGTAATTGTAGGCGGTGTCAATGTAGGTGACGCCGGCGTCGATGGCTCGGTTCATCGCAGCCAAGGCCGCGTCTTCTTCCTTGTATGAAAGGAAGCGGCTTCCGCCGCCCATGCCGATGATGGGGATACGGACGCCGGTGGCACCGAGAACGCGGGTAGGGATTTTGCCCGGTTCGGCAGCGTGACCGGTGGCGGCCACGAGGGCCGCGAGGGCGGAGGATTCGAGAAATCGACGGCGAGAAATGCTCATTTGAGTTAGGCTCCTTGCGCAGCGGATACGGGTCGGGAATGGGGCCGCCGCGGGGCAACCGCGGTCGACCGGGATAGAACGATGTTTGCCACCGCAGCCAGGACGACGAGGCTGGCGACGAGGGACTGGGCGGAGATAGTCTCGCCCGCCAATGCCCATCCTAACAGAAGGGCGACGACGGGATTGACATAGGCGTAGGTGGCGACCTTTGTGGGTGGCGCGTGTTGCAGCAAATAGGTGTAGCTGAGGAATCCTACGAGCGCACCGACGACCGTGAGATAGGCAAGAGCACCGACGGTAACGGTGGTGACGCGGTGGAAGGAGGGAGGAGCAAAGATGGCGCTGCACAGTAGAAGAAGGCCGCCGCCGCAGAGCATCTGCATGCCGGCGCTGGTGAAGTTGCTTTGGGGCCGCAGGGTGCGCGGCGACAAAACGGTGGCCACGGCCCAGGTGAGCGCTCCGCCCAGGATGGCTAGCGAAGCGGTTTGGGCCTGGGTGGAGCCGGCGAGGCTCTCTGGCTTGATGATCAAAATTGCAAGGCCGACGAAGCCGCCGGCAAGGCTCAAAAGGACGCGAATTCCCGGACGGGTTTGGGTTTGGAGAAGGTGCTCGACGACGGCGGTCCAAAGGGCGATGGAGGCCATCAAGAGGGCGGCGACGCCGGAGGGCACGTGTTGGGCGGCCCAACTGACGGCACCATGGCAGATGACGAAAAAGAGGATTCCCAGCTTGGCTGCGGCGATCCAGTGCGCTCGGGTGAGCGGTTCCGAGGAACGGGCGCGACCGAGGAGGAAGAGAATCAGACCACCGAGGAAGAAGCGAAACCCGGCCACGAAGAAGGGCGGTAGGGCTTGCACGGCGAAGCGAGTGGCGAGGAAAGTGGAACCCCAGATGAGATAAATGGCCGTAAAGGCAAGGCCGATGCGCCAGAGGAGAGGTGACATTTGGGGAAAACTCCTTGAAGGAGCCCCGGCACTTGGTTAGACGGGAGAAGGCCGTTGGGCGGTGAGAACGGTAGCGGCGCGGCTATGATGAAGAGTAACATATGCGTATTCTGCTTCTTTTAGGGATGGCCCCAAGCCTGTGGGCGCAACCGCTCGATTGGCGTCCCGTGATGCGAGCCTCGCTTGACCGGATGGTCGCGAGCGACTCGAAAATGGCCGACTATTCGTTTGATCGCCGTGTGATCCGGAAAGAGTTTGAGCACGACGGCAAACTGAAACTGGAATCGAACGTGCTGATGCGGCCGGAACGGGTGGAGGGGGTCTGGATTTCGCGGGTGCTGGAGAAGGATGGGGCCAAGCTGACGGACGTCGAGCAGCGTCGGCAGGA
>JANXMS010000589.1 GCA_025354525.1 Acidobacteriota bacterium
GAGCGCCTCGGCGAGATCAACGACAAGCGCATGCATTAAAGGGGCCCTGAGTTGGGACAAACGTAGTTTGCAGTCCGCCCAATACGGGGCCGGTAGTTCGGGTTTCCAGAACGCCTCCATTAAGGCGGGTATCGCTCTAGTACTCGGGGCGGTCGTTATTTACCATGCCCGGTCGATGCCGACGATGACGGGTTTGCCGGCGAGTTGATGGACGTAGACGCTGATCGTCTGTTTGGGACGGGCGGGGTCGACGAGGTCGGCGACGAAGTAGGAGTCGCGGGCTCCGAAGATGCCCTTGTTGTCGGCGAGGGCGGGGAGGGCGACCTTCTGGCCGGTTTCGTTGTTGAAGTTAGACCACTGTAGTTTGATCGAGCTCGGGGCGTGCATGTTGTGTTTCTTGCCTAAGTCGACCCAAGTTAGCGAGTTATCGACGATAGAGAATTGATCGAGGGGGAGGACCTTGGCGAAGTAAGTCTGGCCGATTTTATCGCGGCGTTTGATGAGACATTCGGCGACCCAGTCGGCGGCTTTGGGGTCGGAGAGTTGGCCGGTGGAGACGATCACTTTAATGTCGTCGTCCGAGAAGGCCATGACCTGTTTGGCGGCCCAGAATTCGTCGTCGGGGAGGCGATTTTGGAAGGCGGGGTTGGGGTATTCGGGGACCCAACGGTCTGGCTGGAAAGATTCCCATTCGAAGCGGCCGACGGAGGGAAGTTTGGGGTAGTTGGCGAGGGCCCAATAGGGGACGTAGGTGCCGAGGCTGAAGAGGAGCTTGGCGGATTCTTTCCAGGAGAAGAAGTAAACTCCGGCGCGGGGGCTGTTGGCGTTTTGGGCGGCGCTGCCGAGGGTGGAGCCGAAGTCCAGTTGGTAGTGGCGGACGTGTTGGATGCCTCCGTCGTTCGACAAGATATCGACGTTGTTGATGGCGCGGGAGTCGTCATGGTTGAGCCAGGCGTCGACGACGTGGAGCGCGCGGAGGTCGCGGCGATGTTCGTGGGGGACGATGTCGTTGACGTCGTCAGTGCGGGTGCCGAACCAGCGGGGCGGGCCGATTATTTCGCCGGGGAGTACGGCGGAGGCGGTGGCGCGGAACTTACCGTCCTTGGTTTTGGGGACGTGTAGGAGCAGTTCCTGGAGGTCTCGGCGGGTGAACGCGCGGGTGCGGCCGGTGGAGTCGGCGAGGGTGACGCCGGGGCGGATTTCGAAGTCGTCGAGGGTGAAATTGATGAGGTAGTTGGCGGGGGTATGGTAGCCGAGGGCGTAGAAGAAGCGGGCGCTGATGGAGTCGGCGGCGGTGGCCATTTGGGGGTTGGAGAGGGGGTCGAACTTGATGAAATAGTTTTGCTGGCGGGAGTCGACGACGACGAACCCGGGGGAGACGCCTTCGCTTTTGGCACCGGTGATGGTCAATTTGCCAGTGGCTGGGGCGGGGGCGTAGTTGGCACCACGGATCAGGTCTTCGCGGGACATGGGTTTGAGGTAGTGGCGCTTTTCCCACCAGGAGCCTTCCATGGGATCGCCGAGGGTATTGACGGCGCGGGCGCGGATGGGTTCGCCTTTGGAGGGTTGGTGTTCTCCGGGGGGGCCGAACTGGTGAGCGAAGAGGTCGTAGATGCCGCTGAGTTTTCGGTTTTCGGCTTTGAGAACCGGACGAGGCTTGGGCTCGACGAGGAGGGGATCGTCGTTGTAGAACTTACGGGCGGAGAGGGCGGAAGCCGCCAGGATTAGGATGAGGATGGATTTGGTCATCGGATTCCTTAGTAGATGGGCTGGCCGGTGGTGGTACCGAATTTGCGTTGGTTAAAGATGTCGTTGAACTGGAACCAAAGTTGGAAGCCTTCATGGGAGAAGGCGGTATCGATGCGCATGAAGGTGGCGTTGCGGGCGTTGAAGCGGAGTCCGAAGCCGACGGAGGATTCGAGGTCTTTGAAGTTGGTGAGGCCGCGGCGGGGGGCGACTTTGCCGGCGTCGGCGAAGATGGCACCGTCGAGGCCGGCGAAGATTTCCCAGCGGTATTCGGCGTTGAAGACGATCATGTTGCGGTCGGAGAAGCGGAAGTTTCGATAGCCGCGGAGATCGTTGGCTCCGCCGAGGAAGGGTTGGAGGTAGAAGGGGACCTGTTCGCCGCGGTCGGTGTCGGTGAAGGCGGCTTTGGCGCGGAGGGCGATGACGCGAGTACGGTTGAAGAAGCCGATGTATTGTTGGAGGTCGATATCCATCCGCCGAAAGTTGAACTGGTTCAGATATTGGTCGTTGAACCAGGAGTAGTTGATGACGTAGTTCCCGCCGTTTTTGGGTCCGAGGGGGTTGTCGCGGTAGTCGAATTGGGCGTAGACGCCGGTGCGCAAGAAGTCGGTTTGCTGCTGCATGCCGGGGACGTTGGGGAACTGCTTGTCAGCGGAGATGAACCGGGGGGAGCGAGTGCCGGGGCCGACATTGATGTTGAGGTAGGCGAGGGAGGGACCGAGGCGGACGTGGCGGTTGGGTTTGAGGGTGAGGACGGTTTCGACGGTGGTATCTTCGAGGCGGTAGTTAGAGCGGCCGGTTTCGGCCGATTCGGGGCCGGGGCCGTAGTAGTCGACGGCCCCGTAGTTGCGATAGGTGGCGCGGAGGTCGAGGTTGATGCGGCTGCTGGCGAGGCGGGGGAGGGTAACTGTGGTGGACCCCAAAAACTAGACACAAAAATGGTTATTGCTTAAGTGTAGGAGGGCATTGAAAATGAAGGAGAATCAATGCCTCGAACACGCAAGACTCACTCGCCGGCTTTGAAAGCTAAGGTGGCGGTGGAAGCC
>JANXMS010000593.1 GCA_025354525.1 Acidobacteriota bacterium
ATTACGCGTAGAACCAGGAGACATCATGAGGGCCATCACCTTGCTGATAGTTTCAACGCCGAAATCGCACCGCCCTCGTCGTCAACCCACCCAGCGACGACATCTCCTCCGCCTCAAATCCATCACCCCCAATCGAAACAAAACCGCGGCGCCTTTCACTATGATTCCAGTAGCGGGCTGTCTAGCCGAAATTACGCGTAGAACCAGGAGACGTCATGAGAGCCATCACCTTGCTGGTAGTTTCCGTCGTCTGGCTAAGAGCCCAAACCGCCTTCGTCGGCTCCTTCCACAGCGCCGAAATGCAACTGGAGTTGCAGCCAGCTACTAACGGCGGCTACTCCGGAACCATCGAGTTACAAGGCCAAAAGCTCCCCTTAACTGCCCGAGAACGCGGTGCCGAACTATCCGGCTCCTTCCAGACCGGCGGAAAATCGTTTCCCTTCACGGCCACCCTCGCCGGCCCCAAACTTCAGTTGGTCAGCGAAGGCCACGCCTACATCCTCACCCGCGCCGGCGCGGCCCATCGCCCCGCCAACGGCATCTCCCTCTCCCTCCCCAACGGCTGGACCTCCGCAGCCACCGACGACGCCATCCGCCTCCTCCCCCTCGGCGCAGGCGCCGACGAAGGCTACTTCGCCACCTCGAAAGACGGCTACAAGGTCGCCGACGAACCGGCCTTCGTCCGCCAGATGAGCCAAGGCTTCACCCAAAGCGGAAGCGTCATTCGCAAAGCCGGCGAACGCGAGGCATTCCCAAACGGCACCGCCTATCACTGGGAGGTAACCGACCCCAAAACCGGCCAAGTAGGGGCTTTCTCCCTTTACATCGTGCCCGCCGGAACCCGCGCCCACGTCGTCATCGCCATCGGCCCCGCCGAAAAAGTCAGGACCCATAAGAACACCCTCGCGCAACTCGTCCAATCCATTCGCTACCAAGCCCCGCCCGTCACCGCCGCCGCTACGAACAGCCCATGGGACCAAAAACTCCGCGGCAAAGTCATCCGCCAGTTCAACGCCAGCCAAGGCAGGTCCAGCGAAAAAACACATACCCCCGGAGCCGACGGCAGCTACTCCTAATGGAGCAGCAGCATGGTCAGCATCGACGTCCCCGGCGCCAGCGCTGGAAGCTTCGGCAAAAACGCTCAAAAAAGGACGCTGGAAAATCACGGACAACGGCCACCGCGCCTTCCTCGAAGTTGTCTATAACTCCGGCCAAACCCGCACCTTCGCCCTCACAGAGGACACGATAAACTGGTACCTGAACGGCGAAAAAGCCTTCGCCGTGGAGCCGTAATGAAATCCATCTTCCTCGTTCTCATCCTCGCCGGATCCCTGCTCGCCCAGCGCGATCTCAAACTCGAAGGGGCCCAAAAACTCGCCCTCGTCGTCGGCAACGGTGCCTATCCCAAGTGGCCCCTCCGTAACCCCGCCAACGACGCCCGCGCCGTCGCCCAAGCCCTCACAAACGTCGGCTTCTCCACCACCTCCGCCCTCGACGTCACCCTCCAAAATCTTGATCGCACCGTCAGCGCCTTCGTCGCGAAAGTGAAGCAGGGCGATACCGTCGCGTTCTATTACGCCGGCCACGGCATCCAACTCGAAGGCGAAAACTACCTCGTCCCCGTCGACTTCGACGCCAAAGACGAAGCCGACGCCAAATACGCCGCTTACGCCGCCTCCCGCGTCCAGGAACGCATCGAAAAAGCCGGTGCCCGCGTCACCCTCGTCGTCCTCGACGCCTGCCGCAACAACCCCTTCGCCGCCACCCGCTCAACTTCCGGAGGCTTAGCGGCGATGGGCACCGGCAAAGGCACCCTCATCGCCTTCGCCACCGCCCCCGGCAAGACCGCCGACGACAATCCCAACGGCAACAATGGCCTCTTCACCACCCATTTCATCACCGCCCTCCAGCAACCCGGCCTAACCCTCGATCAAATCTTCAACCGCGTCCGAGAAAGCGTCCACAACGCCTCCGGCGGTAAGCAAGTCCCCTGGACCGTCTCCAGCGTCATCGGCGAAGTCTACCTCCGCCCAGGCACCGGCCCCGCCCCACCCATAGCGATTGAAGCAGCCGCCCGGCCGCCCATCATGAACCCGTTGGCCCGTGCCGCGTCCAACCCCTTAGTCCCGGTCAGCCAACCAAAGCCAGACCTCTCGGCCGCCGTCTCCGCTTTCCAACGCGGCGACGTCCAGCAGGCCAAAACCATCGCCATGGAAACCCTCCGCCAAGATCCGGCCAACCAACAGGCCTTGTTCTTGCTCACCACCATCTACTACAAACAAGAGCAGTGGGATGTCCTCGTCCCCACCGCCGTACAGGCCATCAAGGCCGGCGCGACCATCCCCTTCGCCGTCGGCCATCATCACACCCTAACCGGTGCCCATGGAGCCCTCCTTTCCATCTCCTCCAAACAGGTGGAATTTCAATCCGTAGCTGGTTCGGCTTGCAGCCAGAAGAATATGACCGTCCCCCTCGCGAGTCTCGGCCCCGCCCAACAAACCACGAACGCCCAAGGCATTCTCTTCTTCAATTTGAAAATCACCGACGAAAAAGGCAAGGTGCAGAACTTCAACTTCGTCGACCCCAATACCCAGGTGCGACAAAATCCCGACGGCCTGCCCATCCTCGTCGCTCCCCCCCGCGCCAGGCAACTCCTCCGCGCCATGGCAGATATTTTTAATCAGTCGCGACAGCAATAGCGAAATTTGGTATTCTGAGGGTTCATGCGCGTCTCGCACCACAGCCAGCATCGTCACCACACCCATACGGCGGTTGGGCAGGCTGTCCTGTAGCTTCCAGACTTGATCTCTCGAAGCTTGAATGACTTTCTCACCAGCCCGCCGCGACAACGGCGGGCTTTTTCTATATGGACCTAGACTTCAAAAAATCGGACGGCCTTGTGACCGCCGTAATTCAACACTACGAAACCAAACGTGTCCTCATGGTCGGCTATATGAACGAAGAGTCGTTCCGGCTGACCATCGAAAAAGGATACGCCGTCTTCTTCTCCCGCAGCCGCCAAAAGCTCTGGCTCAAGGGGGAGTCCTCCGGCCATAAGTTAATCGTCAAAGCCATCGAAACCGACTGTGACCAAGACGCAGTCCTCATCTTCGTCGACCCTGTCGGCCCCGGCGTCTGTCACGAAGGTTACGAAAGCTGCTTCTTCCGTACTCTGACCGACGAACAATGGCGGATCAGCGAAAAACAGACTTACAACCCGAAGGTGGTTTATGACAAGTAACAAGCTCAAGATCGGCATCCCCAAAGGTAGCCTCGAAAACGCGACGATTGACTTATTCCGCCGCGCTGGCTTCAGCATCACCGTCTCCAGCCGCAGTTACTTCCCGTCCATCGACGATCCCGAAATCGAATGCATGCTCATCCGGGCGCAAGAAATGGCCCGCTACGTCGAAGACGGCATCCTCGACGCCGGCCTCACCGGACTCGACTGGGTCCTCGAATCGGAGACTTCCGTGCAGACCGTCGCCGATCTCGTCTACTCGAAAGCCAGCTTTGGCAAGGTTCGCTGGGTCCTGGCAGTTCCTGAATCCTCCCCCGTCCAAAGCGTTAAGGACCTCGAAGGCAAGGTAATTGCTACCGAACTCGTCCAGTTCACAAAAAACTACCTCAAGCGAAACGGCGTCACCGCGAAAGTCGAATTCTCCTGGGGTGCCACCGAAGTCAAGCCGCCCGTGCTGGCCGACGCCATCGTCGAAGTCACCGAAACCGGCTCTTCCCTCCGCGCCAACAAGCTCCGCATCGTCGAAGAGCTCATGAGCTCCAACACCCAACTCATCGCCAACAACGCTTCCTGGGCTGACCCCTGGAAACAGCAAAAGTTACAGGATATCCGGCTCCTCCTCGACGGCGCCATCGCCGCCCTCGGCAAAGTCGGCCTCATGCTCAACGTCCGTCGAGCCGACCTCGAACGGATCCTCGCCACCCTCCCCGCCCTCAAGAACCCGACCATCTCCCAACTCAGTGACCCCGAATGGGTCGCCGTCAACACCATCCTCGAAGAGCTGACCGTCCGCAACCTCATTCCCCGTTTAAAGGCCGCCGGCGCGCAGGGCATCGTCGAGTATCCCCTGAATAAGATCGTAATGTAACTTAGATATGATAAAGATCGAATCCGCCAGCCAAACTCGACCCCTTTAACTCATCCGATACCCGCCTAACGCTAGGTTTCGCACGATAACTGCCCGTTAGAACCGCCGTCCCGCAACACCTCGTATATCGCACGTTGAACAAAGTCTAACTTTAAGTGACTTATGATAAAGATCGTAGCCGCCAACCAAGTAAGTAAGATCCTCTCCCGCAAGGCCACCCGCTTCGGCGAGGCCGAAGCCATCGTCAAGCCGATGCTCGAAGCCGTGAAGAAACGCGGCGACGCCGCCGTCATCGAATACGCCCGGCACTTCGACAAATTCGATCGCAAATCGCTCCGCGTGCCCGAAGCCGAACTCGCCGCTGCCGCCAAGGGCCTGTCGAAGGATTTTGTCGCCGCCGTCAAAACAGCATCCACCAACATCCGCGCCTTCGCCAAGCTTCAAATGCCCGTCGCCAAGTCGGTCGTCGTCTCCCCCGGCCTGAAACTCGGCCAAATCGTCCGCCCGCTCGAAACCGTTGCCGCCTACATTCCCGCCGGCCGCTACCCCCTCCCCTCCACTCTTCTGATGACTGTCATCCCGGCCCAAGTCGCCGGCGTCCCCAACATCTGCGTCAGTTCCCCCCGCGTCGTCCCCGAAATCTTCGGCACCGCTGCGCTCCTGAAAGTCAAAAACGTCTTCCAAATGGGTGGAGCCCAAGCCATCGCGGCCTTCGCCTACGGCACCAAAACCGTCCCGAAAGCAGACCGCATCGTCGGCCCTGGTAACATCTACGTCGCCGCTGCCAAGAAGCTTCTCGCCGGCGAAGTCGGCATCGATTTCATCGCCGGACCCACCGAAATCTTGATGATCGCGACTGACGGCAACCCTGCCTGGATCGCCGCCGACATGCTCGCCCAAGCCGAACACGACACCGACGCCTCAGCCGTCCTCCTCACCACTTCCAAGCAACTCGCCCTCGCCGTCCAAAGCGAAATCGAACGCCAGTTGGCGACCCTCCCAACCGCGAAAACAGCCCGCGTCGCCATCGACAAAAACTCCGCCATCATCCTCATGGAATCCGTCGACCAAGCCATTGAAGTCTCCAATCGCTTCGCCCCCGAACACCTGTCCATCCCTTCGGCCAAGCTGCTCAAACATATTCAGCACGCCGGCAGCGTATTCATCGGCCCCCACAGCCCCGAAGCCGCCGGCGACTACGCCACCGGGCCCAACCACGTCCTCCCCACGAGCGGCGCCGCCCGCGTCCGCGGCGGTCTCTCTTCCGCCGATTACGTCAAAGTAATCTCCACCCAGGAACTCAGCGGCCCCGCCCTTAAAAAACTGACCCCCGCCGTCACCACCCTCGCCCGAGCCGAAGGGCTTGAAGCGCACGCCCGCTCCGTGGAGGTGCGGAATGCCAAATAACCCCAAATTGCAACCCAGGCCGGCAGTCGCGAAGATGGCCCCCTATCACCCTCCCTCCGGGGACAGAGGCGACAAACTCCGGCTCGACTTCAACGAAAACACCATCGGCTGCTCGGAAACAGTAACCCAGTTCCTCGTCGAACACCTAGTCGAAAACGACCTCGCCGTCTACCCGGAATACAGCGCCGCCCGCCGCGAATTGGCCGCCTTCTTTCGCGTCGCCGATGACGACTTCGCCATAACAAACGGCACCGACGAAGCCATTCAAGTTCTTATCAACACCTACGTCGACGACGACGACGACGTCCTGATCTTGAAACCGGCCTACGCCATGTACAAGTTCTACGCCGAAGTCGCCGGCGCTTCCGTCCGCGAAATCGCCTACCGACCCGGCACCCTCGCCTTTCCGCTCGCCGAACTGCTCGGAGCCATCCGCCCCGAAACCAAAGCCATTCTCATCTCGAATCCGAACAACCCCACCGGCACCGGCGTCGACCACGAAGGCATCATCCGCATCTTGAAACGCGCCCCCCACGCCGCCGTTTTGATCGAC
The DNA here is from genome assembly GCA_025354525.1 of Acidobacteriota bacterium. Taxonomy (GTDB): domain Bacteria; phylum Acidobacteriota; class Terriglobia; order Bryobacterales; family Bryobacteraceae. Next base: position 6,070 of record JANXMS010000593.1, read on the forward strand.
GAAGCTTACTACGAATTCAGCGGCGTCACCGCCCTCGGCATGCTGAAGGAATACCCCAACCTGTTCGTTTCCCGCACGTTCTCGAAGGTTTACGGCTTGGCGGCCCTCCGCATCGGCTGCCTGTTCACGCAGGCGTCCAACGTCGAATGGCTCCAAAAAGCCCAAAGTCCCTATTCGGTCAACTCCCTCGCCGTCCTCGCCGCCCGAGCCGCCATCCGCGACACCCAGTTCATCGAACGCTACGTCGGCGAAGTCCTCGCCGCCCGCGAACTGCTCTACGTCGGCCTCGAAAAACTGAACATCCCCTACATCAAGAGCCAGGGCAATTTCGTCCTCACCCAAATGGGCGACCGCGCCATCGAGATCCGCGACGACCTCCGCACCCGCGGCATCCTCGTCCGCGACCGTAGTTACGAAATCGCTGGCTGCGTCCGTATCACCGTCGGCACCCGAGACCAAATGCGACACTTACTCAAAGAACTGGAGGACTTATGGCGAAAGAAATGATCATTTTCGACATGGACGGCGTCTTAGTCGACGTCACCGAGTCCTATCGCGAAACCATCGTCCGCACCGTCGAGCATTTCACCGGCAAAGTCATAGCCCGAGACCTGATTCAGGAGTACAAAAACGGCGGAGGCTGGAACAACGACTGGGCCCTCTCGCAGAAAATTGCCGCCGACCTCGGCGTTCCCCTCGACTACGCCGAAGTCGTCACCTACTTCCAGCAGATCTTCTTCGGCCCTAATAACGACGGCCTCATGCAGCGAGAACACTGGATCGCCGAACCCGGCGCTCTCGAACTCCTCGCCGACAACTTCGACTTCTCCATCTTCACCGGCCGCGAACGCGCCGAAGCTCAAATGACGCTCGACCGCTTCGCTCAAAATCTGACCTTCGCCCCCGTCGTCGGAGCCGACGACGTGACCAACGGTAAACCCGATCCGGAAGGCATGTTACAGATTATGGCCGACCTGCCCGGCACTAGGTTCGTATATATCGGCGATACAGTCGACGACGCTCGCAGCGCCCAACGCGCCGGCGTCCCCTTCGTCGGCGTCGCCCACCGAGCCAATACACGTTATCAAGACACCGTAGCCCTCCTCCAAGCCGAAGGCGCCTTTGTCGTCATCGATAACATCAACGAACTCGCCGGAGCCCTCGAGAAACGATGAGAACCTCGACCGTAGAACGAATTACCAAAGAAACCCAAATCCGCGGAAAATTGAAGATCGAAGGCAAGGGGAAGTATCAAATCTCCACCGGAATCCGCTTCTTCGATCACATGCTGGAACTGTTCACCAAGCACGGCGGCTTCGATCTAGAACTCACCGCCACCGGCGACCTCGACGTCGACCAGCACCACACCGTCGAAGACGTCGGCATCGCCCTCGGCCAACTCTTCGCCAAAGCCCTCGGCGACCGCAAAGGCATCAACCGAGCCGGCTACTTCGTCATGCCGATGGACGAAACGCTCAGCGTCGTCGCTATCGACCTCGGCGGCCGCCCCGCCCTCGTCTACACCGACTTAGTCAAGGTCCGCCTCGTTGGCGATCTCCAAACCGAGTTAGTCCACGACTTCTTCGACGGCTTCGCGGTACACGCCGCAGCCAACGTCCATTGCAAGGTCCTCTACGGACGCAGCAATCACCACAAGCTCGAAAGTATCTTCAAATGCTTCGCCAGGGCCATGAAATTTGCGACTTCTAAAGACGCCAGGCTGAAAGATCAACTCCCCTCCACTAAGGGCTTACTCGAAGGAACCACCGCATGAGTAAAGTAGTCGTCTTCGACTATGGCGCAGGGAATCTGCGCAGCGTGCTGAACACCCTAGGTGCCATCGGCGCGCAGTACGAACTGGTCGACGACGTCGCCGGCCTCGAATCCGCTGAGAAGATCATCCTCCCCGGCGTCGGCCATTTCGGTCAAATGGTCCGTACTCTCGACGCCATGCGCGTCCGCAAACCACTCCTCACTCGCATCGCCGACGGCGTGCCGTTTCTCGGCATCTGCCTAGGCCTCCAAGCTCTCTTCGAAGAGAGCGAAGAAGCCCCCGAATTGCAAGGGTTGGGCCTCTTCGCGGGCAAGGTCAAACGATTTCCGAACGACGCCCGCGTCCCCCACATGGGCTGGAACGAACTCGAAGTAAAAGCCGGCTCTAAGCTCCTCCGCAACCTGCCCGAACGCCCGTATTTGTATTTCGCCCACAGTTACTACGTCCCCGCCCATCCACACGCCGCTGCCACCTGCGTTTACTCGGAACCCTTCACCGCCGTACTCGAATACGAAAACGTCTATGGCGTTCAGTTTCACCCCGAAAAGTCCGGCGCCCTAGGATTACAGATTGTCAAAAACTTCGTGGACCTTTGATACGATGCTCGCCAAACGAATCATCCCCTGCCTGGACGTGACCGCCGGACGCGTCGTCAAAGGCGTCAACTTTGTAAATCTGATTGACGCCGGAGACCCCGTCGAACTCTCCGAACGCTACAACGCGCAAGGTGCCGACGAACTCGTATTTCTCGACATCACCGCCTCTAGCGACGAACGCAAAACGATGGTCGACGTCGTCGCCCGCACCGCCCAAAAAGTCTTTATCCCCCTCACCGTCGGCGGCGGTCTCCGCTCCATCGTCGACGCCCGCAAAATCCTCATGGCCGGAGCCGACAAAGTCAGCGTCAACACCGCCGCCGTGCGCGAACCAGAACTCATTACCAAACTCTCGAACGAGTTCGGAGCCCAAGCCGTCGTCCTCGCCATCGATGCCCGACGCCGCCCCGGCGGTGGAGGTTGGAACGTCTTCACCAAAGGCGGCCGCGTCGACGAAGGCATCGACGCCGTCGCCTGGGCCGCCAAAGGAATGGAACTCGGTGCTGGCGAAATCCTGCTCACGTCCATGGATACCGACGGCGTTCAGGATGGTTTCGATTGTGAACTAACAGCCGCCGTTTCCCGCGCCACCCGCATCCCCGTCATAGCCAGCGGCGGAGCCGGAAAACCCGAGCATTTCCTGAAAGTACTCACCGAAGGCGAAGCCGACGCCGCCCTCGCCGCCAGCATCTTCCACTTCGGAACTTACACCGTCGATGACCTCAAAGAATTTCTAGACAAGCGCGGCATCGTCGTGCGGAGAACTAAGTGATCCTACCATGCATTGATCTGATGGACGGCAAAGTAGTACAGCTCATCCAGGGCAAAGAGAAAGCTCTCGAAGGCGACGCGCCGGAAGTGATGCTCGCCAAATTCGTCGGCTTCCCGGAGATCCAAGTCATCGACCTCGACGCCGCCCTCGGCAAAGGCGAAAACGACTTGATCGTCGAGGCCCTCTGCGCCAAAGCTCGCTGCCGCGTAGGCGGCGGAGTCCGCACCCCCGAACGCGCCGAAAAACTCGCCGACCAAGGCGCTCACCGTATCATTGTTGGCACCTCAGCCTTCCGCCCCGATGGACCCAACCACGCGCTCTTGAGTGAAATGGTTGCCGCCGTCGGATCCGAAAAGCTACTCATCGCCCTCGATTCCAAAGCCGGAAAGATCGCCGTGAAGGGCTGGACCGAGTCACTAAACTTCACCGCCGAAGAGTTGATTACCGAACTCGAACCTTACTGCGGTGGCTTCTTGTGCACTTACGTGGATAAGGAAGGAATGATGCAGGGAACCGATCTCGATTGGTTTCGCCGCCTGCGCGCCGTCATGAGCCCCTCCCATGAACTCACCGCCGCGGGCGGAGTAACAACCTTGGACGACGTCCGAGCACTGCAAGCAATGAACGTGCACGCCGCCCTCGGGATGGCTATCTACACTGGCCGCCTATCGCTAGACGACCTGCGTAAGATGCTTTAACACTATAGACAACCACCGCATCAAAGGCCTCCTCGCTGTTTGGTGTGGGTAAGGATGAGAAAGCGAAGCGACGGCGTTCGGCTTTTGAAGATGCCGGGTTGGATGGTGTCGCGAATCCATCAGCGGACCTCGGAATATGCGGTGCGTAATTGATTAGCGGCCTCCATCTCAATAGAATCAATGGTTTCCGTAGCGCCCTGCGAGCCTTTTGCATGATTTCGCGGGGCCCTCTGCAGCACAAATCCCCAAAACTCTAGGAAATTGGCCCAAGTCTAGAGGCGAAAGGTCCCGAAACCCGCTAATCAATTACTGCGGTGCTCCTGTTTGTGTTAGAGCGGGGAAGCGACAGCATCGTCGTCGCGGCGGTGGGAAGAGAGTGAAAACCTGTCTTTGGTTTTCCTCGCTTTCCACGGCCTGTGGTGGACCCCAAAAACTAGACACAAAAATGGTTATTGCTTAAGTGTAGGAGGGCATTGAAAATGAAGGAGAATCAATGCCTCGAACACGCAAGACTCACTCGCCGGCTTTGAAAGCTAAGGTGGCGGTGGAAGCC
>JANXMS010000596.1 GCA_025354525.1 Acidobacteriota bacterium
GGCTTCCACCGCCACCTTAGCTTTCAAAGCCGGCGAGTGAGTCTTGCGTGTTCGAGGCATTGATTCTCCTTCATTTTCAATGCCCTCCTACACTTAAGCAATAACCATTTTTGTGTCTAGTTTTTGGGGTCCACCACACCCCTCGCCGTCGATACCCCGCCTCCACCTCCACCTGCAACAACCTTGCCCCGAGAAACTGAGCACTGTAGGCAGCCGCGCCGACCGACACTTCTTGAACCGCTTCCCAACCCAACTCACTACCGTTTATTGACGAGCTCTTACACTGGATGAGTACGCCCTCCTTCCCGCGCATCGCCACAATATCCACGCCTCCATCGCCAACCCTGGACATTCGTATCATCTTTGAAAAGCCCTGCTTGCCCCATAGCACTGGGCAGAAGGCCTCAAAAGAATCCGGGTCCAGGGACGCGATAGCGCCTAGCGCGATGAACTTGTCCCCAAAGGCATTTCCCCCATCGGGAGCTTCTAAGTCGCCAAAAACGGCGGGACTAACAGCCTCCACCCCGTTGAGTATGTCAGAAGACAACCCTCGCGCCCTATTGAGTAGTTCGTCGAGTTTGACGTCAAACGTCACGAAGTCGTGCGCCACGACCACTAGATAGTAAGCGTAGACGTCCTTTTCCTGCCCCATGCGATACCGGTCGCTTGATCCTCCTTCGCCGGATTCCATGTCCGAGTCAAGTGAATCACATGATTCGCCTCGAAGCCTTGGTCGAGCTCCCTTACGTCCCGCGCTGCTGAAAAAAGCCGTCCCGCAACCGAACTCAGCCGCCTTCGAACCCGCAAAAACCGCTCTTTGACACTCCAATCGACAAGAGGCACACTCGAAGTGTGCCTGCAAAAAAGTTCGTCTTCTCCCGTCGAACGCCCGAAATAGCCGAAGACCTTCCCACCTCAGAAGACCCCTCCAAACTTTTCGCCCCCCGCGACCTAAACCTAGCCAACCTCCGCCTCCAAAACTTCGACCACAGCGGCACCACCCACGGCACCCTCCACCTCGAAGGAACCGAACTGACCCGCCTCAACCTCTCACAAACCATTTTCGGCTCCATCACCCTTAAAGACGTCCGCCTAACCAACTGCGACCTCGCCAATCTCTCCACCCGCGGCCTCAACCTCACCCGCGTCGAATTCCACCACTGCCGCCTCACCGGCCTCTCCGCCGGCCAAGCCGACTGTCAACACGTCCTCTTCGCCGAATCCGACCTCCGCTACGCTCAGTTCCGCCTCTCCCGCTTCCAATCCACCGAATTCGACGGGTGCAACCTCGAAGAAGCCGACTTCCAAGGCACCGACCTCACCGGCACCATTTTCCGCCGCTGCAACCTCCACAACGCCGAAATGAATCGCGTCAAGCTAGCCAACGCCGACCTCCGCGGCTCCAACGTCGACGGCCTAAACGTCTTCCCCGAAGGCCTCCGCGGTGCCACCGTCGACCCCGCCCAAGCCATGGTCTTCGCCCTCCTCCTCGGCATTCGTATCGAATAGCCGCCCACTGCATTAAAATAAAGGTTTGACCAACCTATGTGCGGAATAGTCGGCTTCACCCATCGCAGCCGTCCCGTCTCCCCCGGCAGAATCGAAGCGGCCACTCAGTCCCTCCACCATCGCGGTCCCGACCAGTGGGGCGTCCACGTCGCTCCCGATGTCTCCCTTGGTGCCGTCCGCCTCCGCATCATCGATCTCGCCGGCGGCGAACAACCCATCTACTCCGCCGACCGCGACACCGTCATCGTCTTCAACGGTGAAATTTATAACTACCGCGAACTCCGTGCCGAACTCGCCGCCCTCGGCCACCAATTCCACACCCACTCCGACACCGAAGTCGTCCTCCAAGGCTTCCTCGCCTGGGACACCGCCGTCTTCTCCCGCCTCCGAGGCATGTTCGGAGTCGCCTTATACACATCCTCCCGCCAACGCCTCATCCTCGCCCGCGACCGCATGGGTATCAAGCCCCTCTACCTATGCCGCCATCAAGGTGAACTCTACTTCGGCTCCGAACTCAAAGCCATCCTCGCCCACCCCGAAATCCCCCGCCGCATCTCCCGCCCCGGCCTCAACGCCTTCCTCCAATGCAACTACGTCCCCCAACCCTTCACCCTCATTGAAGGCATCGAAAAGCTCGCCCCCGGCCACCTCCTCGAATGGCAGAACGGTCGCGAGCACACCGAACCCTACTGGCAGCTCCGCTTCAACCCCGACCCCACTCTCACTCTCGAAACCGCCAAAGACCAACTCAATACTCTCCTCACCGACTCCGTCCGCGAACACCTCATCGCCGACGTCCCCCTCGGCATCTGGGCCTCCGGTGGCGTCGATTCCACCACCATCCTCCATTACGCCGCCGAAGTCGCATCCGGCCGCCTCAAGACCTTCTCTGTCTCCTTCGCCGGCCGCAGCTTCGACGAGAGCCCCTGGTTCCGCGAGGTCGCCCAAAAGTACGCAACCGACCACCACGAGTTCGATTGCAACCCCTCCGAAGACCTCGCCGACGCCGTCAACCAGTTCGCCTATTTCTCCGACGAACCCTCCGCCGACGCCGGAGCCCTCCCCGTCTGGTATCTTTCCCGCATGACTCGCCAACACGTCACCGTCGCCCTCTCCGGCGAAGGGGCCGACGAACTCTTCGGCGGCTACTACACCTACCTCGCCGACGACTACGCCCGCCAACTCCGCCCCTTCCCCGGCAAATCCCTCGCCCTCTCCCTAGCCAACGCCCTCCTCCCCGTCTCCGACGAAAAGATCAGCTTCGAATACAAGGTCAAGCGCTTCCTCAAAGGCTCCCTCGAAGACCCCCTCTCCGCCCATCTCTTTTGGAACGGCACCTTCACCGCCACCGAGCGCCAAGCCCTCCTCGCTGACGGCCGCTTCGCTCCCCTCCACGCCCCGCCGCCCTACTCCGACTTCATGGAACTCGATCAGCACTGGTATCTCCCCGACGACATCCTCTACAAGTGCGACCGCATGTCCATGGCCCACTCCCTCGAAGTCCGGCCCCCCTTCCTCGACCACCGCATCGTCGAATTCGCCGCCCGCCTCCCCCGCTCGCTCAAAATCAACGGCAGCCAACTCAAATACCTCCTCCGCCAACTCATGCGCGGCAAAATCCCCGACTCCGTCCTCGACCGCAAAAAGGAAGGCTTCGACATCCCCGCTCACGACTGGTTCCGCACCGTCCTCCGCCCCCTCGTCGAAGACACCCTCCGGCCCGCCAATCCCCTCTTCCGCCCCGGAGTCATTGACCGCATCCTCGACGACCACTTCAACCGTCGAGCCAACTACGGCTACCACATCTGGGGCCTTCTCACTCTCGCTCTCTGGATCAAACGATGGAACGTCGATACCAACTCCTAGTCCTCCTCGTCGCGGCGCTCATCTACCTCGGCTGCGTCGTCAGCCCCCCCGGCCTCATGGACGATGTCGACGCCGTCCAAGCCCAAATCGCCGCCAACATGCTCACAAGTGGCGACTGGGTCACTGCCCGCCTCAACGGAGTCGCCTACCTCGAAAAATCCCCACTCATCTACTGGTCCATGGCCGCCAGCTTCGCCCTCTTCGGCATCCACGATTGGGCCGCCCGCCTCCCCCTCGCCCTCAGCGTCATCTTCCTCTGCTGGCTCACTGCCCGCTTCGCCCGCTGGGCCTTCGACGAACTCACCGGCCTCTACGCCGGCCTCATCCTCTCCACCTGCATCGGCCTCTGGCTCTTCACTCGCATCCAGATTCCCGACGCCATGCTCACCGCCTCCATCGCCCTCGCCCTCTGGGCCTTCCTCCGCGCCATGGAAGGCGAACACCGTTGGGCCTATGTCATGTGGGCCGCCATGGCCACCGGCCTACTACTCAAAGGCCTTATCGCCATGGTCTTCCCCGTCGGAGCCATCCTCCTCTGGCTAACCCTCACCCGTAACTGGCCCAATTGGCGAAAGCTCTCCCCCTTCTCTGGCGTGGCCGTCGTCATCGCAATCGCCGCCCCCTGGCACCTCGCCGCCGCCCTCGCCAACCCGCCCTTCCTCGACTTCACCATGCACTCCGCCCCCGGCGAATACCACGGCTTCACCTGGTTCTACTTCCTCAACGAGCACGTCTTCCGCTTCCTCAACATGCGCTGGCCCCGCGACTACAACACCGTCCCCCGGCCGCTTTTTTGGATCTTCCACCTCCTGTGGCTCTTCCCTTGGTCCGCCTTCTTCCCCGGCCTCGCGACCCTCTCGTTCCAAGGCGATGACCGCGCCCACCGCACCCGTCTCTTAGCCCTTTGCTTCACGGCCTTCTTACTAACCTTCTTCACCTTCTCCACCACGCAGGAATACTACTCCATGCCCTGCTACCCCGCCCTGGCGCTCCTCCTCGCCTCAGTCCTCCGAGCCGAAAGCCGCTTCGTCACCATCGGTCGCCGCCTCCTCTCCACCGTCGCTGCCGTCGCGTTAGCCGCCATCATTGCCATCCTCATCCGAGTCCAAGGCATCCCGACGCCCGGCGACATCTCGAACGCCCTAGTCCTCCAAACCACCGACGCCTACACCCTCTCCCTAGGACACATGGGAGACCTCACCGTCGAAGCCTTCGCCTATCTCCGCCTCCCCCTCGTCATCGCCGGCGTCGCCTTTCTCGTCGGCACCCTCGGCGCCGCCCTCTGCCGAGGCCACCGTCTTGCGCTAGCCTTAGCCGCCATGATGGTCCTCTTCTTCCACGCCGCCCGCGTCGCCCTCATCACCTTCGATCCCTACCTCGGCTCCCGCCCCTTAGCCGAGGCTTATCTGCAAGCCCCGCCCGGCCAGCTCATCGTCGACAACCAGTACTACACGTTCTCGTCGATCTTCTTCTACGCCAAAAACCCGCAAGCCCTCCTCCTCAACGGCCGCGTCAACAACCTCGAATACGGCTCCTACGCCCCCGGCGCCCCCCAAGTCTTCATTGACAACGAGCGCTTCGCCGAACTCTGGAAATCCCCGGCCCGCCACTACTTAGTCATCGAAGCCCCCGCTCTCAAGAACGTCCAGAAGTGGGCCGGCAAGCAGAACCTCTACCTCGTAAAAGCCAGCGGCGGCAAGCTGCTCTACGCCAACCACTAGCATGTGCCCCCGGCACGTCAACTTCATCCTCCTGGCCGCCGTCGCCCTCACCAACTGCAAAAGAACCGAAGAAGCTCCCTCCCCCTACGCCGACGCCCGCTCCTGCGCCCCCTGCCATCCCCAGCAAGCCAAACCATATGCCCTCACCGGCATGGCCCGCTCGTTCCGTCCAACCACCCCCGCCGACGCCGTCACTCAACCCTTCACCCACATCGCCTCCGGCCGAACCTATCAACTCCTTCCCCGCGACGGAAACCTCTTCCTCCGCCGCTCCGAACCCAACGCCGAACCCGTCGAAAAGCAGATCCACTACATCCTCGGCTCCGGCAACTCCGCCCGCACTTACATCCATCGCACCCCTCAAAACCGCCTCCTCGAAATGCCCGTGAACGCCTACGCCTCCGCCAACGGCGCCCTCGCCATGAGCCCCGGCTACGATCGCCCTGACCACATGGACATGCGCCGAACCATCGGCTACCAGTGCATGTTCTGCCACAACGCCTACCCCCAGCAAATTACAGACCCCAGCCTCACCGCCGACCCCATTTACCCCGGCCCACTCCCCGAAGGCATCGATTGCCAACGCTGCCACGGCCCCGGCCGCGCCCACATCGAATCCGTCAAGACAGGCAAACCCACCGCCATCTATAACCCCAAACACGAATCCCCCGCCCGCCAAATGGAGGTCTGCATGCAATGCCACCTCGAAACCACCAGCTTCTCCCTGCCCAACACCGTCCTCCGTCCCGAACGCGGCATCTTCTCCTTCAACCCTCGCGAGCCCCTCGAACAGTTCATCGCCCACTTCGACCACGCTCCCCAAACAGGTCATGACGACAAGTTCGAAATCGTCTCCTCCGTCTACCGCCTCCGCCAATCCCGCTGCTACCTCGCAAGCAACGAACGCCTCACTTGCACCACCTGCCACAACCCCCACGAAACCCAGAAGAACTTCGACGCCCAGTGCTCCCAGTGCCATCCCGCCATCGCCAAGGCCCCCAGCCATCCCGCCAAGAAGGATTGCGCCAGTTGCCACATGCCCAAACGCCGCACCGAAGACGTCATTCACGTCGCCGTCACCGACCATCGCATCCAGCGCCCCTCCGCCAAGCCGTCCAACCTGCTAGCCCCACGAACCGAACGCCACGAAACCATCGGCAAGACCTCTTACCAAGGCGAAGTCGTCCTCTACTACCCCAAACAACTCACCGGCCCCGCCAAGGATCTCCTCCCCGCTATGGCCCAACTCGCCCACCAAAGCAACGTCCGCAACGGCGTCCCCCGCCTCGCCGCAGCCATCAAAACCCACCAGCCCCAGCACCCCGCCTATTACCTCATGATGGCTCAAGCTCAGACCGGCCCCGCTTCCCTGCCCTTCTACAAAAAGGCCCTCGAACTCGATCCCAACTACCTCCCCGCCCTTCGCAACTACGGAGCCGCCCAAGCCCGCAACGGCCAGCCCGAAGCGGCCCTCGCGACGCTCGAAAAAACGACCAAACTCCATCCCAACGATTCGCTCGGCTGGCTCGAACTCGCCCGTCTCTACCGTCAACTCCGCCGCCCCGCCGACGCCGATACCGCCGCCCGCCGCGCCGCTGAACTCGAACCCGAACTCGTCGAAGCCCATACTTTCCTGGGAGCCCTCCGCCAGGAAACCGGCGACCGTCCCGGAGCCGCCGCCGCCTTTCGCGCCGCACTCCGCCAACAACCCGACGAAGCCGAGTCCCACGCCAACCTCGCCAGCCTCCTCACCGGCACCGAGGCAGAGCAGCACTATCAGACTGCGATCCGCCTCAATCCCCGTCTCGTCTCCGCTCGCTTCAACTTCGCCCTCTTCCTAGCCAACGCCCGGCGCTTTCCAGAAGCCCTCCCCCAAGCCCGCGAAGCCGTCCAACTAGACCCCGCCAACTTGGCAGCCCGCGACCTCCTCGGCAATCTCTACATGGCCCTCCGAGACTTCCCCGCCGCAGCGAACGAGTACCGCGCCGCCGTTCAGCGCGATCCCCAGAACGGACGCGCCCTGATCGGCCTCGGAACCGCCCTCGGCACCATGAACGACTGGCCCGGTGCCCGCCGCCATCTCTCCCAAGCCGCCCTGTCCCCCAACCCCACCATCCGCGCCGAAGCCACCGAACTCCTCAACTCGCTCCCCCACTAAGCTGATCCAGCCCGAAGCAACCTCCCACCCACCGACGATGCCCACCCCGCCACCCGCACCAAAGCCACCAAGCTCCTCAACCCACTCCCCCGCTAAGCTGACCCAGCCCGAAGCAACCTCCCACCCACCGACGATGCCCACCCCACCACCCACGCCAAAGCCACCAAGCTCCTCCCCGCTAAACCGACATCGCCAGCCAAAACGCCGCCGCCGACTCCACACTGGCTCCAGCCTTCGTCGCAAAACGGATCGTAAAGCCACTCCGACTCACCGTCCCCGGCACAATCCAAACCTCCAAACGCGCCGCCGGACCATTGCCCAACTCCAGCGCCGATAGCCCCGCAACCACGTGCGGAGGCGCCGCAAACGACTCGCTAAACGCCACCCGAGCCGTGTAATGACATTGCTCGGCCGAAGGGTCCAGCGTCCAAGCCGAACTCGGCTCCGCCACCTCCAACTCCCCGTGACAAGTTCGCGGGATCGGAGCGGTCAAAGCGCTCAAAAGAGTCAAATCAAGACCGGAAGAAGCCCGGCGTCGGCACGCATTCGGAGCAGGCATAAGAGGGGATATCTATGTAAGCGGATTCCGTCGCCAGAACCCCACATTTATTTAAACCAACCCTGCCCGAGCCCACCCCGCCATCTCCCCCATCGTCATCCACTCCCGCTTCGCATCCGCAATTACCTGCAACGACTCAGCAAACCGCCGCTGCTTCTCCTCAAGCGATCCCCCTATCCGCTCGAGCGAGTTCACCGGCATATCCGGAAAATCTTCACTACAAGTCAAGTCCGCCGGATGAACCACATAATAAAAGAACCTCCGCGCCGCCAGCGCCGCCCGCAACATCGCGAAATGTTTCTCCCAACCCAACAAAAACCCGGTCGTATGCCAAATCGTCAACCCCAACGGACCCGGAGTGCTCGGCACCGGCAACATCACCAACCCCCGATCCAGATACGGCTCCCGCGATCCCACAAACGGCTGCAGCCAGTCCCGCCGATCCAAAATCCGCCAAAATCTCTCGCCCTGCGTCCGATGGTTCCAAGCGTTCTTGAACACAAACGGGTAGTACAGCAAGCTCGGAAACAGGCTCGTATCGTACCGATAACCCTGCTCCGCCAGCACATCCATCATCCTGTCCGAATAGCTCCACGCCGGAGCGATAAACCCGTCCGGCGCATGACCCGTCACCTCCCCCAGCGCCGCGTGCGTCCGATGGATCTCCTCCGTCAACGCAGCCTTCGATAAAGCCCCCAGATTCGTATAGTGGTTCCAAGTATGGTTCCCCATCTCGTGGCCCCGTTCCGCCCAGCTCCGCACCTTCTCCCGATGCCGCTGCTTCTCAAGATCCCGGCCAATCACGTAAACCGAGTACCGAAACCCGAATTGATCCGCATAAGCCTCGAATCGATCCATCACCGGGCCAAAGGTCGGGTCTTGATACCCAGCCGGATAACCAAAAGCATGGTCCATCGAATCGAGATTCAGACTAACGGCCGCATAACTCATCCCTACGAAGGTTATCGGCAAAAGGCTCCTCGAACATTAGATAATCGGTCGCCGACATGCCCAGCCGCTCGTAGGTCTGCTGCGCCCGCGCGTTGTCTCTCTCCACATAAAGCCGAAATCCGCAGCACCCCCCCTCACTCGTCGCCAACGCCTTCACCGCCGCATACAGCGCCCGATACACCCCCCTACCCCGATACTCCGGCTCCACAAAAACCGACTGCACCCACCAAAACATCCCGTTCCGCCAGTCGCTCCACTCATAGGTGATCAGCAAACAGCCCACCGCCCGGCCATCCTCTTCAGCCACAAAGTAACGGCCCAGTTGGCCATCCCCTAACACTCGCCCCACCCCGGCCCGAATCGTCGCCGGAACCAACCTCTTGTGCTCCGTCTCGAAAGCCATCCGTTCATTCGCGCAAGCTAAAAACTCCAGGTCAGCCACCACAGCCGGTCGAATCATAGGGTCACCAAAAGCATACGAATATCCATCACGTTGGTCCGCGTCGGACCAGTAATCAGCAAGTCTCCCGTCTGTTCCAAGAACGAGTACGAGTCGTTGTTGTCCAGCGCCGCCCGAGCCGCCTTCGAATCCTTGGCCGTAGCGGAAGTGGCGAACCCACCCGCCGCGTCCGTCGGCCCATCGGTGCCATCGGTACCCGCGCTCAACACCAAGATCCGCGGCTCATCGAGAAGGTCAAGCGCCGCCGCCAGCGCGAACTCCTGATTGCGGCCTCCCTTCCCCGTCCCCCGCAAATTCACCGTCGTCTCTCCCCCCGACAGGATACACAGCGGAGGCTTCGCCGGATTCCCACTCCGCAAGCTTTCCTTCGCAATCGCCACATGCATCCGTGCCACGTCCCGCGTCTCGCCCTCAATCGTCGTCGACAGAATCAACGGCCGGTAGCCCAACTCCTTAGCCTTCGCCGCCGCCGCCAGCACCGACTGCGCATTGCTCCCTACAATCCGATTCGTCACCTTGGCCAGCTTCTTCGGCGTCTCCCGCAACCCCGCCATCGGAGCAATCCCATAGCGAAGGAAGATCGCGGCCACATCGGCCAACGTCGATGGATCCGCCACCGTCGGCCCAGACCCAATCGTCGACAAGTCGTCCCCTATCACGTCGCTCAGGATCAGCGTTAGCACCGGAGCCGGTGCCGCCAGCTCCGCCAAATGGCCGCCCTTAATCGCCGACAAGTGCTTCCGCACCGCGTTCATCTCGTGGATGTTCGCCCCACAAGCCAGCAACTGCCGCGTCACCGCCTGCTTTTCAGCCAGCGTAATACCCGGAGCCGGCAGCGGCATCAACGCCGAAGCCCCCCCGCTGATGCAACAGATCACTAGGTCGTCCGCCGTGGCCTGCCGGGCGATATCGGCAATCCGCTCCGCCGCCGCCACCCCACGCTCGTCCGGAACCGGATGCCCGCTCTCCCGCAACTCCGCGTACCGTAGCGGAGCCCCATGCCCATCTTTCACCACCACGCATCCGCCCGCAATCCGCTTTCCGCAGATCTTCTCCACCGCCTGCGCCATCGGCGCGCTCGCCTTTCCCGCCCCGAGTAGCCAAATGCGCTGCCGACCCCGCAGCAGCGGCTCATCGGCCGAGAGATGCGCCAAGACGGCCGCCTTCGGATCGGCAGCTTTTAATGCCGCCTGAAAGATCTGCCGCGCCTGCGCTCGCTTCGTCATAGAGCCTCCAAAACCGCCGCAACCAAAAGCCCACATTCTCGCCGTTCGGCACAGCCCCCCCGAGCCTCTTGGCCATCCTTCACCATAAACCCGCCCGCGATCCGCTTCCCGCGGACCTTCTCAACCGCCCGCGCCAGCGGGGCGCTCGCCTTCCCCGCCCCCAGCAGCCAAATGCGTTTCCGTCCCCACAGCAACGGCGCAACGGTCGAAAGATGCGTCAAAACCGCCGCCTGAAAAATCTGCCGCGCCTGCGCTCGCTTCGTCATAGACCCTCCAGAATTGCCGCGACCGCCGCCGTCGGGTCGTCGCTCGTAATCGGAATCGTCAAATCGGCTTCCGCATAGGCCAACCGCCGCTCCGCGTACAACGCCGCAAACTTCTCGGGATCCTTGGCCAGCGGACGATGATCGGCCCCCGCCACCCGCCGCAGCGCCCGTTCAAACGGCACGTCCAGCCACACCACCGTCGCCCGGCCCCGCAGCATCTCCCGATTCCGTTCCTGCACATATGCACCGCCCCCCAACGCCAAGACCCCGCCCGAAAGCGCTCGCCCCAACGCCATGTGCTCAATGTCCCGAAACCCCGCCTCCCCGTCATTGGCGAAGATGTCCGCAATAGTCCGCCGCTCGGCGGCCTCAATCCGATCGTCCAAGTCCGCGAACGGCAACTCCAAACGCCGGGCCAACTCCCGACCCACCGTCGTCTTTCCGCTCCCCATAAATCCTACTAATACGATCACCGATCATCCCTCCCTAACCGACAAAGCGCCACCGCCACCCAGGCCGAATCGACACAAACCAGCATCCGTCCCTCCCGACCCACCGTCGTCTTCCCGCTCCCTATAAATCCTACCAATACGGCCACCGATCATCCCTCCCTAACCGACAAAGCGCCACCGCCACCCAGCCCGAAACGACACAAATCAGCGGACGTCCCGCCCGACCCACCGTCGTCTTTCCGCTCCCCATAAATCCTACTAATACGATCACCGATCATCCCTCCCTAAC
>JANXMS010000597.1 GCA_025354525.1 Acidobacteriota bacterium
AATAGAATGAGCGGTTTCCGTAGCGCCCTGCGAGCGTTTAGCATGATTTCGGGGGGCCTTCCATAGCGCACATTCCACAAATGCTAGGAAATTGGCCCAAGTCTGGAGGCGAACGGTCCCGAAACCCGCTAATCAAGTACGATTCTATTGAGCCGGGGGCCGCTAATCAATTACGAAAAACCGCACGAAAAACGCTTGGATACTAATGGAACCCATTCAAGCGGTCTCAGCACTAGATCGCGGTTGCTGAAGGCGAGGAGTAGATACGGGGGGGACGGATTTTGATTCTCAGTGGGCCATGGCGCGAGACTCGCCCCGCGGGCTTCAGGCCAACTGCACCACCATCTTGCCGAAGTTGTGTCCCGCAAACAGTCCGATGAAAGCTTCAACCGCCTTGTCGATGCCCATCACCACGGTTTCTTGATTTTTCAATCGACCGGCCTTACAGTAACCGCCGACTTCTGATTCAAACTCGGCTTGTTGACTCAACCAGTCGCCCACGATCAAGCCTTTCATAGTGAGCCGTTTGGTGGTGATGTTGAATAGGTTGGACGGACCGGGGCGCGGCTTCGAATCATTGTAAGTGGAGATGCCGCCGCAGGCGATGATCCGACCATGAATCCGCATGGCCGCGAGTGCCGCTTCGAGTGCCTCGCCGCCTACGTTGTCGAAATAAACGTCAATTCCATCGGGTGCCGCCGATAGGAGTTGAGGCAGGATGGGCCCGGCCTTATAGTTAATGGCGCGATCAAACCGGCATTCGTGGAGCAAAACCGCTACCTTTTCCGCTGAGCTGGCCGAGCCGATGACGGTACACCCGCGGAGTTTTTCCAATTGACCGGCGACATTTCCCACGGCGCCCGCGGCACCAGAAATGTAGATCACTTCGCCAGGTTTGACGCCGACCAATTTAAGTCCGACCCAAGCGGTCATCCCGGTCATGCCAAGGGTTCCCAAGTGTACAGACGGGGGCTGAATCTCCCTACTTACGGCGTGCAGTTCGTGCGGCTGGGCGATAAAGTATTCCCGCCAACCAAGGCGGGAGGTAACTAAGTCTCCGACTTTGTTCTCCTTGGCTCGGGACTCGATGATTTCACCGACCGCACCACCCTCCATCGGTTTACCCAATTCAAAACTCGGCACATAGGAATTACCTTCGCTCATGCGCCCTCGCATGTACGGGTCCACCGACAGAAACAGGTTGCGGCCCAACACTTCGCCGTCTTTGAGCAGCGGCAGCTCGGCCTCTTCCAGCGCAAAGTTACTAGCGGTTGGTATGCCTTGAGGGCGGCTGATGAGTCGGATCTCTTGGCTTTTGATTAGTGACATCGTATTTCTCCTTTCGCTTAGGTTGGGATGAGGACTTGTTCAACCGGGCGACGCAGTGAGCGTGGCATGGAAGTGGCATAGCCAAAGCGAACTAAGAACTGGGGACGGGCGGTACCCAGACCTACGGAACTCTGGAGTTGGGAGCGCACGCTTTTCACTTCGACGGGCTGGTTTAGGAAGGCAGACTTCATGTTTAAAGAGCTCATCCACAACGCCATGCGCCGATAGACCTTACCGGCTCGCACCCAGTCGGCCTTCGCCTCCGACTCCGAGGTGATGACGACGGCACTGGCCGAACTGCGGAGTTTCTTTACGTCGGCGTCGGCTTGAGCCTGAGGTTTGGCTTCTGCGACGAACCACTGGCCCAACCACCGGGGCACCGTTGGAATTCCGGTGCAAGCCGAGTAAAGTCCATTAAGGCGGGCGATTGCTTCCATATTATTGAAGCGTAGCCAGTGAATCAGCTCTTGGCCGCACGGCTCATCGGCGTGCTGGCGCAAGGTCGATTGGTCGACGTAGTCAGCGAGAGTTGCGAGGCCGGAAGTCTCCGGGGCAGGATGCTGGTAGATTTGGGGTTCCAGGGGCAGCTTTCGTAACTGGCTGAATTGATTGGTCGCAATCGATTTTCCGTCGTATTCGAAACGGGTGCTTTGGCTTGATGGAATCGCGTCAAAAAGAGGACCGCACTGGGGCGTATCCGAAGCCAAATCGATACGGATGAGGTCGCGGGATTCCGTGTAGGTGGGTTCCGGTGCGTATGCGATGGCGCGCGCGGCGATGAGCAGATTTTCGAGTGCGCAGCCAAGATTGAGCGATAGTTCGCGATTCTCGGGGTGAACGGCCGGGAGGCGGCGGGAGTAATTCGGATGAATTTCGATTGCAGCGGGTAGGAGGGCGAACTTCCAGGGCTGAGCGTTGTGACCCTTGGCGGCGAGGGTGGCGTAGCGGATGAGTCCGATGATGCGGGGACTGGTGGCAGGGTGGGTGGGTAGAGGTTTCCTTGGGCGTTCGGGATCGTAGTTTGTGCAGGAAGCATCGTCGCGCAGGGCATACTCGCCGACGGCTACAGCTCCGCAGAGGGCCAATACGCTCAGAGTGGTCTTGCGGCGAGAAGCTATGGCGCTCATTTGAAGGCTTTGAGAAGAGCTTCGAATTGCGTGAGGTGGGATTTGGCGTGCGGACTGACGGCGGGGACCTTCCGTTCTACGCCCATCAATTCGTAGACGGCCATCTGCGCGGCCCGCACGGAGTATTCAACCGTGAAGACGACATCTTCCGGGATTTCGACGAACTGGCTGACGAAGGCGAGATTCTTCGAGCCGGTCGGGACAGGGAGGGGCCGGTCGGCCTGTTCTCGCGGCATGAACATACTGGTGATGTAGGGCATGCGGCACGGGATGCAGTTGGCGGTGGCCATGGTATCGAGGTCGAACCGTAGATGGCCGCAAAGTTCCTCGAGGATTTCCGCGCCGTTGCATTCGGTCATCGATTTTGCGACGAAGTTGCCGATGCGGTCGGGGAAGAGCGCGTATCCCCAGAACACTTGGACGTCGGCGGGCTGGTTGGCAAAATGGGGCTGAAAGGCGAGGACGATGGAGAGGAGCCAATTCGAATCTTTGAAGGTAACAAGGCCACCGGTGCCCGCCTCGTTACCGCTGAATTGCCTCATCTGGTTAAAGAAAGCAGGGTCCTTGAGAGTGACGGTGAAGGACTCCCACCAGGCTTGCGCGATGGAGCTATTGAAGACGTGGGGTCGACCGAATTGCGGACGCCCTTCGGCTAAGCGCTCCCAGAGAGTCCAGCCGCCGCTATCGGATTTGGTGAGTTTGGCGGGTGCTTTCGTCATCGAACCCAGACTGGATGCGTCGGTCATCGACCCGTTTTGGAGGAACACGAGATCTCCATCCTGAACGGTGATCTCTTCGGTTTGGCCGGAGTGTAAGCACCGCAACCCTGTTACGACGAATTTTTCGTCTTCGATTTTGTGGTTTATGTCGGTGACTCGGCAACCGGTAGTGAAATGAACCCCTTGGTCGACCAGCCAACTCTGTAGGGGGACGACCAAAGAGTCGTATTGGTTATAAATGGTTCGCTTCACTCCGGCCAGCGTTTCAATACGCGAAAATTCGAGCATGAAGCGCAGCAGGTAGCGTTTTAACTCGACGGCACTGTGCCATGGCTGAAACGCGAAAGTGGTGGACCACATGTACCAAAAAGGCGTGTTGAAAAAGCTTGGCGAGAGGTGGTCGGTAATGCGACTGGCAGCCAGGCTCTCTTCAGAAGCTTGGCTGAGTTTAAGCAGTTCGAGGCGATCCTGCATGGAGAAGCCCATAGATGCGACGGGGGTTTTCGCCCGGCGTCGATCTACCAGCCGGGCCATCGAATTGGAATGGTGCTGCTCGTTAAACTCGACCGTTTCATCGAAGACTGATTTGCCGGGTCGCGTGAGCGAGGGAACCGACTTATACAGATCCCAGGTACATTCATAGTTGTCGGTGGTTAACATCCGACCGCCTCGCATGGAATATCCGCGGTCTGCGTCACCGGCGGCGTCGAGGCTTCCGCCGAGAATCGGCGCTGATTCTAAGATCGAGATATTCCCGCCGGGGAGATTGCCATCCCGGATCATGAAAGCGGCGGCAGCGAGGGAGCCAATTCCCCCACCGATAAGGTACGCTTTTGATTTTGTCGTCATGCTGGATTGCATTGGACGTGCATTTTCAGGACCAAAGTCACTTTGGCTAGGTAGGCTTGCATCGTGGGAGGGCGAAATGGTCGGCGGAAGGCCTCGGCGCTCAGCAGCAATTGACCACCTCTGCTCGAAGTAGAGTTGACCACACTAAAAACTGATGTACTTGATTAGCGGGTTTCGGGATCATTTGTGGTGGACCCCAAAAACTAGACACAAAAATGGTTATTGCTTAAGTGTAGGAGGGCATTGAAAATGAAGGAGAATCAATGCCTCGAACACGCAAGACTCACTCGCCGGCTTTGAAAGCTAAGGTGGCGGTGGAAGCC
>JANXMS010000604.1 GCA_025354525.1 Acidobacteriota bacterium
TGTATGCTGAAATGGCGTGAGCAAATGGCTATTCGGTCCGCCCACACCCGCGCCGTCTTAGCACGACGACCGCGCAAACGGCCACCCGCAAAGGTGGCCGTCGCTTTTTCGATCTGCTCTCGCTTCAACATCTTAACCGCAATGGCTAGGGAGGGAATCGAACCCCCGACACGCGGATTTTCAGTCCGCTGCTCTACCAACTGAGCTACCCGGCCACTACCCTTCTAACCTATCACTTTTGCAGTGCTTTCAGCAACTCTCCGGTCGATTTCTCTACGTCGGCGTGCAGGCTGTTCCCATGCGAGTCCATCGTCACGATCGCCACAAATCCATCGGCCTCCAGGTGCCACATCGCCTCCGGAACCCCCAATTCAAGCCAATGTACGCCCTTTACCTGCTTTAACGTCCGCGCATAAAACTGCGCGGCCCCTCCGATCCCGTTCAAGTACACGGCCCCGCATTCCTGTAAGCCTTTCAATGTCTTCGCGCCCATGCCGCCTTTACCGATCACGGCTCTCACCCCGTAGCGCCGGAGCACTTCGGCTTGATACGGCTCTTCCCGGCTCGAAGTCGTCGGCCCGGCGGCCTTCACCACCCACCGCTCGCCCTCCTTCAACATCACCGGTCCGCAGTGGTACAGAATTTGCCCGTCCAAGCTCACCGGCGGCGGTTCGTCCATCAACCGCGCATGCACCGCGTCGCGACCCGTGTACATATCGCCGCGGATGATCACCACATCGCCCACGTGCAGCGCGCGCATTTGCGCTTCCGTCAACGGCGCTGTCAACGTCACCTCCCGCCCCGTCAGCGGGAACCCGTCCATCTTCGAAAGCTTCTCCACCTCGCGTTCCGGGTCTCGATACAGCCATTGGTTGATCGCGCACGTCGTCGCATCCAGCCGCACGCCCAGCCGTCGATACGCCCAGCAATCATATGCTACCGACACGAAAAAGCTCGCCGGTAATCGGTTCGCCGCCATCACCTTGCAGCCTATCAACGACACGTTGCCGCCAAACCCCATCGGCCCCACGCCAATCTTATTGGCCTCCTCCATCACCTCGGCTTCCAGCTTCGCCAGCACCGGGTCCGGATTCACGTCATCCAATTCGCGAAACAGCTCGTGCTTGGCCAGATAGTAGCCATGCGCCCGATCACTCCCGATACACACGCCCAACGCTCCCGGCGCGCACCCTTGCCCCTGCGCCTGCCACACCGCGTGCAGCAAGCACTTCCTCACACCCTCAATGTTCCGCCCGGCTTTGCCCAAGTGCTCCAACTCGGTCGGCAGCGAGTATTGAATATTCTTGTTCTCGCAGCCACCGCCCTTCAGAATCAGCTTCACCTCGACGTCGTCCTGCTCCCACTGCTCCCAGTGGATCACCGGCGTCTCCACGCCCAAGTTGTCGCCCGAGTTGTGCCCCGTCAACGAGTCCACCGAATTCGGCCGTAACTTCCCTCGCCGGGTCGCCTCGGCCACCGCCGCCTTGATCGCCTTCTTAATCGCGATCTGGCTCACGCCCACCGGCGTATGCACGACGAAGGTCGGCATGCCCGTATCCTGGCAAATCGGGCCTTCGTCCTCGGTCGCCATGTCGATGTTATTGGCGATGATGTTCAGCGCCTGCGACGCCTGCGTATCCGGCTTCTCTTGCTCAAGGGCAACGCCCATCGCCTTCCGCACATCGGGGGGCAAATTCGTCGCGGTCTGGGTAATCAGTTCAACTAGGCTACTTTCGAGGAATTGCATACAATTCCTCGATTCTATCAAGGCAGCTTGATCCGCACCTGAGCCGTAAGCCCGGGCTTGATCAAGGGGTTCGGATTCAGGAACAAAATCGTCACCTTCCCGTCGGCCACCCGAGCGATTTCACCGCTCAACGCTTCGTTGCTTTGTTCGGCCACGAACACCGCCGCCAGCATTCCTTCCTTGATCCGACTCAGTGCCGCCGCCTCCGGTTCCACGGTAATCTGCAGGCTCCCCAGGTCGGTCGCAATGCGGAAAACGTCATCCTCGCCTTTCTGGATCTCGGCCCCCGCCTCGCCCTTGCGCAGGACAATGACGCCGTCCACCGGTGCATGCACCTGCGTCGCCTGCAAGTTAGTTTCGGCGTCTTCGAGCGCCGCGTTCCGTTCTTCCACCGTTTTTTTCGCCTGTTCGATGTCCCGCGTTAGATCCGTAATCCTCCCCTCAGCCACTTGCTGCCGAGCCCCCAACGTTTCGTAGTCCATTTTTCCGCTTTCGAAATCTTTTCTCGATTTCTCAAACGTCAACCGAGGCGTAGCCCCCTGCTGGTTCAGCATCGTCTGCCGTTGGTACAACCGCTCGGCCCGCGTAAACTCTTCCTTCACCCGGGCCGCCTCGGCTCGTCCCCGCGATACTTCTAAGCGCGCCGCCAACATCTGGCTCTCCAGCGCATTCTGCTTCTCCTGCGCCTTGTCAGCCCGCTCCTTCGCCAGCTCTTTTTCGTTCTCCAGCGACGGATTCTTCAGCCGCGCCAGCAACTGCCCCTCGTAAACCTCTTCCCCTTCGTTCACCAAGTACTCTTCCACCGTCCCCGCCGAAGGGGCCTTCACGCCCACCACGTTCCGCGCTTCAATCTTTCCGCTCAAACTCACTTCGCCGGCCACCACGATCGGCACCGCCACGGGTGCCACCACCGCCGCCTGCTTCGCCTGCTCCCGACGCCACACCGTGATCGCTCCCCCGGCAATCGCCAATAGGACCAAGCACCCTCCGAATAACAGCCATTTGCCGCGCATATCTCGATGATACAGTAGGCCTATGGACGTCCCGCGCTTCCGTGAGTTGACGGCCATCTTCTTTCGCTCCGGCAGCTTCACCCTCGGCGGCGGCAATCCCATCCAGGCCGCGCTCCATCTGGAACTGGTCGAACGCCGCCACTGGCTCGATTCCGCCGAGTTCGGCCTCATCTACGGCCTCGCCCGCTTCACGCCGGGCACGAATGTCCTTGCCTGCAGCGCCGCCCTGGCTTGGCGCCTCGGAGGATGGCCCGCGGCCATCGCGGCGGTCGTCGCCGTCTCGGTGCCCGCTTCCGTGCTCGTCCTGCTGCTGCTGACCGGCTACCAGAGCACCCGGGACAACCCCTGGGTCGGTCGCGCCATCAGCGGGGCGCTCGTCGCCGTCGTCGCGCTCATCGCGGTCTCCTCGTGGAAGATCGTCAAGCCCTACGCCGTCCAGCGCCGCTGGCTTCGTATCGCAATTCTTTCCGGCGGCGCTACGGTAGCCTTGGCGAACGGTTGGCTCTCCCCCCTCTCCATCCTGGCATTGGCCGTCTTCGTCGGCTTCGCCCTTGATCGCCTGGGGGTTCAGTGAACCTGCTTTGGCTCTATCTCCTCCTCGTCAAAGCGACCCTTACCTCCTTCAGCGGCATGACCTCGCTGGCCATCGTCCGCAACGATTTCGTCCTTCACTATCACCTGCTCACCGATCAGCAGCTTACTACCGCCATCGCCGCCGGCCGTCTCGCCCCTGGCCCGAATGGCGTCTATCTCGTCGGCATCGGTTACTACCTCGCTGGCTATCCCGGTGCCGCCGTCGGGTGGCTCGCGCTCGTCACGCCCGCATTCCTTAGCATTCTGCTGCTGCACTGGCTCCGCCGCTACAGTGATCGACCCGGGTTTCGCCGCGCCCTCGATTCGGTTTTGATGGCCGCCGCCGGGCTAAGCCTCGCCAGCGCCCTCCCCCTCGCTCAGGACTCAATCCTCGACGCCCGCGGCGCTACTCTCGCCGTCGTCGCCGTCGCGGCGTTCCTGCTCACCAAGCTCGATTCATTCTGGATAATTCTGGGTGCGGCCGCTCTCTCTTTGCTATACTTTGCCGTATTATGAGCGAGTTTCGACTCGGCGATATCCTCGACGATTACTGCATCAAATGTAAGCGACTTACCAACCACGCCATCGTTTCGCTGGTTGGTACCGATCCCGCAAAAGTGCGTTGTTGCTCTTGTTACAAAGACCACAACTACGACCACGCCGTCGTTCCTCCCACCAAGAAGGAACTGAAAGCGCTCGCCCTTTTGCAGGCTCAGCAGGAGCCTCCCGCCACGACTAACTAGTTCCGCCGCATCTCTTCCCGAATCTGAGTCAGGATCTCGGCCCTATCGTCGGACTGCATTTCCTGCTCCATCCGCCGTAGCGCTACACCGATCACGTCGCGGTGGTGCAGCTTATGGCCCAAGCCTTCCTTATCGGTCAACTTCAGCCAGATGTCGTGCAAACGGTCCAAATCCTCCGGCCAAAGCCGGGGCGGATGAGGGCCCAGGTTGACGAACGTCGATTGCCGATCCGGTCGGATCACCTCAAGCGAAAGCGGATGTCGCGGTTCCGGCAGCGCTTCCCAAGCCAGCCCGATCCGCCGCGCTAACTCCTCGGAAGCCATCTGCGCTGAAACCCCTGTCACCAGCCGCGACGCCTTCAACTGGTTCGCCGCTTGAATCATCGCCGCGAACGGATCTGTCGCCGGAACCACCAGCAGTTCCACCGGCTTGCCTTCCTTCTCCGCCACTGTAACAACCCGCGAGAACAGTTCCTGTTCGTATGTGCCGAACAATTGTTCGTTCTGTAGTTCGAACTCCCCCGCCCCCGACGACATTGGGTGGACGGTCATGACCACGACGTCGTGTCGGCGAAGGTTCGTTTTTTCTAGAATCCGCCTAAAATGTTCGAGGTTGTTGTAGTCGCGGACGGCGACCAAAATGCAACCTGGACGCGCGGTTAAATGCGTCGTGTCCACGTGCGGCTGATGCTCCAGATTGAACTCTTCCAAGTTCTCGGTCCTGGACTCTTCCACCCGCCGCGTCCGCCGCGCATTTACCCGTTCGGAAATCAAAAACATCACGAACAGCAAAACCGTAAAGGAAACGCCGTAAATCGTCGCGATCTTCTTCGTGAACAGGTTCGCAATCGCCACCAGAAACAGCATCAACACCGTCACACCCAGGCCGACCGGAATCTCCCGCTTCCCCCACATGAAGTTGAACGGAGTCTTGTATTCCTGATCATGCCGCTGGAACCGCAGCGCCAGCACTCCCATGCCCTTCAGAAAGAAGCTCCAAACCACACCAAAAGCGTAAGCTTCGCCCAGCAGATAAACGTCGCCCAAACTACCAATAATCGTCAGAATCTGCAAAATCGCAATCATGTTGATGATGCGAAAGGTCGTCCCAAATCGAACATGCGGCTTCCGAAACCAGCTCAGCAAAACGCCGTCCTCGGCCACCCGATTCAATACCCCATTGGCCCCAATCAGCGACGTGTTCACCGCGCCCGACAAAATCAACCCACCCACAATCACCACAAAAATGTGGAAGCCCAACTTCATCAGCGCCGGGCCTTCCAGGTTCATCGACATGCCGCCAATCAGGTTGTCGTAGTACTGCGGCCGCACCGCATCCGGGATAATCATCACGGCCAATATCGAAATCACGCCCGTCGAAAGCAAAGCGTAAACGCAAACAATGTTCGCCGTGATCCGCAAGTTCTTCAGCTTCGGATACGCAATCTCCCGATACACCTGTGCCAGCGTTTCAAACCCGCTCATCGCCAGCAACGAGTGGCCGAAGGCTACAATTAACATCGCCGAACTGATACTCGGCCAAAACGTCCCTTGGAGCCATCCCAGGGAATGCTCGTTCAGCGTCAGGTTCGCATGAGTCGGCATCGGCGGCAGCGGAGCCCCACCGCGCAGGAATAACGTAATCACGGACCAAACGATCAAAATAACTACCATTACGGTGGTTATCTGCATGATCCGCAGCGCATGGCCGCTCGATTCGTGAATGCCTTTCGTGTTGCTTCGCCAGAAATATAGCGTCACCGCAATCCCAAAGAACACCGCGAAATAATTCGGGTTCACGTGCAGCGGATGCCCTGCCATCTCGCTCATCTCGTTCAACAGGCGGCCGATATATTGGCCGGCGCTGACCGAAGAAATCGGTCCCGTTAGAATGTAGTCCACCACCAGCGCCGAGACCGACAGCTTGGCCATGTTCGGGCCGATCGCGTCCCGCACCACGACGTACACCCCACCGCGAACAAACATGGAGCAGCTTTCCATGTAGATCGATCGAACGGCGAATGAAAACAGCATGACCGCCAGCACGAACCAAGGCGCGGATTTTCCGATCGCCTGCTCCGTAATGCCGCCGACGTAAAACATCGTCGACGCCAAATCGCTGAGTACAATTGCCGCGCCTCGCCAAAATGAGATAAACGATAGCGCTACGGTCGTGGCAACAACAACCCGGCTGGTGGTTGACGTTGCCTGTCGTTCGGATGGATCAGGCATTCCAGTTACGATAATAGCGGATGAACGACGGCTCTGAAATCATTTCGGCTCTCCGTGCCGCTGGCCACTCCGCCTGGCTCGTCGGCGGATGCGTCCGCGACCTCCTTCTCGGCCGGGTCCCGCAGGACTTCGACGTCGCCACCAGCGCCCGCCCCGCCGACATCGCCCGCCTTTTCCCCCATGCCATTCCGGTCGGTGCTCACTTCGGTGTCATGCTCGTCGACAACGTCGAAGTCGCCACCTATCGCAGCGATGGCACCTACTCCGACGGTCGCCGCCCGGAATCGATCCAGTACGAATCCAACCCCGAGGCCGATGCCCAGCGTCGCGACTTCACGATCAACGGACTCTTCCTCGACCCCTTCACCGGTGAAACCCTCGATTACGTCAACGGCCGTGCCGACCTCGCCGCCCGCCTCGTCCGCGCAATCGGCGAACCCGCCGCCCGCTTCGCCGAAGACCACCTCCGCATGATTCGCGCCGTGCGCTTCGCCGCTCGACTCGACTTCGAAATCGATCCCGCCACCCTCGCCGCCATCAACCCGCTCGCCATCCGCAAAATCGCCATCGAACGCGTCTTCGCCGAACTCACCCGCATCCTCACCGACGGCAACGCCCACCGCGGCCTCGAACTCCTCGATCAAACTGGCCTCCTCGCCGAACTCCTCCCCGAAATAAAGGCGATGCAGGGAGTCGCGCAGCCGCCCGAACACCATCCCGAAGGTGACGTCTGGGTCCACACGCTCGGCATGCTCAAACTCCTCGGCCCCGCCGAACCCGCCCTTGCCTGGGGCGTCCTCCTTCACGACGTCGGCAAACCCGTCACTCAAACGTTCTCTGATCGCATCCGCTTCAACGGCCACGACCGTGTCGGCACCGAGATGGCTCGCACGATTCTCTTCCGACTCCGCGCCTCGTCCGAGCGAATTGAACATGTTCAATATTTAGTCGCCGAACACATGAAGTTTCCCGAACTTCCCAAAATGAAGCCGAGCACGCTCAAACGCTTTCTGCGTGCCAAGCACTTCCCCAGCCTCCTCGCTCTCCACCGCCTCGACTGCCTCGGCAGCAGCCGACGCCTCGGCACCTACGAATACGCTCAGCAACAATTCACGAGCCTAGCCCCCGACGAACTCCGCCCTGCTCCCCTCGCCACCGGCCGTGACGTCCTCGCCCTCGGCGTCCCCTTCGGCCCCGGCGTCGGCGTGCTGATCCGCGCCCTCGAAGAAGCCCAACTCAACGGCGAACTCTCCACTCGCGAGGAAGCCCTCGCCTGGCTCAGCCAGCAAGTTTCGGCGCCAGCATCCACTTAAGCACGCCCCGCGGTCGCACCCCCAACGAGGGCACATCCACCCGCACAATCGCGCCTTTCTTGAACTCCACCTGCAACTCCGGCGCGCCCAGCAGAAAACCAGCTAGCATCCCCATCGCCGGTTCATGGCCCACCAGCAGCAACGAAGCATCGCCCTTGTACAGCCGAATCTCTTCCCAAGTCTCCTGCGTCACCGACGACGGAATCAGCGTCTTCGTCGTCAGAATCTCGCCCTCGTACTCCAGCACTTTGCTGGCGATTTCGGCCGTCTCCTGCGCTCGCTTGAATGGGCTCGACAAAATCCGCACAGGCTCCAGACCACCTCCCCGCGCTCTCCGGAGCACCTCGCGCAGCTTTCGCGCGCCCTCACTGGTGATCGTTCGGTCGGCATCGGCCAACCCTGGACGGAAGTCCTCGGCTATAGCATGGCGGAGCAGGTAGATCTGCATGGTCGCGTGTGTTCTGCTATTTTGCCATACTCAGAGACTTGCGCCCTAGTCCAGCACAATTGCAGCGAATCTCGATCATCGCCGCCGGCGGAGCCGTCGTCGCCAGCCTCTGTTCCATCGCCGTCGCCCAGATCCTCCTCGGCCTCGCCACCGCCCTCGCCCTCTTCCAATGGAAGGACCGCCGCTTCCCCCCCATCGGTTGGCCGCTCGCCGCCTTCGTCGGTCTCACCCTCCTCGCTGTTGCCGCCAGCGATAACCCCGCCGCCGGCGTCCCGCAACTGCGAAAGTTCTTCGTCTATCTCATCCTCTTTGCCCTCGCCTCGGCCCTTCGCCGCTGGCTCGAAGTCCGTTACCTTCTCGCCGGAATCGCCGTCGCCGGAACTCTCTCCGGCCTCTGGTCCTTCGTCCAATACGCCCGTAAATACGCCGCGGCCAAAGCCGCCGGCGTCGATTTCACCGTCGCCTATATCGCCGACCGCACCACCGGTTTCATGAGCCATTGGATGACCTTCGGCGGCGAAATGATGATCGTCCTCCTCCTCGCCCTCGCCTGGCTCCTGTTCACAAAGGATTGGCGCGCCGCCGTTGTCGCGCTCATCACCGGCGTCGCCCTCCTCCTCGGCCAAACCCGCGGCATGTGGATCGGCGCCGGCGCTGGGGTCCTCTATTTAGTCTGGAGTTGGAAGCGCCCGGTCGTGCTCGCGCTGCCGGTTCTCGCCGCGCTCATCCTCGCCGTCGGCCCCGCCACGTTGCAGAATCGCGCGCTCTCCATCGTCCGCCCTCGCGGCGACCTCGATTCAAACGCTCATCGCCAAGCCATGTTCCGCACCGGCCTCGCCATCATCCAAGCCCACCCCTACCTCGGCATCGGCCCTGAAATGGTGAAATCCAAATTCGCTGACTACGCCCCCGCCGATATCCCCCGCCCCTTCCCCGTTCATTGGTGGTTCGGCCATCTCCACAATATCTACCTCCACTTCGCCGCCGAACGCGGCATCCCCGCCTTGGTTGCGCTGCTGACAATGATCGGCACCGCGCTCTGGGCTTTCCTCCGCGGCGCCCGTCAAACCGCCGATCGGGAACGCCGAGCCGTCCTCCACGGCGTCGCCGCCGTCATCATCGGCGTGATGACGGCGGGGCTTCTCGAATACAACCTTGGCGATAGCGAAGTGCTCCAACTCTTTCTCGGCCTGCTCGTCGTTGGCTTTTTCACACTTCGTGTGGAATAGGGGGTAGGGGTATCCCCTACGCATCTTATGACACTTAAAGGTGAAGGAGTGCTCTGCGGTGCCTCTGTTCGTCGCCTCACCATGACACTAAAAAAAACGAACGCCGAGCCGTCATCATCGGCGTCATGACGGCCGGTATGCTCGAATACAATCTCGGCGATAGAGAAGTGCTCCAACTCTTCCTCGGCCTGCTCGCGGTCGGGTTCTTCGTCATTCGTGTACGATAGGGGGTAGGGGTATGCCCTATCCTGCCTATGAAACTTAAAATTGATGGAATGCACTGCGGGGCCTGCGTTCGTCGCGTCACGATGGTGTTAGAGAAAACGCCCGGCGTTACAGTCGGGGCCGTCGCCATCGGCTCGGCTACCGTCGAAGCCGCCGACCCCGAACCCGTCCTGGCGGCACTGACGAAGGCTGGCTACCCGGCTCAAGTGTCGCAGTGAAAACGCTCACCATCCCCGTCGGCGGCATGACCTGCTCGGCGTGCCAGGGCCACGTGCAACACGCGTTGGAGGAAGTCCCCGGCGTCCAAAGCGCCTCTGTCAGCCTGCTCACGAACGAGGCCACCGTCGTCTTCGACCCCGCCATCGCCGCCCCTGCCGCCTTGGTCGCCGCCATCATCGACAACGGCTACGAAGCCGTCGTCCACGAAGAAGCCGACCACGTCCGCCCGGCCGCCATCAGCATAGCAATCGGCCTCGTCATGATGGCCGCCATGCCCTTCGTCGGCCACGCCAACGCCCCCTGGAACTGGGTCCAATTCGCCCTCACCGTCTACGTCATGGCCGGCCCCGGTCGCCTGTATTACGTCAAGGCGTTCAACGGGCTCCGCCACGGCAACACCGACATGAGCACGCTCATCACCCTCGGTACCGGCGCGGCGTTTGCCTACTCGCTGGCCGCTCTCGCCGGCCTCGTCCACGACGTCTACTTCGAAGCCGTCGTCTTTATCCTCGGCTTGGTCCTCGCGGGCCGCGCCATGGAATCCCGCGCCCGCCATCAAACCGCCGAAGCCATCCGCAAACTCGCCCAACTCGCCCCGGCCACCGCCTGGCTCCGTCGAGACGATGCCTGGGTCGCCGTCCCCGTCGATACCGTCGCCCTCGGCGACCGGCTCCTCGTCAAGCCCTCCGAGCGGATCCCCGTCGACGGGACTCTTGACTCCGGCACCTCCACCGTCGATGAATCCATGCTCACGGGCGAACCCCTCGCCGTCGCCAAAGCCACGGGCGCTCACGTATCCGCCGGCACGCTCAACGGTGCCGGGTCGTTTGAAATGCGCGCCACCGCCGTCGGCGCCGGCACTATGCTCGGCCAAATCGTCCGCATGACCCGCGAAGCGCAGTCCTCGAAAGCGCCGCTCCAGCGCCTCGCCGACCGCATCAGCGCCATCTTCGTCCCCGTCGTCGTATCGCTCTCTATCCTCACCTTTGCCATCTGGACGCTCCAGGGCAGGGAAGTCGCCTTCGCCCTCCAAGCCGCCGTCGCGGTGCTGATCATCGCTTGCCCCTGTGCCATGGGCCTGGCTGTGCCTGCGGCGGTCATGGTGGCCACGGGCCGCGCCGCGGGACTTGGCGTGCTATTCAAGGGCGGCGAGGCCATGGAGCGCCTCTCCCGCGTCGATGTCGCCGTCCTCGATAAGACCGGCACCCTCACCGAGGGCCGCCCCGCGGTCACCCGTTTCGAAGGCGATCGCCAATGGCTTCGTTCCGTAGCGGCCGTCGAGCAGGCCTCCGAACACCCTCTCGCCCAGGCGGTCGTCGCCTACGCCGCGACCCCTCTCCCCGCCGTCGCCAACTTCCTCGCCACCCCCGGCCAAGGTGCCGAAGGCTTGGTCGAAGGCCACCACGTCAAAGTCGGCCGCGGCACCTGGCTCAACGTCGAAACCGACCTCCCCATCGCCGCCACCGTCGATGGCCAATACGCCCTCGCGCTCGACGTTGACGACCCCGTCAAAGCCACCTCCGCCGCCGGCGTCCAGCGCCTCGCCCTGCGCACCATCATGCTCACCGGCGACCGCTCCGCCACCGCCCAACGCATCGCCGCCGCTGTCGGCATCACCGAAGTCCACGCCGGTCTGCTCCCCGCCGAAAAGCTGGCCTTCATCGTCACCCTGCAGAAGCAAGGCCATGTCGTCGCCATGATCGGCGACGGGGTCAATGACGCTCCCGCCCTCGCCCAAGCCGATGTCGGACTAGCCATGGCCACCGGCTCCGACATCGCCGCCGAAACCGCCGCGGTCACGCTGCTCCGCCCCGATCTCCTTGCCGCCGCCGACGCCTTCGCCATCGCCCGCGTCACCGTCCGCGTCATGCGCCAAAACCTTTTCTGGGCTTTCGTCTATAACGCCATTGGCATTCCGCTGGCCGCCTTCGGCCACCTCAATCCCATCCTCGCCAGCGCCGCCATGGCCCTCAGTTCGGTCAGCGTCCTGGCCAACAGCCTCCGCCTCCGGTCCACTAAGCTATGACCAAAGAAAAAAACCTCCAGCGCCTCAAACGGATAGAAGGCCAAGTCCGGGGCCTGCACAAAATGATTGAAGAAGATCGCTACTGTGCCGAAGTGCTCGTCCAAATCTCGAGCGTCCAGCAGGCACTCCGCAGCCTCGGCAAACAGGTCATGCAGGGCCACCTCGAACACTGCGTCGCCTCCGCCTTCGCCAGTGGCAACCCGAAGAAGGTCTCCGCCATGCAGAAAGAGCTTCTAGAGTTAATGTATAAATATTCCCAATAAAATCCCTCTTCGTCCTCTTCACCCTTCCCCCCCTCGCCCAGCAGGATCTCTCCATTGCCTGGGTCCGCACGAGCGTCGAATAGCAGACTTACCGCGGCGCCTCCCAGGCGCTTGAAACCGCCCTCGCCTATCCCCCCTGGAACGCCGCCCCCGAACAGCCGCAGGGCTTCGACTTCGGCGCCCCCCGGAGATTGACCACCTCTGATCGAATAGACTTGACCACACCGAAAACTGATCATGCCACGTGGCATGCCGACAGGTGGGGACCTTCATCATCCGCGCCGCAGGTGCCTCTGTCGCTGAATAGTTTAGAGCGATACCCGCCTTAATGGAGGCGTTCTGGAAACCCGAACTACCGGCCCCGTATTGGGCGGACTGCAAATTACGTTTGTCCCAGCTCAGGGCCCCGTCAATACATGCCGAGGCTCTATCCCCCTTCCTCTCTCCCGACATTGCTCCGGATCTCTTCAGACGTCGCGGCTTTGCCCTCTGTTACGTCAAGACTTACTATAGGCGCCGACGTTTTTGCCCGCGCGGCCAAGCCGAGCGCCACAAGCCCATGCTTGTGGGATAGGCAGCGCATTCGGGGCCGGTTGGTGGTAAAGTTTCGGCGAGCAGGGCTGGTCAATTCTTCGCGAGTGCCGAAGGGCTTCGAGAACTTCCCTCCGCCGTCATTCTCGATCTCGACGAAACCGTTCTCGACAACAGCGAGCACCAAGCCTCGCTCAAGGCCCAGCGCACCGCCTTCGACAACGACAAGTGGCAAGCCTGCGTCGGCCAAGCCAAAGCGGGGCCCATCCCCGGTGCCATCGAAGTTTTGAAGTTCGCCCAGACCCGCGGCTTCGCCTTCGTCTCCATCACCAACCGCACCTGCAAGGCCAATGACGAGAAGGATTCCTGCTCTGCCGCGAAGGCAGCAGCGATAAGTCAGCCCGCCGCCATCGCCGCTGCCTAACGCGTCCTGCTCCTCGTTGGCGATAACTTTCATTTACCGGCCAACCGTTACCTGTTTCGCCCCTGCAGCCTATCTGGCAGACGCTCCCCGGATTTCATACCTCTCGCCCTTCCCCCTCACCCGATTCCACCGCGCAATGTCGTGGTTCATTCGTCGTAATTTATGGCGGGGGAGGCCGGTGGCGGGTCACAAAACCAGCCCCTACCCCTGGTTACTCCCGGAAACTGCTGCCCTATCTTCGAAAATTATTCTTTAAGACTTGCCAGAACCAGATTGGCCAGCCGCGGATTGAACTCCCTGACCGTCTTAGCCCAACAAACAGAACCCGGCTGGGAGAAGAAATCGCGAAAGTCGACATTGGCCGGTATAGCGTTCAAGACCTCGTCAACGTCCCCACCGAACTAAATCCTCGGCCCCAATCAGCCCTTCTTCGGCGACCGTTGGTTCCTCACCCCCAACCCGATGTACGGCCCCTGGGAGCGCGTCATTCAGCGCTGACGCACAATCGCCCCCGGTCGTGCATTCGTGTGTTCGCCGTCTTTCAACACCGCCACACCATTCACCAGCACGTGCTTGATGCCCGTCGAATAAGCGTGCGGCTTCTCGTACGTCGAATGGTCGATCACGGTTGCCGGATCGAACACCGTCACATCCGCAACCATGCCAGGCCGCAGTAACCCACGATCATAGATCCGAATCTTGCTCGCATTAGCGGAAGTCATCTTCCGAATCGCCTCTTCCATCGTGATCACTTTCTCATCCCGCACATATCTTCCCAGCACCCGTGGAAACGTCCCGTAGTAGCGCGGATGCGGATGCTCCGCCGACAACAATCCCGTCGTCGCCACGGCCCGCCCGTCCGACCCAATCGAAACAAACGGCTGCTTCATCGCGTACCGCATATCCTCTTCGTTGTGATGGAAAAACACGGTCGGCACCGAGCCGCCGTTGTCCACCAGCACTTGGAACAGTGCCTCCACCGGCGGCTTCTTCAACGCCGCGATGATCTGGTTCATCCGCTTGCCTTCGTACTGCTTGTAGCTCGGATTCGAGAATGAAGAAACCAGCATCCCTTCCCAACTCCCGGTCGCCGTGAAGTGGTTGTACCAATTCGTCCCGGGAATTCCGTTCAGCACCTCGCTCGTCAACCGGTCTTTCAGATTCGGATCCTGAATCCGTTCGAGCAGCGCGTTCACGCCCCCCTCATGCGCCCACGGCGGGATTATGCTCGATAGGTTGTTCTGCCCTGCCCGATACGGATACACGTGCGCCTCCACCTCCTGCCCCTCGGCCCTGGCCTTCGCAATCGTCGCCATCACCTCCGGCATTCGTCCCCATAGCTTGTTGTCGGCCAGCTTCACGTGGATGATGT
>JANXMS010000014.1 GCA_025354525.1 Acidobacteriota bacterium
CGTTGCCCTATCCTCCACTCAGGTGGAAAACAGTTTACCTAATCGTGACCAACTGTGTCATCCTGGTCTCGGTAATCAGCCCCTCGATACACTTAAGACTCACTTACTTTCGTGTCTAGCCAATGGGGTCCACCTCAGTGCGCCGACCCCGCTTGCGGATATCCTCGGTCGGCTTCCATCTTCACCGCGTGAATCAAGTCGGGAAACTTGATCGCGTCTTGAATAAAAAATACCGGGATATTGTTCCCGACCAGGTCGAAATTCCCTTCACTCGTATAAAATTTCACCGCGAAACCGCGAATGTCTCGCGGCAGATCCACCGAGCCGCTCCCTCCCGCGACAGTCGAGAAACGAGCGAAAACCGGAGTCTTCACCCTTGGATCAGCCAAAAAAGCCGCCCGCGTCACCGCCGCCATCGAACGGTATGGTTGAAAGTACCCGTGAGCACCGGACCCGCGCGCGTGAACAATACGCTCCGGGATCCGTTCGTGATCGAAGTGCGTGATCTTCTCTCGCAGCACGAAATCCTCGAGCAGCGTCGGCCCCCGCGAACCAGCGCGAAGGGAGTTCTGATTGTCAGAAATCGGCAGCCCTTGGTTAGTCGTAAGCATCGTTCCGTCAACTGCCGAGTCTTGGTGTGTTTCCCCACCGCTCGCCTGCTCTTGTTTCATAAGCCAGCCATTCAGCAATTCAATCGCCAATCGCTCTAAGCTCGATTGGCCCTCGAACTGCTCCGCCACGATCATGGACTACGACGAAACAGCAGCGGTAAACCACCTCATTGAAATACTCAAAGACGGCGAGTTGGGCTTTACAGCGGCGGCCGAGGATGCCACCGACCCCGACCTGAGGGCCAGCCTCCTCCGTTACGCAAACCAACGGTCCGACTATGCCGAAGCTTTGCAATCGAGGGTCGAAGAGGCCGGTGAAAAGGCCGAATATGCAGGTTCCCTCGGTGCGACCCTCCATCGCGGTTGGATAAACCTGAAAAGTGCCATGGCGAGTCGCGACGATCTCGCCATTCTCGAAGAGTGCGAGCGCGGGGAAGACATCGCCGTTGGTGCCTTCCACGCCGCCCTGGCAGGAGATCAACTGGAACTCACTCGGCCACTGATTGAGGAACAGTCCACCCATATCCGGGCCGCCCATAACCACATCCGAACCCTGCGCGACGCCTTAATTTCCACCGCCGCCGTCTGACGTTTGGCCGTCGCATGACCAACTGCGGTCACGACCCATCCAAAACTTTCTAGCAAAACCTCGGAGTTCAACCGCGTATGGCTCAATTCACGATTTAATCACCGGGCAGCCCTGGATTCGCCCGGTCTCGAAGCGTCCGTAGGTGGCGAAAGCAATCAACCGCCTGACCTCGCCACGAGGAGCCCTTACCCGACAGCAGACGTCAAGGGTGCCAGCTTGATCGACCTCGGGCTCAGTGCGGCAATAAATCGTCCCGACAACGTTGCGACCTCCCTTCAACCATTCAGCACCGGCTCGACTTCCACCTGGAATGCGGTCTGGAGGAGAACACGCCGAAACTCAAGGAGATCATGGCGGCCCGCCTTGGAGTAGCCGCTACCACCAGTCCGCCGATTTGTAGGGCCATCGGAGCGCAGCAGGGACTCAAATTGGTACGGACCAAGGCCGCGGTCGAGTTCTTGCCATTGATCACATCGAACAGCCTGCTACAAACTAAGGAGAATCGCCAAGAACGTTTTCCAATCCACCCGGAAAGCGGTGGTTTTGCTCGACGCCGGCATGCGCACGCCGTACGATATTCGACGGAGCACTGTACCGCGCCCGGTTTTCTGGACACAGCTTTGTTCACGCTGCGACGGCCTGAAAGTACCCTCGCCGGGCGGAACGTGTCAACGAGTTTGAGACAGTCGGCGAGAGAATTTACTGAGTATTGTCGATTGGAGTTTGTGGTTTGTTGATCCAGGCATGTGCGGGCGCTGAAGGAGATTTGGGCGGACTGTCGTTCTCGGAAACCTCATCTTAACGTCTGATCGGCCCGGATTCACAGCCTTTGGGGCTCCTTGAGGGAGAGCCTTTGGACTTCACTCGCCCCGCCTCGTCGGCTGACAATGCCTCTTTCCGCGATGCCAATAGGCTCACGGGCGCGGCCTCGGTGACGGTCAATCCTTCGAGCCTCTTGCAAAACCCCTGGCGCCTGTGGAAAACGCATCGGGCCAACTATCAAATAAACGGTAAGTCCGTTAGAATTGAGGCTCCAATCAGTACCAAACGCATCGCCTTTTCATCGGCGGGTGCGAAACCCCATGCAAAACACCCTCTCCGCTCAGCTCACTCAATTCACCCACATCCTGCAGCAAGAACTGTTCCCCCGTCTGGAACCGGTCCTGCCGCGATACTTTCGAAATTCTTCACCCGCGCGGTCGAGTGCTTGATCGTGCGAGATCTGTCCTGCATGGTCAGGATTTCCCGCTCTGTAAGCCGTAGAAAATCATCCAACTTCCCTACCCACTCCCGCATATGCATTGCACGGCGTGACAGCGCTTGAAGTTCGGCGAAGTCCAAATAAGCTGAGACGATAAGGTTCAGCGCCTTCAACTCGTCCTCGTGGAGGTAGTTCTTTGCGACAGCGACATCATTCTTTCTTGGACGCTGGCCTCGCCAAGTCGAGAGCCCCATATTGGGTTTCCTTGCGTCGGCGCGGCGGAAGATCACTTCGGCGGCGGTGTTGCCGTGAGCGGCCCAGTGCATTTTGTTCTGTATGGTGGCGAAGAACTTCTGAGACTCATCTACCCTCGGATCGTAGTCGATACTGGTCGCATAGATGTCCAGGATTTTTTGCCAGAACGCCCGTTCCGAGGAACGGATGTCTCGGATTCGCGCAAGGAGTTCGTCGAAGTAGTTGCCGCCGCCACGTTGCTTCAGCCGATCATCGTCGAGGGTAAAGCCCTTGATGATGTACTCCCGAAGCCGATGAGTAGCCCAGATCCGAAACTGGGCGCCCCGATGGGACTTCACGCGGTAGCCAACCGAAATGATCACGTCCAGGTTGTAGTGATCGATCTCTCGAGCCACCTCCCGCTCACCCTCGGATTGAACTATTGCAAAATTTGCAACGGTTGCCTCCGACGCGAGTTCGCCTTCTGCGAAAATATTCCGCACATGCTTAAAAATGCTGGATTTATCTCGCCGGAATAGATCGGCCATCTGCGCCAGCGTGAGCCATACGGTTTCATTCTGGAGCCGGACTTCCACGCGGGTAGTGCCGTCTCGGTCTGGTAGAGAATGATCTCGGATGTTGGGTGATTTTCGGTCATTTCTAAATCGTTCCAGGATGCTCGTCCCACCGTGCCGGTGTGCAAGGGGTGTTTCGGATTCTCTTGGAACTCCCAAAGTACCAAAGCATCCACGGGTAGCGAGCGAAAAGCCGTTCTCCCCAAGTTCCGTACCTATGAGCGCTAACCGAGGTATTCAAGGTTGCGCGAGAGTGCGCGGCGAAGCGGGCATCGCATTGGCTGCCCGCGTATCGCCGACTGAAGGCCCGGGGAGCAAGAGTCTGTAACCGGCATAACACAGGCTCCCCTTCCTGACCAGAGACGCAAAACGACCCCTTCCGACGAACATGCCTCAAACTCTCCCTGGTCCGCACCCCCACCGACTGCGTCATGGTGGGACGTCGAGTCCCACCACGACGCCACGGCCCATTCTCCGCTAAATTCAAACCGAATTTCTCCATTTTTAGCTCGTCCCGCCAACCCGTTCACAACCAATTCATATTTATTTTTACTCCTTTACTTTCAACAACCTATCACCGCTTTTCACCCTCTCCCCAAACCCGAAATTTGGAGCCCGTGGGATACAATTAAAACAGCGAAAGCAACCACGCCCTGACCTGGCTAACAGGCAGGGCGTTTCTATTTCCAAAAGGAGTCTTCACCATGTCCGACGAACTGACCGACGAACAGAAAAAGGCCCGTCGCGCTGAAAGCAACCGTCAAAACGCACAAAAAAGCACCGGACCCAAAACGGAGGCCGGTAAAATGAACTCCCGGCTGAACAGCCTCAAAAATGGCAGCCGAACCGTCGTCGTCGACTTCACCGACTCCTGTGGGCTCGCCATGCTCTCCGGCGAAGACGCGACCGAATATCGCGATATGGTCGCCGAATATTCGCGCTATCTAGCACCTAGAAATCGCGTTGAATCCGGCCTCGTACAAAGAATTGTCGACGCCCAATGGCGCATGGTTCGCAACTCAAAGCTCCAAACTCTCGAACTCGAAGCCTGCCTCAGTGAGGTTCGCGAAATCGAGCACCCCGGGCTGGGTGCCCATCTGGTCGGTGCCGTCGATCTGATCAGTGCCACCCGGATGGCCTTCGATTCGAAAATGCCCCAGCAACTCCAAAGGGAAGAAGCCGCCCTAGCCCGGCTCATCAATGCCAGTCTCCGAGAGCTGAATATGCTCCGGAAACTCAATCCAATGCCCAAATCCCCGGTGCGGCCCCGTACCGAATACCTCGGGCCTGACGTCGGCCCCGTCGACGACATTTTTAAATCACAGGAATCCGAAGTTATAGAAAACAAACAGGAAACTGCACCCACAACCGACGAGCGAAGCCAACTCGAAACCGGCTGGAGCCCCGTTCAACAGCGTCCCGCCAAGCCGCTCGTCCGTACCGCCGGCTCCAGCGTCGAAACCAACTTCTTTTCCGACCAGCCGGGACCCCCTTACTAGCGAAAAACACCGGCTCGGCTCAAACGGCCATCTCGAAAATCCACCCGGCGCGGCAACGCTGTGTCCAAATGCTCAAGCCGTAACCTCTCTACCCGCACCCGCGCCTTGAACTATACTAACGACACTCGCCGTTCCTTAGGTTCGGAGATAGGATCCTTCCGTGATCCTATTCAGGCGGTGTCCCCGGAGGTTCATTTGTTTCTACGATTCGTGATCCCGCTTGGCTTGGCGGTGGCCTGTTGGGCCCAGCAAGCAGCGCCCCCCACCCGGCTAAAGCTGAACATCATCGCCGGTCAGGGTGCCGTCAACAACATCGGCATGCGCGTCGCCGCCCAGCCCGGTGTCGAAGTCCTCGATGAAAAAAACGCCCCCGTCGTCGGCGCCGAGGTCATCTTCCAAGCCCCCGTTGACGGTCCTACCGTTGTCGCCTACGGCGGCAGCCAAGCCCAAACCGTCAAGACCGACGCCAAAGGCCAGGCCCAAGCCACCGGCTTCCTCCCCAACGCCCAGGTCGGACCCTTCCGCATCCTCGTCCGCGTCACCGCCGGTAACGACATCGTCGAAGGCGTCATCAACCAGTCCAACGGCCAAGGCCCCAAAGGCACCAAAGTCGGTGCCAATCGAAAAGTAATCTGGACCGTCGTCGCCGTCGCCGCCGCTGCCGCCATCGGTGGCGGAGTCGCCGCTAAGCGCGGAGGCGACACCACCGCCGCCGCCGCCAGTAAAAAACCGGTCAGCATCGGCGCTGGACCCATCACGGTCGGAGGGCCCCGATGAAATCGCTATTCCTACTATCCGCACTCGCCGCCACCTCGGCCTGCGCCCAACTCTCTGGCCCCACCCCCGGTTACGTCTTCGACGGGCAAGCCCGCGAACTCCGCCCCATCCGTGGCTTTGTCGGTGCCGCTCATCTCGGTGCCGCCCTCGTTCAGGACGCTGACGCCGCCACCGCCTCCACCGATGGCTCGCTCGCCATCGCCTCTCGTTTCGGCTCCATCGAACTCATTCGCGGCTTCGATTCCGCCGCACCCACCCGCCTAACCCTGATCCAGGAACCCGGCGATGTCCTCTTCGCCTGGTCCGGCCACGATGTCGCCGCCGTATTCCCGGCCACCCGAAAAGTCCAGATCTGGCGCAATGTCGATACCGCCGCCGATCAGCCCTCCACCTTCGACCTCTCGCTCGTCGATGGGGCCATCCGCGGCGTCCTCCTCGATCGCGACCGTCTCGTCCTCGCAACCCAAGGCGCACTCTACCTCTCCACTGGCGGCACCACCCGCCAACTGCTCGCCCTCTCCGATCCCTCCGCCGTCGTTCGCTCCGGCAACCACCTGTTCATTGCCGACCGCGCCGCCGGGCAGATCATCCTCCTCCGCGATTACGCCACTTCCGCGCTCTCCGAAAGGTTCGCTGAAGTCGCCGCTCCCGTCGGCCTTCAACTTTCGAAAACGGCCCTACTCGTCGCCAGCGCGGACACCCGCACCGTCGACGCCTTCGACCTTACTTCGAAATTACGAACCGCCTCCCTGGAACTCGACTTCCAGCCCACCCGCCTGGAATCGCTCGGCATCCATCCACTCGCTCTCTTAAACAGCGGCTCCTCCAATGAGCCCCTGTACGTCCTCGACTCAAGGAACGCTTTGCAAGTCTACTTCGTCCCCGCCGGGAGGGATCAGTAACCATGAAACAGCTACTACCCTTCCTCCTACTGTCCGCCGCTTTCCTGCCCGCGCAAACCAGCCTCCCGCTGTCCTTCCGCGTCCAGGTCTCCGGCGCCGTTCAGACCTTAACCGACAACGGCACCATTCAGTTCAACGCCGATGCCATCGGAAAGCCGCTCGACGCCACCGTCTCCGTCACCAATCGCGGCACCGGCACCATCAACATCACCCGCGTCGAAATCACCGGAGCCACAGATTTCGCCGTCACCGGTGCCCCCGCCCCGGAAACCAACTACCTCCCCAATGAGAGCTTCTCGGTCTCCGTCCGCTTCCAACCCTCGAGTGGGCAAAGAGCCGTCGGGGCCATTCGCTTCTTTTATACGGATACGCCCCCGCCCGTTCCCGCCGGAGGCCGCATCTCGAGCAACTCCGCCGGGCTGAATCTGAACGGCGTAGCTCCGGATTACACCTTCACCTACCTGCCGCCACCCTCCGCGAATGCCACGCCCATCCAGAGCGGCGGCACCATCGCCTTCCCGTCCACGGCAGTCAACGAAACCGCTTCGGCCGCCGTCGTCATCGGCAATCGCGGCAGCGGAGTCGGCTCGATCGGCGCCATTACGGCCACCGGAGCAGCCTTCTCGCTCACCTCCCTGCCTAACCCGCCAACCACCATTGATCCAAATCGCGAAGTCCGCTTCGCCGTCCGGTATGCTCCCACCATCATCGAATCCAGCACCGGCTCCGTCCAGATCGAACTCGTCGACCGCGCCGTAACCTTCAACATCACCGGCTCTAGCGCTGGCCCCGTCTATAGCTACGAACTCGTCAGCGGATCCTCCGCCACCGCCTTGGCCCGCGGGGCCACCGTCGCCGTCCCCGACATTGCCGTCGGTGACAAGAGCGTCGTCACCCTTCGCGTCAAAAACTCGGGCAACGCCGACGGCCGCATCGTCGTCATCGGCGTCCAAGGCGCCGGCTTCACCGTCACCGACGCCCCGTTCCTCCCTGCCACCCTTACCCCGGGCGGTTCGGCCACGGTCTCCGTCACATTCACCCCCACGGCGCCCGGCCGCTTCACCGGTCGTCTCCGCATCGGCGATGATTCCTTCGACGTCGTATCCAACGGCCTCGGCTCGAATCTAACCTTCTCCTACGTCGCCGGACCCGTCACCACCCCCATCATAAGCGGCGGCAGTGTCATCTTCCCGCCCGTAGTCGCTGGCCAAACCGCCGCCGTCCGCTTCGTCATCTCGAACACCGGCACCAGTCCCACCGCCGTCAACAGCGTCGGCGTTCTGGCCACTGGCACCACGTTCACAACCTCGAACGTTCCCAACCTCCCGGTCTCCTTGGCACCCGGAGCCTCGTTGGCCTTTGACGTGAACTTCGCTCCCTTGGCCACCGGAAGCCTCGCCGGCACCCTCCGCGTCGATAGCCTGTCGTTCTCGCTCTCCGGCCTGGCCAACCAGCCTCCGGCCATCTCGAACTACCAGTTCACCGGCGCCACCGGAGCCCAACAACCCGGTCAGCAGTTGGGCGTCGGGCTCTCTCTAGCTCAGGTCTATCCGCTCACTCTTCGCGGAACCCTGACGCTGGCGTTCAACTCCGACGTCTTCGCCAACGACCCCGCCGTCCAATTCGCCGTCGGCGGCAGAACGGTCAACTTCTCCATCCCCGCCGGGCAGCGAGACGCTGTATTCGCTACCAACCAAGCGCAGGTTCGCCTGCAAACCGGCACCGTAGCGGGTTCCATCGTTCTAACTCCTAACTTCCAAACCGACGGGGGCATCATCCTGACGCCCACCGACCCGCCGGCTCTAACCCTCTCCGTCGCGCCCGCCGCGCCGCGGCTGCTCAGCGTGCAGGTTACGGGCAGGACGTCCACCGGTTTCCAACTCCTGGTCACCGGCTTCGCCACCTCCCGCCAAATCACCCAGATCGATCTCACGTTCACCGCTACCTCCGGGGAAAACATCGCCTCCTCGAAGGTAACGATAGCCGCCGAATCGAGCTTCAACGCCTGGTACCAAGGCACCGCCTCGGCCCAGTTTGGCAGCCAGTTCACCGCCACTGTCCCGATCACCCTCTCCGGAGACGTGGTCAACGTCACAACGCTCGTCGAAACCATTCGCTCCGTCTCCGCGGTTCTCTCGAACCGCACCGGCGCTTCGAACTCCGTCAGCGTCGACTTACAGTAACCAACTAACCCATAGCGCCCCGGTGGATCCGTCCACCGGGGCGCTATACTTTTTTAAGGGCTTCACTTTGCCGAATCTCTGGTTACTGCTTTTTCCAATCGTGATGCTGGCGCAGGTTTCCGTAAACCCGCTGCGGGAACAGATCCCGATCACCCTGCCAGGAAGCCTGAGGGATGTAGTTAGCGACTCCCTTGGCTACGTCTATGTCAGTGGCGCGACACCGCTCCCGGACGCCAACCTCTGGCGATCGATCGATGGCGGAGTAAGCTTCGAAAAGTTATCGCTCCCCCCCTTCGCGGTCGACTCGCTGCAACCCGATCCTGTTACCGCCGAACGGTTATACGCGCTGGGCGATGGACTATGGCAGTCGAACGACACCGGTGTAACTTGGCAACTCATCCACGCCGAGCGGCCGTTGCAACTCTTGATCGATCCAACCGAGTCTCGCCGCCTCGCCGTCATTACCGCCAACCGAATCTTCGTTTCGCGCGACCGTGGAGAGAACTGGCAAGCGCTACCGAATCGCTGTGCGCCGAAATGCGGCTACTCTCCCGCCAATGCCGTCGATCCTTCCGGCTCTGCTTTCTTAGTCGAGTCCGTCGACGGCTTGGAGCTCTGGCGCGATTGGGGCCGCGAACCTCGGCCCGTAGCCTTTCGAACGCCCTTCCCCTACTATGTCCGGCCCGACTCGTTTATCTACCATCCCAACCGACCGGGCCAGTACTATGCCCTGGCGAGAACCTTCTTCTACTGGAACAGTCTCACGGACGGGACCCTGAACGCCGGAGTGTCTCCCGGACCGTCGAGCCCAACCCGACTCTTTGCCTTCCCGGAGGAGCCGGATGCCGTCTATGCAATTTCGAATGAAGGGCTACTTCGCGCCGAAAAGATCGGGCAGGAATGG
The DNA here is from genome assembly GCA_025354525.1 of Acidobacteriota bacterium. Classification (GTDB taxonomy): domain Bacteria; phylum Acidobacteriota; class Terriglobia; order Bryobacterales; family Bryobacteraceae. Next base: position 9,476 of record JANXMS010000014.1, read on the forward strand.
AAAACGATAGGCCCCGCCGGATCGCTGAATGGCTTGGTCCGTCTCTCGGCGCGTTGTTCCGGAACGCCACGGCTGTTGCGAATCATACCGGATGGAGTGGCCCGCAGCGGGGACGGCGGACAATCGTGGCAGGTAAAGGAGTTGGCGGGAGCGGAGCAGATCGCCTCCGGCGGCGGATGTAGCCTTTACGTGCGGACTCGCTACACCATGCGGCCGTTTATCGCCAAACTGGCACCAAAAGGGCGACAGATCGTCTGGTCCGCTGTATTGGACCGCGATGGGGTGAATCGCGTCGCCAGGATGGCTGTCGATGCGGCGGGCGAGGTCACAGTGCTCGCCAAGGGGACTGGGACGGTGCCGTGGATTGCGAAATATTCTGCTACTGGGGAAGAAATCTACAGCAAAGCGATGCCTGGACTTCAGGAGGCCTCCTTGGCAGCCGACGGCCAAGGCAATGCCTACCTGGCGGGCAGCGTCCAAGCGAAGGGCATGATCATCAAGTTGGATAGACAGGGGCAAAACGTCTACTCCGTCGAAACTTTGCCCTTCGGCCTGAATCGGCCAACGGTCGTGGCGGCAAGTGCCACGGGGGAGGTATTCGTAGGTGGGGCTCCACCTCTTCCGCCGCCTGCCACGTTTCCAACGTTTGCTAGTATCTTCCGGGACGTGCTTCTCCGGCTGGATCGTTCCGCCGTTCAGGTGTTGACCCGCGCGAAACTCAACTTCAGTTACAAATTCTCCGATCTCGCCCTCGACGGCGCGGGGGCCCTGTACACAACTAGTCTTAATGGCTTGATCACCAAGTGGCGTCCGGAAGACCTTTCTATCATTTACGAAAACTTTCTCTTCCAATTCGGCTTCGAGTCAAGCCCTCCGCCGGATCGATTTGCGGACGGTGTATCTCTCCATCCGAGCCTCGACGGGCAGCTTGCCGTCGGAATGCTCAAGGATCCATCATCTCTGCGCCACCCATGGCTCATCGGTGCCGCTTGTCCTACCCCTCTGGCCGTGGCTCATTGGAGCGCCGATGGCACCACCGTGCGCATGGCAACTAACCTTCCCGGTTGCGGCGGCGCGGTGGCCGCCATCGACCCCGATGGAGCGGTCTATGCCGTCGATGGCAGCGGGTCGCTGTATCGCTTTCCCGCCCCGGACGACTCTGCCCTTTCGGTCAGCGGCGTGCGGGATGCCTTCTCCCGGGATGCGCCGTCCTTCATCACCGGAGCAATGCTATCGATTGCGGGAGAAAACTTCGGAGCAGCCCGGTTTGACTTGGGGTTGCAGAGCCCGAGTCTGCCGGAAACCTTAGGCGGCGTACAGGTTCTCGTCGAAGGACGACCGTCTGCAATGTTCGCCTCGTCACCGGGCTGGGCGCTCTCGATTCCCCAGAGTTGCGATCAGATCTACTGCTCCATTCAGCTTCGTGACGGAGAACAACTGTCACGGGCCGTGCCTGTCGCAAACTGGCTCGGTCGGGCACCTGGGCTACTCGATAGTGGATTCGGCACCAGTTCTACGTGGGGCACGCAGACGCTCGACGGCAACGTAAGGAACGCCGATGGAACGACAAACTCCGCCTCGAATCCAGCGGCAAAACGGTCGATGGTGACCGTCTATTTGAACGGGAAGCCAGACGGACCAATATTTTGGCCCGCTTCCGGCTCCTGGCCCATGGCGCTCTCCGCGGTTGCGGAGCGTGTGGATGGATTCGCGCCAAACCTGTATCAAGTGACGGTAAGGGTCGACGGCCCGTCGGGCGACCAACAATTTGTGGTTACGACCTCAAACTCTTACCTTCGTGATGATGCGCGCAGATTTTCGCCGCCGGTGCTCATTTACATCCAGTAACTAGCCAACGCTAGGTCTGCGCCGAAAGTAAGACGCCACCAACGGCCCCGTGGCGTTCTGAATCGTCCCGAACACAAAACTCGCCAGCGCCGCATTGCTGCTCTTCAAAACGTCATACGCCAGCCCCGACGCCAGTCCACCGTTCCGTATCCCCACCTGCATCGCCATCGTCGCCGCGTCCCGTATGTCCAACCCAAACGTCCGCGCCACCGTAACTCGACGAACACAAGCGTCCCCCCATCGTCAACAACGCCTCCCGCGAGTTCGCCGCAAGAATCCTCTTCACAAAGCACGTCGCCGTAATCACCATCCGCGGCAGCTGGCTGATGCTGCGGACGTTGACGACGGTGCCGGCGCCATGGAAGGTTTCAGGGGCGTGGCAGATGCCGCGTTAGGGCTGCGGAGGGAGAAGGAGCCGGGATTCAATTTCCGCCAGTACTCGCTGTACCAGTTCCAGCATCGCCGCCACCTCTCCGACCTCCAGTGTGTATGGATTTCCCGGGTAGCGGGCGCGCCAAGCGAAATCGGTGAGGGCGTCCGCTTCGAGGGTAATCGGCCCGAGGGCGATATCGATGGTCGTACACGCTCGGCCGATCTCTTCGAGGTCGTGGGTCCGCCGGAAGGTTTGCTGATGCCAAACCAGGAACGCTTTTAGGCCCTTCTCGGCTGATTCCTGGCATGATAAAGGGCATTGTCTTCGAGACCCGCTTTGGCTAGCCATTCTCTGGTTTCTCGGGCTCGGACCGCATCAGGACTCATAGAGGAGACGGCCCTCGCGAATGATGGTGGCAGGTAGCGAGGCCTTTACCCAGGCGGCGCGCTGGTCGAAATCTGTTTGACGCCAAGGGAGCACGTCTTTGGCGACGGCGATTCCTCGACGCGCTTGTCGGGTGGCACCGGGTCGCAGCAGTTGATCCGGGGTCGCATCGGGGACGACGACACACAAGTCCAGATCGCTGTCGGGCCCGCCGTCGCCGCGGGCAACCGAGCTTCGCGATTCAAACGCAGACCCGTCGTTGTGCGAAATACATCACCACCGACAACGCGATGCTCCCGCCCCCAAACGCCCCTAAGCCGCGCTCAGTCGGTTCCGATAATCCCGCGGCGATACCCCCACAATCCGCCGAAAAACCACGCCAAAATAACTCTGATCACAAAAGCCAACATCCTGGCTGATCGCTGCGATGGAACGACTCGTCCCCGCGATCAACTGCTGCGCCCGACACACCCGCAACCGGTTCAGGTGCGACACAAAAGCGCTCCCCGTCGCTCCCCGAAAGACCTTCATAAAATGCGACTTACTCATATTCAGCAGGCTCGCCGCCCGCTCCACCGTGATCGTCTCCACCAAATGCCGATCCATGTAGTCGAATAACGGCTGCAATCGATCCAGGTCTCGACTCTTCCGGCCCACCATCCGACTCGTGCACTGATCCTCCGCATAGTGGCTGATCAACAACACCAAAATCATCTTCAAATAAGTCTTCATCGCCAACGGAGAATGCTTGGCCGGCGACATCTTCTCCTGATAGATCCGATTCAGCATAGCCAACACCTGCAAAGGTACTCCCGTCGACGCCCGGATCACGTGGGGAAAAGTCACCCCTTGAATTTCGAACGGAATCAAGTATTCCGCATTCTCACCAACCATGTCATCGCCGAGGATTACATCCGCATGAAAAAAGAGCGCCACAATGCCGATCGACGGCGAAATATACTCCCGAATGCCGTGGTACAGATCCCTTCCCATCACAAAAAGATCCCCTTGATTCACCACCACCTCTCGATCCTTCACCCAGTAAACAGCGGAACCGGTCTTCAAGTACGCCAACTCGAAATAGTCGTGCCGACGCAGCACCGCGCACGCCGGAGGCCGCAGCCGCAAAAATCGAACATCCAGCGGAAACGACGGATCTAACGGCGAAACATGCACTCCGGACGCAGTGACGCCCGGCTCAATTACCCGTACCGCATTTTCCCATTGAATGGTCTGAAGGTTTGCCATGGCGATACCCGATCAAGATCAAGGCAATCGTATTCTCATTACATCCGCCTGTCAACGCGCCACCGCCTGAATCACCGCATAACCCTTCCCTGCCCGATTCTCGAGGTTCGACCACCACGAACAGGAAGAGGCCGCCATGGACTCTTGCAATACGCGCATTCCAGCCGGCCAACAAGCTCCCGGAAAGATGATACTTTCACAAGAGTTCCGCGATAGCTTTCCGCTATTCTTCGGCCAAAGCCGCTGATACAGTCTATGAAGATTCGCTCACTCGCTGAGCGCCCGGGAGACTTCCATGCCGAATTCCGTTACTCTTCGCACTCTTTTTCTTCTGCTGTCGACCGGCCTCATTGTCATCGGCCAAACCATCACCGGCTCCATCACCGGCTCCGTCACCGACGCCTCCGGAGGAGCCATCACAGGCGCCGCCGTCACACTCCTCAGTGATGTCACCGCCGACTCCCGGTCCATTAAAACAAACGAATCCGGCGACTTCGTCTTCAACGCCGTCCTACCCGGCTCCTACCGCCTCCGCGTCGAACGCGAAGGCTTCAAAACCGTCGAACGCCCCGGCCTCGTCCTCACCGCCACCCAACGCTTAGCCGTCGGCAGCCTCCAACTCCCCGTCGGTGCCATCACCGATCGAGTCACCGTCGAAGCCACCGGTGCCTCCGTCCAAACCGCCAGTTCCGGAAACTCCGCCGAACTCTCCGGCAAACAACTCAACCTCCTCGTCACCCGCGGCCGCGACGTCATCTCCCTCCTCCGCGTCCTACCCGGCGTCGCCGGCGGAACCGATGAAAACGCCCTCGGCGGCACCTTCGGCACCAATACCCCCAACATCGGCGGCCAACGCATCGGCATGAATACCATGTCCGCCGACGGCCAATCCGGCAACGACGCCGACGGCGTCGGCGGCTTCAACGGCATGACCAGCCTCGACGCCATCGCCGAAGTCAAAGTCCTCCTCAATAACTACCAAGCCGAATACGGCCGCAACGCCGGAGCCAGCATCAACCTCGTCACCAAATCCGGTTCCCGAGATTTTCACGGCAGCGCCTACTGGTTCGTCCGCAACGAAAAGTTCAACGCCAACGACTTCTTCAACAATCGGAATAGCCAAGCCCGTCCCCTCTATCGCTACAACACCCTCGGCGCCACCATCGGCGGACCCGTCTACATCCCCGGCAAATTTAATTCAAACCGCGACAAACTTTTCTTCTTTTACTCCCGCGAAGATTGGACCATCCGCGAACCCCGCGCCGTCCGCCGCGTCACCATGCCCTCCGCCCTCGAGCGCCAGGGGGACTACTCCAGAACCCTCGACGTCAGCGGTCGCCTCATCCCCATCACCGATCCCCGCACCGGCCAGCCCTTCCCCGGCAACATCATCCCTGCCAACCGCATCAGCCGAAACGGGCAAGCAATTCTCAATCTCTTCCCCATGCCCAACTTCCTTGATCGCGGCCTCTCCGGCGGAAACTACAACTACCAGTTCCAGGAAATCACCGAACACCCCAAAAAACTCAACACACTGAAAGGCGACTACAACCTCACCCCCAACGACCGCATCTCCGCCCGCTACACCTCCTGGTGGGCCGACCGCCGCGGCTACGAAGGACTCGCCGCCTTCAACTCAAACTGGGATCAACTCCGTCATCACTATCTCTTCAAAACTGATCAAATCCAAACAAGCTATACCAAAATCATCCGCCCCAACATCATCAACGAAGCCCAGTTCGGCTACCGCAAACTCGGCGAAATCGGCGACGCCACCTCCCCCTCCGCCTTCGACAAAGTCACCCGCTCCAAAGTCGGCCTCTCCGCCCTCGGCCAGCTTTACCCCGCCGGCAACACCCTCGACATCATCCCCCAAGCCAGCTTCGGCGGCGTCCCCTCGGCCGCTAACATTGCCTACGATAGTCGGCTCCCCATCGACGCCAAAGACTGGCGCTGGAACTACAACGACAATCTCAGTTGGATCAAAGGCGCCCACTCCCTCAAATTCGGCATCTCCGGCGAATACCAAATGAATAGCGAAGGACCCCGCTCCAACTTCGGGGGCAACTTCGGCTTCGATCGCAACGTCAACAACCCCAACGACTCCAACTACGCCTACTCCAACGCTCTCCTCGGCAACTTCTCCACCTACACCGAAAGCAGCGCCCGCACCACCGGCCTCGCTCGCCAAGCCCTCTTCGAAGCCTTCGCCCAAGACTCCTGGAAAGCCAACCGCCGACTCACCATCGACTACGGCATCCGCTTCACCTGGTTCACCCCCTGGAAAGTTACCGACGGCAGCGCCGCCGCCCTCGCCCTCGAACGCTACGACCGCTCGAAAGCCCCCCAATTCGTCCAACCCATTCTCCAGAACGGAGTCCGCGTCGGTCGCAACCCCCTCACCGGTGCCATCGTCCCCGCCGTCACCATCGGCTCCTTCGCCCCCGGCTCCGGCGATCCCGCCAACGGACTCGTCGTCGCCGGAACCAACATCCTTCCCGACGGATTCGCCAATCGCGGCTGGGAAGCCGCTCCCCGCTTTGGCTTCGCCTACGACGTCTTCGGCAATGGAAAAACTGCCGTACGAGGCGGCATCGGCTCCAGCAAACAAGCCGTCCCCAGCGCCGGATCCTACCTCGGAACAACTCGCGCCAACCCGCCCGTCCAATTCAATTCTCAAATCTTCTACGGCAGCGTCGATGCCCTCACCCAATCCGCCGGCATCCTCTTCCCCAGCAATGTCAGCGGCCTCGAACGCAATCCCAAAACCGCCACCGTCGTCAACTACTCCCTCGCCATCCAACAGGATCTCGGCTGGAAAACCATCCTCGACGTCTCCTACGTCGGCAATCGCTCCCAACATTTGCAACAAACTCGCAACCTCAATACCCTTCCGTATGGCGCACGCTTCGCCGCTGCCAACGCGGACCCTTCCGCCCCCGGACGCCCCCTCCCCGATACCTTCTTCGCTCCCTATCCCGGCTTCGGCAGCGTTACTTACATCGAAAATTCCGGCTATGGAAACTACAACGCCCTCCAAACCTCCGTCAACCGTCGTATGAGTTCTCGCCTCCAATTCGGCGTCGCCTACACTTGGTCCAAATCCATGGACCTGACGAGCGGCGACAATGGCATCCTTCCCCTCTACCGCCCCTACCGCATCTGGAATTACGGCAAATCCAATTACGACCAGACCCATGTAATGGTCGTCAACTACCTCTGGGATCTGCCCAAAGCCAGCACCCATTGGAACAACACCGTCTCCCGCACCGTCCTCGATAACTGGCAACTCTCCGGCATCGTCTCCATAGCCAGCGGCACCCCCCGCGACGTGCCCTTCTCCACCGTCGATGGAGCCGACATCACTGGCGGCGGCGACGGCAGCCGCGTCAACGTCATCGCCAAAGCCCCCCTCCCCAAAGGCAACCAAACTTTTGATCGCTTCTTCAATACCTCCGCCTTCGCCCGCCCCGCCCGAGGCGACTTCGGCAACGCCCCCAAGGACATCTTTCGCGGACCCGGCATCAACAACTGGGATATATCTCTCTTCAAAAAGTTCCCACTGAAAAACGAAGCACGCTTCTTTCAACTCCGCTGGGAACTCTATAACGCCTTCAACCACACCCAATTCAGCGGCGTCGACAATGCCGCTCGCTTCGACCTCCAAGGCAACCAGGTCAACGCCCAGTTCGGTCGCTTCACCAGTTCCCGTTCCCCCCGCGTCATGCAAGGAGCCCTAAACTTTACGTTCTAGGCCCCTCCAATCGCCGCCGAAAATACGACGCCACCATCGCCCCCGACGCATTCTGTACCGTCCCAAACACGGCGCTCGCCAGCGCCGCATTGCTGCTCTTCAAAAGGTCATAAGCCAGCCCCGCCGCCAATCCACCGTTCCGAATTCCCACCTGCATCGCTATCGTGGCCGAATCCCGCACGTCCAATCCGAACATCCGCCCCCCCGCATAACCCACCAAGTACCCGAAAAAGTTAGGCAACACCTCGACCACCACCAGCGTCCCTCCCATCGTCAATAACGCCTCCCGCGAGTTCGCCGTAATAATCCCGTTCACTAGACACGTCGCCGCAATCACCACCCGCGGCAACAATCGGTCCGCCATTGCCTGCCGCCGCCGCAAAACCCTCTCAAACAACAGCCCACTCACCACCGGCACCACCACGATCCGGAAAATCGACCCTGCCATCGCCCAAAACTCCACCGGCACCTCCCGACCCGCCAAGAGACGCATGATCGTTCGCGTTACCACCGGTGCCAACAAAGTCGAGATCGTCGTCATGGCCACTGACAACGCCATGTTCCCCCCCGCAAAGAACGTCATTACCTTCGACGAATTCCCGGCACACACCGTCGCCACCTCCGGCGCCAGTCCAAACGCCGTCGCCAGCCCCACCGCCACCAGCGGCATCACCAAATACTGCAACCCCAACCAACCCCAACCCGATCACCCCCGGCGTCACCAACACCTGCCACAAGCCCTGCAAACTCACCCGCGTCCCCATCACAAACAGAATCAACTGCAGCAGCGGAACCACCATCGTCTTCAATGGAAAGTCGCCCCACCGCAGAAACGGCCCCGGCATCCACAACGCCAACCCCGCCGTCACCAACAGCGCCAAACTGAACGCCCAACTCATCCCCCTGTTTCCCTCCCCCCATCACCTGATATATCATAATTAATGCCTCACTCAGGCCCGGATCCCCTCATGCGCCTTCTCATACTCTCCACCTTATTTACCCTCGCCGCCCACGCGCAAACCGCCACCGGTACCATTAGCGTCGTCGCCGAAGATAGCTCCCAAGCCGTCGTCCCCCGCGCCACTGTCCGCGTCACCAACAAGTCCACCGGCCTCGCCCGTACCGGATCCACCGGCGACCGCGGCGAATTCCAAGCTACCTTCCTCCCCGCCGGCGAGTATTCCATCTCCGTCCAAGCCAACGGCTTCAAACGCTCCAACATCGCCGCCTTCACCCTCCAAGTCGACCAGAACGCCACCCTCCGCCTCACCCTTACCCCCGGCGACGTCGTCGAAACCGTCCAAGTCACCGAAAGCACCCCGCTTCTGGAAGCCGACACCTCCTCCCTCGGCCAAGTCATCGAAAACAGAAAAATCCTCGAACTCCCCCTCAACGGCCGCAACCCCTTCGCCCTCGGCCTCCTCGCCGGCAACACGACGCCCGTAGCCGGCATGGGAACCAACCTCCCCTTCATCGCCGGCGGCGGTCGCTTCTCCGCCAATGAAGTCCTCCTCGATGGCGTCGACAACAACACCACCGTCACCTCCGGTGCCATCGGCCGCAGCGGCATCGCCATGCAGCCCAGCGTCGATGCCGTCCAAGAGTTCAAGGTCAAAACCAACTCCTTCTCCGCCGAATTCGGCCACGCCGCCGGTGCCGTCATCAGCGCCACTATCAAAAGCGGCAGCAACGACTACCACGGCACCCTCTTCGAGTTCCTCCGCAACGACAAGCTCGACGCCAACAACTTCTTCACCAACGCCGCCGGCCTCTCCCGCGCCGCCTTCCGCCAGAACCAATTCGGTGGAGTCTTCGGTGGTCGAATCATCCGCAACAAAACCTTCTTCTTCGGCGACTACCAAGGCACCCGCCAACGCACCGCCGCCGCTTCCAGCATCGGCAGCTTGCCCCCCGATGCCATCCGCAACGGCGATCTCTCCTCCCTCCGCGTTCCCATCTTCGATCCGCTCGCCCGCCGCATCGGCCCCACCGGCAACGTCATCAGCATCCCCTTCTCCGGCGCCGTCGTCCCCACCGCCCGCATCAACTCCTCCTCCGCCGCCATCCTGAAGCTCATCCCCTCTCCCAACTTCGGCGCCAGCGGCGCGCAAGCCCGCAACTTCTTCCGCCAAGTCCCCCGTGGCTTCAACCAAGATCAATGGGACGTCCGCGTCGACCACGCCATCACCTCCAACCACAACATCTTCGGCCGCGTCTCCAAAAGCAACCAAACCAACCCCCAGCCCGGCACTCTCGATGGCTTCATCGGCGGCAGCAGCACCCTCTACCGCGATATCTTCCAAGCCGTCCTCAACGACACCTACGTCTTCACTCCCACCGTCGTCAATGAGTTCCGCGCCGGCTACACCCGCCACAACGGCAGCCGCTTGGTCGACGCCGTCAACGAAGGCGCCAAGTTCGGCATCGATAACAAAGTCGCCCTCTTCCCCTTCCCCGTCCAAGGCTTCCCCTCCATCGCCTTCAACTTCTCCGGCGAAGGCACCGGCTCCACCCAGTTCGATGGCTTCGGCGGCGGCTCCAGCGACCTCAACTACGAAAACCGCTTCCACTTCGCTGATACCATCTCCGTCAACCGCGGAAAACACAGCTTCAAATTCGGCGCCGACTTCCGCCGCAACCGCTTCGATACCCTCCGCGGCAACCCCTTCTTTGGCCAGTTCATTTTCGGCTCCATCTTCTCCTCCAGCACCGATACCCCCGGCTCCGGCGCACCCTTCGCCGACTACCTCATGGGCTTCCCCAGCCTCATCCAAGGCACCCAAATGCTCGACTGGGGACGCCAAGCCGATGTCTACTTCGGCACCTTCTTCCAGGACGATTGGAAGATCTCCAAGAAGCTAACCCTAAACCTCGGCTTCCGCTACGACCTCTACACCCAGCCCATCGACATCCGCAACCGCGGTGGCCTCTTCGATCTCGATAAAGCCCGCTTCGCCGTCCCCGGCAAAGACGGCTACTCCCGCGCCATCGTCGACGGCGACCACAACAACATCGGACCCCGCGCCGGCTTCGCCTATCAAGCCGGCCGCCGTTGGGTCATGCGCGGCGGATACGGCATCTTCTACGGCCTCCGCGACCAGAACCAGGAAGTCACCCAAATCGCCGGCAACAACCCCAACACCCCCGCCCTCATCGCCCCCGTCGTCAACGCCGCCCGCACCGTGCTTCCGCCGTACACCATCAACACCCCTGTCCAAGCCGGCCCCACCGCCACCACCCTCGAAGCCTACAGCGCAACCTCCCCGCTCACCCGCACCATCCGCTCCCAGGGCTTACACGACGCCCGCTTCCCCATGCTCGAGCAATACAACTTCTCCATCCAGTTCCAACCCGCCGAAGCGCTGCTCATCGAAACCTCTTACCAGGGTGCCCGCGGCCGCGACCTCGCCACCCTCTTCATCAACGTCAATCAAGTGCCCTTCGAATTCGCCCTCGACGGCCGCAACGTCCAAAGCCGCCGACCTTACCCCATGGTCAACGGCACCGTCATCCCCACCTTCTCCAAGGCCAAGTCCAACTACAACGCCTTCAACCTCCGCGTCGAAAAGCGCCACCGCAACGGCCTTAATTTCCTCGCCAACTACACCTGGCAGAAGAACATGGAACAAGGCGGCAGCGGCCCCAGTTCCTTCACGCAAAACGGCGGCACCTCCATCGCTCTCGACTCCTACAACCTCTCCCGCGAAACCGGCCTCGCCCCCATCGACGTCGCCCACATCTTCAACGTCAGCTACGGCTACGAACTCCCCTGGGGCCCCGGCCAACGCTGGCTCAGCGGCAACAACACCCTCGGCAAAATCGTCGGCGGATGGCAGGTCAACGGCATCACCACCCTCCGCGGAGGCTTCCCCACCGACATTCGCACCAACCGCCTACCCCCCATCTTCAACACCTTCAACGTGCCCGACCGCGTCAAAGGCGAGCCCATCCAAGTCACCTCCGGCCGCGGCCCTGACAAGTTCTTCAACCCCGCCGCCTTCCGGGTCCCAGGCACGACGCCCAGCACAACCGGAGCCCCCATCCAACTCTTCGGCGACTCCGCCCGCCGCGTCGCTCGCGGTCCCGGCTCCGTTAACCTCGACTTCTCCCTCTTCAAGCAGGTCAACCTCTCGGAACGCATGCGCCTCCAGTTCCGCGCCGAAGCCTTCAACCTCTCGAACACCCCCACCTTCAGCCTAGCCAGTTCGAACAGCCCTTCCATGACCTGTATCGGACGAACCCCCGGCGCGGCCTGTAACGACAACAACCCGGAATTCGGCAAACTCAGCGGAGCCCAAGCCACGGGTCGCCAACTCCAGTTCGGCCTGAAGTTCCTCTTCTAGAGCGATACCCGCCTTAATGGAGGCGTTCTGGAAACCTGAACTACCGGCCCCGTATGGGGCGGACTGCAAACTACGTTTGTCCCAGCTCAGGGCCCCGTCAATGCATGCGCTTGTCGTCGATCTCGCCGAGGCTCTCTCCCCCTTCCTCTCTCCCGACATTGCTCCGGATCTCTTCAGA
>JANXMS010000136.1 GCA_025354525.1 Acidobacteriota bacterium
AATAGAATCAATGGTTTCCGTAGCGTCGCGCGACGCCTGTGGCATGATTGTGAGGGGCTCTCTGCGGCACAAACTCCCAAAACGCTAGGAAACTGGCCCAAATCGGGAGGCGAATGATCCCGAAACCCGCTAATCAAGTACCTTTTTCCGATAACTTCCCGGTAGGGCAGGGCGGCTTTCAAACATCGAACCGAGGACTTTACAATGGATTTGTTACTAAGTTTTCGGCGGACTCGGTGACGACCGCCTACTCGACTTATCTGGGCGGAAGAACCTCGGACTTTTTGTTAGGGATAGCGGTGGATGCTACGGGCGCCGCTTACGTCACTGGATACGCTTCTTCGACTGACTTTCCGATTTTGAGCGGCTTTCAATCAACGAATCGCGGGGGCGCGGGCGTTCCGGTGGACGTCGTGGTGGCTAAGCTCAATCCGACGGGAACGGGTCTTGTGTTTTCGACGTTTTACGGCGGTGGGGGGTCCGATATTGGACGTTCGATAGCGTTGGACAAGGATGGCAACGCGTGGGTGACGGGCGAGACGGGATCGTCAAACCTACAGATGACTGATGGGGCCGTGCAGAGAGAGTTGAGCGGACCGCTAGATGCGTTTGTGATTAAGGTGGCGGCGAAGGGCGACACCCTGCTCTACGGCACCTACTGGGGAGGCACGCGGGAAGACAGCGCCACGAACGTTACTCTGGGCGCGGATGGTTCGGTTACCATCGCGGGATCGGCTTCTTCGTCCAATTTAAGGACAGTAGACGCGCTGCAGGCAGCGAGCGCGGGAGCGGCAGATGCGTTTGTGCTGCGATTGAACGCGACGGGATCGACGATTCTGCAATCCACTTACTTAGGAGGATCGTCGACGGATACTGTGTTCGGTTTGTTTGTGAACAATCAAGGCGTGGTTTATTTGGCTGGCGAAACTGGTTCTGTGAACTTTCCGGTGTCGGCTAACGGATTTCAGCGGACGACCGGCGGGGGGCCGTCGGATGCGTTTGTGGCGGTGATCGACAGTTCACCGGCGGCGAATCCGTTTACTTTATCGACGGAACGGTTGACGTTTACGGGGGTGCCGGGGGCGCCGATAGCGGCGCAGAATTTTGCGATTCGAGTGACGGCTGGAGCCCCGACTTGGACGGTGGAGACGACGACGGCGGCGGGTGGAGCATGGTTGTCGGCGACGCCGCGCTCCGGCACGGGTGCGGCAACGGTGGACGTAACCGCGGCGACGACGGGATTGGCCGTGGGGACTTACAACGGGACGGTGACGGTAACGAATACGCGACTGAATACGAGATCAGCGGTAGCGGTAGCGATGACGATTGGCTCGGCAGGCGGGACGGTTCCGAACAATGGCGTTGTGAGCGCAGCCAGTTTCACAGGCGGTGCGGTTGCTCCGGGGCAAATAGTTACTATCTTCGGCAGCGGCATTGGACCGGCGCAGTTGACGGGAGCGCAGTTGACTCCGCAAGGGACCCTGTCGACGAGCGTGGCGGAGACGCGGGTGTTGTTTGACACTCGTGCGGCCCCGTTGATCTACGTTTCGGCGAGTCAGATCAGCGCGATTGTGCCATATGGAGTGAGCGGGACGACGACGCAGATGCAGGTGGAGTTTCGCGGGGTTCGTTCGAACGCGGTTAGCTTGCTAATCGCGGCTACGGCGCCTGGGCTGTTTACAGCGAATAGTTCAGGCAAGGGGCAGGGCGCGATTTTGAACCAGGACGGGAGCTTCAACAGCGGATCGAACGCGGCTGAAGTGGGTTCGGTGGTTGTGCTGTACGGAACGGGCGAAGGCGCGGTGGACCCGGTGGTGGTGGATGGTGCAATCAACGCCAGTTCGCTGCCGAAGCCGCGCGAGCCGATCACGGTGCGCATTGGCGGGAAGGACGCCGAGGTGCTCTATGGCGGAGCTGCACCCGGGTTAGTGGCGGGCGTGTTCCAGATCAACGTGCGGATTCCGGAAGGGGTGGCACCGGGGAGTGCACCGGTGGTGGTGATGGTTGGGCGAGCGACGAGTTCGCCGGAGGTGACGGTGGCGGTGCGTTAGAGGAGGCCCATCGACTTGGCCGTGCGGGCGAGGATTTCGAG
>JANXMS010000162.1 GCA_025354525.1 Acidobacteriota bacterium
GCAATGTCGGGAGAGAGGAAGGGGGATAGCGCCTCGGCGAGATCGACGACAAGCGAATGGATTGACGGGGCCCTGAGCTGGGACAAACGTAGTTTGCAGTCCGCCCAATACGGGGCCGGTAGTTCGGGTTTCCAGAACGCCTCCATTAAGGCGGGTATCGCTCTAGCGTGGCAGCGGCAAAGGTTGCGGCCATACGCTTCGTCACGGTCCCGGTCGATCAAAGGGGTTGCCGAGTTCGATTGACGGAGTGATGACGCCCGAGGCCATGAGACGGTCGAATGGGATTGGGTGTTTCCGCGCCCGGTGAGCGATACGGCTGCGGTGGGGGGGGGCTCGCAAAGTTGGATGAGGGCGGTTGGTGATGGGCCGCCTTATAGGAACGCGGCTAGGCGGTCGACGGTGGCTTGGTGGGTTTCCGACGGGCCTCGCGCACCGCCGATGAAGCGGGCCAAGGCGAAGCGGGGGGGCGTCGGTGACACAGAAGTGGTTTGCGCGGTGGATTTCGTAATGGTAGGTTTGGGCGGAGGACGTTTCGAGCAGTCGGCGATTGCCGGAGAGGAACTGCTCGGAGTGTTTGGTCTCGGCTTGGTCGCTCTGGAGGAGGGGGACTGGGCGGTCCAACTTTCGGGTGGTAATGGGTCCGTAGAGAGTTCCATCAATGCTGGCGGCGGCCTCGATTCTATTGCGATGACGGCTGCGGTGATGCGGTCGAGGTCGAGGTGGCCGGTTAGGGTGCGGCTGAGTTGGCCAAGTCTGCCGAGTTGATCGAGGACGAAACGGAGGTCGGAGGCCCGGAGGTCGAGGTGCTCGGCCATGTAGGCGGTGCGGTCGGGGTCTCCGGGGGAGAGGTTTTCGATGGGGGTGGCGATGCGTCCGTCGGCGAGTTCGGTGAGGGCGAGGACGATATAGCCGTGGCTGGCGAGGACGGTGACGAAACTCGAGTGGAAGGCTCGGGGGCCCCGTAACCGGGCGAGAAGAGGACGACTGGCCGGGGACAGAGAGGCCCCGACGAGGCCGTGGGTGTTGATTTGATCGAAACGGCGGAAGACGAAGCGGGGGAAGAAGGTGATGTAAACGGGAAGTTGGGGGAGGCCGTCGAGATAGGGCGAGTGGGGGCCGGTGATCGACTGATTGGTGGGGTACCAGGCTTGGACGATGACGTTGCGATGGTCGGTGAAGTCGGGGGTGGCGGGAGGGATCGATCCAGCGTTAGACTTCCGTTCCGAGCGGTAGGGACCGGTTGGCGGGGTCAGGATGGGGAGGGTCAGACCGGCGAGGGTTTTGATCGGGAGGGGCCGTGGGGCCGTCGCACGCGCGAGGGAAATTTTATGATGCAGAACGCTTGGTGGAGGCGAAACGTTCCGGCGCGGGGGAGACTTGGTTGCTGGTGCGTTTCATATGGAAAACTCGAGTGCATCCCCTGAACTTCAACATGTCATTGGTGTTACCCTTCTTTAGTAAGGGGCGCTCCCCCTTAACCCCACATCCCATAGGAGGTCTATTAATGAAGATACCTGCAACCCGCTGGTCATCCTCGGCCGTTCTCTGTTTCGCACTGGCTCTTCCGAGCTTCGCTCAGCTCGCCAGCAACACGTCGATCGTCGGCAACGTGGCCGACGCTTCTGGCGCATCCATCGGCGGTGCCCAAATCACCGCCCGCAATCAAGGGACCGGCGAATCCTTCTCGGCCACCTCAAACGATTCTGGCAACTACGAGTTCCAGTTCCTGAAAGCGGGCGCTTATACCGTCACCGTTCTTAAGACCGGCTTCTCCACCGCCGCCACCAAAGACATCAACCTCTCCGCCAACCAAACCGTCCGTTCTGACTTTGCTCTCAAAGTTGGCTCCGTCGATACGCGCATCGAAGTAACCGCGGACATCCCGCCGATCAAGACGGACGAAGCTTCCGTCAGTGAGGTGATTTCGGCAAAAAGTACCGCAGAACTGCCCCTTAACGGTCGCAACCCGATGAAGCTTGCTCTCACCACCCCAGGCGTAATCGCTGGCTTTAAGGGTGCGGCTGGCAACCCCGGCGGTGGCGAAGGCTACATCGGGGCCGGCCTCCGCGAAATCACCAACAGCGTTTCGCTTGATGGGGTCAGCATCATGTCGAACCTGATCACCACCACTTCCCTGCGGCCCTCTGTCGACGCAGTCCAGGAGGTGCAAGTGCAAACCGGCACCTACCCCGCTCAATACGGCGGCTATCTCGGCGTCCAGATCAACATGATTACGAAGAGCGGCTCCAACGCCTTCCACGGTGCCGCTTACGAGTTCTTGCGCAACGACAAGCTCGACGCCAAGCCCTTCTTCCTCGCTCAGGGCCGCAAGAAGCCCCCTCTGCGCCAGAACCAATTCGGCGTCCAGTTCAACGGCCCGGTCATGATCCCCAAACTCTACAACGGCAAGAACAAGACCTTCTTCATGTTCGGTTGGGAAGACCTCCGCTCCGGCACCGCTAATCCGGCCATCGATAGCGTCTTCACGCCTCTCATGCGCCAAGGAAACTTCAGCGAAACCCCCATTGTCGTCCGCGACCCCTTCACCGGTAACCCCTTCCCGGGCAACATCATCCCCCCCAATCGCATCGCCCCCCAGGCCCTCAAGGGCTTGGCTTACATGCCCCTGCCCAATGGCTCCGGCCTTCTGCAGAACTATAACGTCAACGCCGCCGCCAACAACAGGGGCCGCCAGTACGTTGGTCGCCTCGACCAATCCATCAAGGAGAACAACCGCTTCTTCTTCCGTTACATCACCAATTCCACGTTGCTCCTGAACGAGAATGCGAGCCCGTACAACGGCTGGGAACAACCCGTGAGTGACCGTAACTGGGTTGTCGGCTACACCCGCATCTTCAGCTCGGCCATCGTCAACGATTTCCGCTACGGCAACCAAGCCACCTCCATCGATTCCCTGAACTTCTTCACCCCCGGCAGCCGCTTTCCGGCCACCGCCGGCAGCGATCTCGGTATCCCCGGCTTCCCCACCTCCGCGAGCAACCCCGGTCTGCCCAACCTCGGCATCACTAACTACATGGCCATCGGCGGCGGAAACATGGGAGGCACCAACTGGTACCAGACTGACGCCACCCACCAGATCTCTAACACCACCAGCTTCCTGAAGTCGGCCCATAACATCGCGGCCGGCATCGATAGCCGCAAGGTCATCACCAACCGCTCAGCCAACAACAACCCCCGCGGCGGTTTCGGCTTCAACGGCCAACTCTCCGGCTTCGCCCCCGCCGACTATATGCTCGGGCTGCCCCAGAACATCACCACCCCAGGTCCCCTCTTTCCCGGCGGCGGTCAACAATGGCGCTACGGCTTCTTCGTCCAGGATAAGTGGCAAGTTTCGAACCGCCTCACCCTAACGCTCGGCCTCCGCTACGAACTCCCCATCGTGCCCCAATCCACCACCGGAAACGGCACCATTCTGAACCCGGAACAGACCGCGTTCATTCCTAGCGTTGTCCCTTCGAAGATCCCTTATCACCAAGCGGACCGCAACAACTGGGCTCCCCGCCTCGGCTTCGCCTATCGCATGCCTTCGAAGTTCGTCGTCCGGGGCGGTTTCGGCATCTACTACAACCCCAACCAGATGAACTCGTTCACCTTGGCTACCACCAACCCACCGTTTTCGACTATCTTCACGTTCAACAACTCCCTCGTCAACGGTATTCTTCCTTCGAACGCTCTCACGCTTTCGAACCCCCTCCCGGCAGCCGGCGGCTCCACTACCGCCCGGCCCAACGCCTTCGCCGTCAGCCCGTATCTTCCTAACGCCACCATGAACCAATGGAGCCTTAGCCTCGAACGGGGTCTCTGGCGCAGCGCCGGTGTAGCGCTTGAATACCTCGGCAACCATGCCTACCACCTCGACCGCAGCTTCTACCCCAACACCCCTCGGCCCGGCCCCGGCAACATCAACGACCGTCGTCCGAACCCGCGCTTTGCAAGCATCCGCGTCATCCAGAACGACGTCATATCTAACTACCAAGGTATGTCTATGGTCTTCCGCCAAAATGGCTTCAAGGGTCTAACCACCCTCACAAGCTACACGTTCTCGAAAACCCTCGATATTTCGACCGACTCTAACGGTGGCTCCAACGTGATGGATCCCTTCAACTGGCGTCTCGATTACGGCCTCGCCAACTGGGACGTTCGCCATCGCTTCGTCGCGAGCTACAACTACGAGATTCCTTTCTTCTCGAACGCCAACAGGTTCGCGAAGGCGGTTCTCGGCGGCTGGCAGACCAACGGCATCACTACCGTCCAATCGGGTCTTCCCTTCGGAGTACCGATCGCGGTTGACCAAGCGAACGTGGGGATTGGAACTCAGCGCGCCAACTTCTCCGGTTCGCCCATCTCGGTCAACTGCGGCAGCGGCAAGCTCGTCAACTGCGTCAACATCAGCGGGTTTGCTCTACCGGCCCCATTCACCTACGGTGCCACCCCCCGCAACTTCCTCCGCGGACCCGGCCTCGTCAACTTCGATTGGAGTCTCTTCAAGAACTTCACCATCACCGAAACCCTGAAGATCCAGTTCCGCTGGGAGACGTTCAACACCCTCAACCACCCGAATTTCGGCAATCCTGGCAGCACTTTTGTCGCCGGTGCCACCAACTTTGGTAACATCACCGGCACATCCAACAACATGCGCCAGCAACAACTCGGCCTGAAGTTCCTCTTCTAAGCCGGACTAACAAGCAAACCCAAAGCAAGGCCTCTCGACCGGGGGGCCTTTTGCTTTTCCACCCCCCCTTCCCTCTCACCCGCATAAGGTGATATTGTCCAACCACGGTTACCAAACCGCTTAGCTAAATTCAACGGGAGTCTTCGATGCTCAACCCTCTCCAAGCACGAAGCCGCCGGGCCCTCGCTTGCCTGCTGCTTCTACCTGCTTTTCTCCTCGCTCAATCCGAGCGGGGTACTATTTCCGGCACCGTCCGTGACGCGTCCGGTGCCATCATACCGGGTGCTAAAGTCACCGTCGTCAACACCGCCAACGGTACCACCCTCAACCTAACTACCACCGAATCTGGCGACTTCACGGCCCCCAGCCTCAACGTCGGCACCTATACTATCCGCGTCGAGCGCGCCGGCTTCCGGCCCTCCAACGTCTCTGGTATCGTCGTCAACGCAGCCACGAGCATCCGTACCGACCTTACCCTGGAAGTCGGCACTTCCACGCAAGCGGTAGAGGTTCAGGCCAGCGCCCTCACCCTTTCCACCGAGAACGCGAAAACCTCTGTGACCATCACCAATAAGATGGTGGACGAACTGCCCCTTGTCGTGGGAGGCACCCTGCGTAGCCCCTTCGATCTTGCCGCCCTCACCCCTGAAGCCAAAAACGTCGGCGGCGATAGCGGCTTCATCCTCGGCGGCGGCCAAGCCGCCAGCTATGGCACAACTCTCGATGGCGTCTCCGCCAACACGACCCGCGCTCTCTCCATGAGCTGGGTCGCCGTCAACGCCCCCTCCATCGACGCGATCACCGAATTCACCGTCGATACCAACGGCTTCAAAGCCGAAAGTGGCACCGCCGGCGGCGGCAGCATGGCCTTCGTCTCGAAGTCCGGGACCAACGCATTCCACGGTACCGCCTACGAGTTCCTCCGGAACCAAAAGCTCGATGCCAACAACTTCTTCAATAACGCGCGCGGCATCGCCATCCCCGTTTACAAGCAACACGATTTCGGCGGTACCGTCGGCGGACCCGTCGTGATCCCGAAACTCTACAACGGCAAGAACAAAACGTTCTTCTTCGTCGCCTACGAAGCCTTCCGTAACCGTGCTGGAGCCACTGGAGCCACTGCGACCGTCCCCACCCCCGAAATGTACAACGGTGATTTCTCGAAGTGGGTCAACGCCGCCGGCGTGACCATCCCGATCTACGACCCCACCTCCCAAACCACCAACGCCGCCGGCCAAGTCACCCGCCAACAATTCGCCAATAACCAGATCCCCCGGTCGCTCTACGACGCCCAAGTCGTCAAGGCATTCGACGCCTTCGGTGGCGCTGGCTCGCTGAAGCCCAATAACGGTGCCGCCCCCGGCACTGTCGGCTATATTAACAACAACTACCTCATCACCTCCGGCAGCGAAGTCCGCCCCAACTCCAAGCTCAGCTTCAAGGGCGATCACAACTTCTCTGACCGCAACCGCATCTCGTTCTACTACGGCCGCAACCGCTCCAGCGTCGTCCCCGGCGCTCTCGGACCTACCGGCCTCCCCGGTCTCTACGTCAACTACAACGATACCCAACGCAACTCCGACGTTTACCGCGCCAGTTGGGATTGGTCTATCAGCCCCACCATCTTTAATCACTTTTACGGTGGCGGCAATAACTGGAAAGAGAACCACGATCCGCCCCAAGCCACCGTCAAGAGCGGCGTCGCCTGGAAGGACAAAGTCTGCATCGGTAACGTCCCCGATTGCGACCAGAATCTCGTGAACTTCAGCTTCTCCAACGGCTACAACCAGTGGGGTGGTGCCGCCAACAACGGCAGCGAAAACCTGATCAAATCCTTCGCCGACGACGTGACGATGATCAAGGGCAAGCACACGATCAAGTTCGGCGGCATGTACCAGGGCGGTGCCTACAATGGCTTCGGTCGGCAATGCGTTTCGGGCTGCATCGGCTTTTCCAGCCTTCAGACCGGACGCCCGGGTGACACCAACTTCACGACCGGCGGCGGCAGCCCCGTCGCCTCGATGCTCCTCGGCTACGCCAACAGCGGCTCGCTCGATACCATCCGATACATCGGCCAGAATTGGCCCTTCTTCGCTGGCTTCGCGCAAGACGATTTCCGCGTCCGCCCGAACCTGATGATCAACTTCGGCCTCCGTTGGGAGACCAACCTGCCGCCCGTCGGCGAGGGCGACCGCTGGAGCGACTTCAGCCCCACCCTTCCCAACCCCAAGGCCGGAAACATCCCCGGAGCGCTGCTGTTCGCCGGAACCGGCGAAGGTCGCCAGGGCACCCGGTCGCTCGCTGATAGCTACTACAAAGCCTTTGGCCCCCGTCTTGGACTGGCCTACACGCTTAACCCCAAAACTGTTATCCGCGCCTCTTACGCGCTCAGCTACGGCCAAATCACCACCGTCACCGGCTCCACGCATCAGCGAGGCTTCACCGCCTCGCCTGGCTTCCCCAATACCAGTGACGGCATCTTCCCCACTTTCCTCGTCAAGAACGGCTTCCCCAACTGGGACAAGCCGCCCTTTGTCGACCCCGGCTTCGCCCTTACGGACTCCATGCCGTGGTGGCAGGGCAAGGAAGCCACCCGCCCGCCGGCGTTCCAGAGCTTCAACTTCTCGATCCAGCGGCAGCTTTCGGCCAACACGATCGTGGAGACCGCTTATAACGGATCGCTCGGTTCGCGGCTCCAAGCCGGGCTTCTGGCCTATAACCAGGTCAACCCGCTGTACCTGAAGCAGTATGGTCCGGACCTGCTCCGCCAACGCTTTGACTCTCCGGCCGCAGTCGCCGCGGGCATCAAAGCGCCCTTCCCCACCTTCGGAGCCCTCTGGGGCACCCGCGCCACTGTCGGCCAGGCTCTGAAGCCTTTCCCCCAGTACAACGGCATTGATACCGCGAGCGGCGGCGGCGATCACAGCGGCCATTCCACTTACCATTCGTGGATGCTCCGCTTTGAGAAGCGCTACTCCAGCGGTCTTCAATTCCAGACGTCCTACGTACTTTCCAAACTTCTCACGGACGCCGACAGCTACTGGGTCGGTGGAGCGGCCATGGACCACTTCAACCGTCGTCTCGAAAAGTCGATTGGGCAGTTCGATATCACCAACAACTTCAAAGCCGGCGTCGTTTGGGATCTTCCCTTCGGCAAGGGCCGGTCGTTCCTGAACACGGGTGGCGTTTCGAACATTGTCCTGGGCGGCTGGCGCTTATCCAGCACCCACTTCTATGCGAGCGGCCAGCCCTTGCCTTTGGGGACCACGATTGGCCTCCCGCTCTTTAGCGGAGGCAATCGGCCCCAGATCACGAGCTACGACGGCTGGCAAGGCGCGATTGGCGGCGACAAGTTCGATCCCAACCGGGACCGTTCCATTCAGCCTGTCAGCTTCTTCCCGACGCAGATCGCCAACACCTTTGGCAACATGACGCGCTACAATCCCAAGTTCCGTCAGATGCCGAATTACAGCGAAAACATCTCGATTGCCAAGGAATTCCGAGTCAACGAGTCCATCCATCTCGACTTCCGCGCCGAAGCGTTCAACGCGTTTAACCGCGTCCGCTTTGGTACCGGCTCACTCACCTTGCAGGATCAGAACTTCGGTCGTCTCACGTCGTCGGGCGACTTGCTGAACAGCCCGCGCCAGCTTCAGCTCGCTCTGAAGCTGTATTTCTAACCTAACCCTGTTCGACGCGAAGGGCCTTCCTACGGGGAGGCCCTTTTTCTTGGTGTGCCGAGTGTGTTTGGCCTACCGCGGCGCGGCGATTCCCTTGGGTGCTTCGTGGATGGCCTGCAACAGGTTGATCAGGTCCTCGGCGCGAAACGGTTTGGCGAGGAACTGCCCCATGCCCGCCTCGGCGCAGCGGAGGCGATCTTCGGCCAACGCGCCGGCGGTAAGCGCAACGATTGGCATTAGGCAGAGGGGGCTTGGGCTTTCCCGGATCCGCCGAGCGGCCGTGTAGCCGTCCATCACAGGCATATGGCAATCCATTAGGACGACGTCGAAGTGTCCCCGTTCCAGCGCCGCGACGGCAACCGCGCCATTCTCGGCGATCTCGAAATGGCATCCGGTTCGCTTCAGGATTCCCGCTACAACTTTCTGATTCACCTTGTTGTCCTCGGCCAGTAGCACTCGCAAGCCGCCCAAGGTTGCCGCGAAGGGGACGATTTCTTCTTGCCTTCGCAATCTACCTGGGCTTAGAAAGGAGTCCGCTCCAACCGCGCGCAGTGTGGTCAAGGCTTCGAGTAGCTCTCGCTGTCGAATGGGCTGCCGCAGCCAGGCGCGAAAACCGAGGCGCTCGGCCTCCGTTCCCACCGTTGGGCTGGGGTCGCGACTCAACAGAATTCGCCGGGCCCCAGGAGGTGTCGCCGAGGGAATGCTGGGGGTATCCGTTAACCAAACATCCGGCTGATCGCTTGTTAACATCGCACCATGTACGGTGAGCCAATTGGCCAACACCCTCCCGAGGCGCCGCCCCTGCAGGTCACAACTGACTTTCAACCCGGATAACCGAGGGACAAACACCGTCCCGGCACGCCGGTCCTCCTGAATTCGCATGATGAACCAGAAAACGGACCCCGCTCCCGGGGTACTCCGCACTCCGATCTGCCCTCCCATCGCATCTACAATTTTCTTCGATAGAGCCAGGCCCAGCCCGGTCCCTCCGAACTGCCGTTGGGTTCCAGGTTCGGCCTGTTCAAACGGCTGGAACATCCTGGCTGCTTGCGCGTTCGTCATGCCAATGCCGCTGTCTTCGATTTCGATCAGCAAGTCACAGAAGAGCTCGTTGCGATTCCCACTGACCCTGGTTTCAATAAAGCCGCTCTCGGTGAATTTCAACGCGTTCCCGACCAGGTTCAAGACGACCTGCCGCAATCTGCCTGCGTCGCCAAGGAATTGAGTGGGCAGCCCCGGCGCAAAATCGAAGACGAACTCCCGATCCTTCGTGCGAGCGATGGGGGCCAGGAGTTCCATCACCTCCTCAAACACGCCGGGCAGATCGAAACTCTCCTTAGCCAGTTCGAGCTTACCGGCCTCGATGCGGCTCAAGTCGAGAATGTCGTTGAGGATTGTGAGCAAAGACTCCGCCGAATGTTGAATCGTCTGGGCCTGATCGCGTTGATCGATATCGAGGGAAGTCTCCATCAAGAGCCGAGTCATGCCCAGAATTCCATTCATCGGCGTCCGGATTTCGTGACTCATGTTGGCCAGGAAGATGCTTTTGGCGAGTGCATTCGATTCAGCGGAGAGCCGGGCCCGCTTCATCTCCTCCTGCAGCCGAATCCGCTCCGTGATATCCCGCCCAATCGCTTGAAGTCCGGTCTCGAAACCGTTGTTGGTGAGGATCCGGCAATTCAATTCGAGGGTGATGGCCTCGCCCGCCATTGACATCACTTCGCGCTCTACGCGGACTGTGCGCCGGGTTCGGGTCTCGTCGAGGAGATCAAAGTACCAGCCCATGTCCTCACTCAAAAAAAGCTCTTCGATGAATTGGCCTAGCAGCGGCACGCCAACTTGTCCGAGTAGTTTTTCCGCGGCGTGATTGGCACCCACGAGCCGACCGTCTAAATTGGTTTGCAGGATCACGTCACTGGCGTTCTCAAACAACTCCCGGTATCGCTCGCGGAGTCCGTGCTCCGCCGCCAGAGAATCCTCGAGCCGCCTAGTCTGCCTCTGAATGTCTTTCCGCAAACAGCAATTCCACCAGGCCGCAAATCCAACCAGCACCCCGACGGAGCAAACCAGACCCCACAGCGAAGCGGACTCCGTGCCAGAAAGAATTGTTGCGAGTTCAAACGGGATAAATATCACTCATTTGGGGTATCGTCCCGGTGATGAGTTGTAAGAGGCGGCAAACCTATTTGGGTTTATTAAAATTGTTTACTTCGCCCGATAACCGGGAGGCGAGGGGACTCGTCTGGCCCGCGTACTTGTTTCCCGGCTTGGACCGGTAAGGCACCGAAACCGGCGTCGTCAACTGTTCGAACGTGAAGGAACAAATGCGCATCCCTGGATAGAGCGCCACCGGAACCCGGCCCAAATTCGACAACTCCAACGTCGCCCTTCCTGTCCAGCCCGGATCGAACAACCCGGCTGTTCCGTGTACGATAATGCCAATCCGGCCCAAACTGGATCGGCCTTCCAGGCGACCTAGGACATCGTCGGACAGATCCAATCGTTCTTCGGTAATCGCGAGGCAGAAATCCCGCGGTTGCAGAATAAACGGTTCTCCGGGGGGGACGATGATGGTTCTCATCATGTCCTGGATACCACGCTTGTCTCGGGGGTCAATAAAGGCAAACCGAGAGTGCTCGAAAACACTAAATTCGTTACCCAAACGAAAATCGACCGAGCAGGAACCGAACTGCTCAGCCGGAAGTTCCGGCTCAATCCGGATCTTCCCCTCCGCAATGTATCGCTTAATATCGATGTCCGAAAGGACCATGTTAATGCCGGAGGATAAATTTGGTGGACGACATGGGATTCGAACCCACGACCCCCACGATGCGAACGTGGTGCTCTCCCAACTGAGCTAGCCGCCCACATGCGACTAGTTCCAGTATACAAAACTGAAAGCCGTTCGTGGGCGGGTTACAATAACTTTTTTATGGCTGACGATATCCTCTCGAAGATGCGTTCCGAATGGGACGCCCGCGCTCGTGAAAACGCTCGCTACTACGTGAATACGGCACGAGAAGACTGGACTGACGACGAGTTCTTCCAGTCTGGGGAGCGCACGGTAGCGGAAGAAATCCTGACCGACATGACGAACATCTGTCAGGGCAAGGACCCGGAGGCCATGCGCGTGCTCGAGATCGGTTGTGGGGCGGGACGGGTTACCCGGGCTCTCGCCGGCCTGTTTGGCGAGGTCCATGCCGTTGATATCAGCGCCGAGATGGTCGCCCAGGCAAGGGCTGCCCTTGTCCGGTTTTCCCATGCGCACGTCTATCAGAACAGCGGCAGCGACCTGGAGGTAATCCCGACGACCGAATTCGATTTCGCCTTTTCGACGATTGTCTTCCAGCATATTCCCAGCCGCGAAGTGATCGAAAAATACGTTAGCGAGGTTTCGCGGCTGTTGCGGCCCGGTGCGCTTTTTAAATTTCAGGTGCAGGGCGATACAACCTTAAAGACTACCGCCGAGGACACTTGGTTGGGCGTTCCCTTTTCGGATGAAGAAGCTGTTGCGATGGCCGAACGCTGTGGATTTGAACCGCGCTACCGACATGGTGCCGGGGGCCAATATTTTTGGCTTTGGTTCTTCAAGCGCTAGAGCGTGGCTGGCTTTCGCCGCCCGTCCCAGTATCGCTTCATTCGGGCGGATACTTCCTTCCGCTCAACGTCGTTCATCGACTTCCGGCCTCGCTTGGCTGGGCCGGAAACCGCATGGATTCCGCCCTGCCCTTCGAGGGCCGCGATGGCTTGGTCAAGCCGACGCTTCTCTTCGTACAATTCCTGAATCGCTTGAAATAGGTCCATCTGGGTTGCTGCTTAAGTTGTGGTTTCTCAAGCAGCATACCCCAATTTCATCCTGCCGTCATGAGTGAAAAGTACTTGTTTTGCACCAACTTAGTACTAATCTTCTAATTTAATTCATCGCAACAAGAAGGGCCAAGCCGGCACCAATTTGTACCCGTAACGAGTGACCGCGAAGAACATCACGCCACCCACCACGACGGCGAGGGCCAGGACAATCACCAGCACGGAAGCCCACGGGAAGCTCTGATCCGTACGACGTAGCTCGAGCAGGTAGCTCGCAAATACGCCCACGAAATACAGAAATACCATCGGAACCGAGAAGATCATCAGGTTGAAAACGTCGGGCGTTGGCGTGACGACGGCGGCTAAGATCACGATAATCAAAATGGCGTAGCGCGAGTTCTGCAACAGGAACTTGGCGGTTGTAATGCGCAAGAATGTTAAGAAGAACACGATTACAGGCATTTCAAAAACCAAGCCAATGCCCAAAGTCACGTTGACGAACAGGTCGAAGTAATCGACCAAGTTGATGGCCGGTTCGACGTTGATGTCCTTACCCATGCCGAGTAGGAACTCCAGCCCAAACCGAAACGCTACGAAGTAGGCGAACAAGCCGCCAAGGATGAACAATCCCGCCGTGCAGAGGATGAAGGGAGCGGCGAAGCGCCGTTCTTTCTTATAGAGTCCGGGCGAAATGAACGACCAAACCTGGTAGAGGATCCACGGCGACGACAAGAAGATTGCCGTCAACAAGGGGACCTTCATCCAGATAACGGTGAAGGCGTCGGTTGGGCTCAATTGCTTCAAGGTCGGGGGATACCCGAGCCGCCGCAGTGCATCCGCCGCTGGATCCGAGATCAGCTTCCAGATCTCGTTGGCGAAAATCATTGCTAGAAAGAACGCTACGGCCACGCCGCTTAGCGTCCTGATCAGACGGCCGCGCAGCTCCTCCAGATGCTCCATGAAGCTCATCCGGAGCATGCCGTCGTCTTCTTCGTCTTCCGGATCGATTTTCGAAGACGGAGGCGGCGAGCCGCTTCCGCCCGCCGAGGCGGTGGGGACTACTGGCGCGGCTATTGCTGTCGGAGTCGACGGCGTAGGGGCAACTTGGGAATAAGGATCGTCGTAGGTGTACCCATCATAGTGGTGCGAGTCATGATGGGCGTCTGTCGTTTGCTCGTGCGACACATGCGTTTCGCCGTGCGCAGCGAGATGGCCCTCCGCCTTCGCGGGGGGCGTCTCCGGCTGCGTTGGCACGGGTTCACTGTTCGGGGTTGACCCCTTATGCTCTTCCGATGACATATAGTACGGTTTGAATTAACTAGCCACTGACCCTTGCGACACGGTGCCTTCGGCTGCCTTCACTACTACCGGAGCTTCCGGGGTAACTGCGGCGGCTTCATTGGCCGGGGCTTCAATGAGAGTGGTCTGTTCAGCGCCCTGAGGTGCGGATGCGCTTACCGTGGTTGAAGAGGTTGCGGTGGAATCCGTCAACTGCGGGGTCGATTCCCCATAGTCGTAATAGGAAGAGTCGTCGTAGTTCGTAATTTCGTTTTGGAACTCACGCGTCACATCCCGGAGCTCGGTCAGCTCCTTCATAGATCCGTTATCCCGCTCCAAGGAGTTCATTTCGCGTTCAAACGTGGATCGCAACTCCGACGAAGCCCGTCGGAATTCGCCCATCGCTTTGGCCACGGTTCTGCCCAGTTCCGGTAACTTTTTAGGACCGAAAACCAGCAAAGCCAGCATAAAAATCAGGATCATCTCCTGAGTGCCTAGCGAGCCCATGGAATGGTGTTACCTCCTTTATGAGGAATGAGAATTCTGCTTCAGTCTATCACACGGTATCCTGACGCCGATGTTCTACGCGGCCATAGACCTAGGTGGGACGAAGATTGCCGGGCCCCTCGGGCGTGCCGATGGCACCCTGGTTGCGGGGCGAGCGATCCCCACCGAGGCCGACGGCGGGTCTGACCACGTTATGGCTCGAATCGTGTCGCTGGTACGCGAGTTCGGCGGGTCGCCGTTGGCGCACGGCATCGGCGTACCGGGACTGGTCGACCGGTCCAGGGGCGATGCCGAATCTGCCAGCCAGTGGCGGCGAATTCCGCTTCGGCCGCTCGGTCCCGAACATGCTGGTCGACACGCTTGGCACCGGGCATCAGCGGCGGGGTTGTCCTTGCTGGAAGGCTCCGCCTGGGGCCTCTCGGTGCCGCGAGAAAACTCGGCCATCAAGTGATTGAACCTTACGGCCCGGCCTGCACGTGCGGCACCCGCGGTTGTCTTGAAACCCTGGCTAGCGGACCGGCCTTGGCCCGCGCCGGTACCGCTCTGCTCGGTCGTTCCGTCACGGTTGCCGAAATGGTGGAAATTCCCGAGTGTCGTCCCCTCTTCACCCGCGCGGGTCAGGACCTAGGCCTGGCCGCCGCCAACATGATCAGCGCGCTTCACCCGGAACTAATTGTGTACGGCGGGGGGCTTTCCGCGCTTGGCGATCGGCTGCTCGGCCCGATCGAGACAACGATTGCCAATCGCGTCCGGATGTTCCCACCCACGGGCATCCGGCTGGAACGTTCGGCCCACGGCGCGCTCGCGTTGGCGGCGCTAAGCTTGAGCGAAGCGCCTATCAATGACTATTCCTACCTTGACGTAGCCAAGATGATCGACCACTCGCTCGTGAATCCGACTCTCACGACGACGGATTTGGAGCAGGGCATCCTCCTTGCTAAGGCCTACGATGTAGCCAGCGTTTGCATTCTTCCGTATGCTCTGAAGCGCTGTGCAATGATGCTGCACGGCTCGCAGGTGAAGGCTAGCACGACCATCGGTTTCCCTCACGGCGGCCACACCACCGCCATCAAGCTAGCTGAAACAAAGCAGGCTCTCGCCGACGGCGGCCAGGAACTCGACATGGTGGTCAACATCAGCAAGGTGCTCTCCGGCGACTGGAACTATGTAGCGGCTGACATTCGCGCCGTTGTTGATGAAACCCACACCGCCCGCCAAAAAGTGAAGGTTATTTTCGAGAACGCCTACCTCAACGACGAGCAGAAGATTCGGCTTTGTGAAATCTGCAGCGAGATTGGGGCGGACTGGGTGAAGACTTCGACCGGGTACGCGCCTACGGGTGCCACCCATGCCGATCTCATCCTGCTGCGCAAGCATGCCGCGCCGCACATTCAGGTGAAAGCCGCCGGTGGGGTCCGCGATCTCGACGCGCTGCTCGCCGTTCGCGCCCTTGGTGTGACTCGTTGTGGTGCCACCCGCACGGGCGCGATGCTCGATGACGCTTGCACGCGCCTCGGCCTGCCTCCTGTCGTATTTTCTCGGGCGGAGGTCGTCGGCTACTGATGCTTCTCGAGTCGATACAAATCGGTCAAGCGCAGGACTATGGCGACTGGGTTACGGCGACGTACAAGTACCAGATCGAAGGCCCCGTGATCGTCGGAACCCTTGGCCTGAATGGGGACGAGGTCGCCGATCATAAGAACCACGGCGGACCGGACAAGGCGGTGCTTGCCTACTCGGTCGACCACTATCCGTACTGGCGGCAAGAAGCCCAGAATCGGGACTGGACCGGTGGAGCGATGGGCGAAAATCTCACGATCGCCGGCCTCGACGAAACGAGCGTCTGCGTCGGGGACAGATGGCGAATCGGCACCGATGTCGTCGCGCAGGTGACTCAACCCCGGCAGCCGTGCTGGAAGCAAGCCAAGCGTTGGGGCATCAAGGATCTGGTGGTTCAGATCCTTGACACCGGCCGCACCGGCTGGTATCTCCGCGTACTCACCGAAGGTGCCCTCTCGCCCGGCGACGAGCTTACCCTGGTTGCCCGACCCCATTCAGATTGGACCATTGCTCGCGCAAACCAGGTGATGCATTTCGACAAAACGAACTCAGATCTGGCTCGCTCGCTCGCCAATCTGCCCGAGCTCTCGGGGAGCTGGCGGCGCGACCTTGCCCGGCGATTCTAGCGATTTGTTTGTGAACAGCCGCATGGGGAACGCCTTTGTTGCCGTCGACGAGCCCTGTGATGTGAAGATTTACGCCTAGGCTGACCAAGCTCTTTCTCCTTCACAAGGAACTCCACCGCCAGCTGCACTGCCAGCTTCGTCGCCAATCTGCCCGAGCTTTCGGGGAGCTGGCGGCGCGACGTTGCCCGGCGATTCTGGCTATTTGTATGTCAACAGCCGCTTGGGGAACGCCTTTGTTGCCGTCGACGAGCCCTGTGATGTGAGGATCCACGCCTACGCTGACCAAGAGCTCGTTCTCGTTCACAAGGAACTCCACCGCCACCGCCAGCTGCAGTGCCAGCTTCGTCGTCAATCTGCCCGAGTTTTGGGGGAGCTGGCGGCGCGACGTTGCCCGGCTATTCTAGCGATTTGTTTGTGAACAGCCGCTTGGGGAACGCCTTTGTTGCCGTCGACGAGCCCTGTGATGTGCAGATCCACGCCTACGCTGACCAAGCTCGTTCCCCTTCACAAGGAACTCCACCGCCAGCTGCACTGCCAACTTCGTCGCCAATCTGCCCGAGCTTTCGGGGAGCTGGCGGCGCGACGTTGCCCGGCGATTCTGGCTATTTGTATGTAAACAGCCGCTTGGGGAACGCCTTTGTTGCCGTCGACGAGCCCTGTGATGTGAAGATTTTCGCCTAGGCTGACCAAGCTCGTTCTCCTTCACAAGGAACTCCACCGCCAGCTGCACTGTCAGCTTCGTCGCCAATCTGTCCGAGCTTTCGGGGAGCTGGCGGCGCGACGTTGCCCGGCGATTCTGGCTATTTGTTTGTAAACAGCCGCTTGGGGATCATCGCGTGCACGCCTTTGTTGCCGTCGACGAGCTGCGTGATGTGCAGATCCACGCCTACGCTGACCAGCATGTAAGCGTCTTCCTTGCTCAGCTCCTTCTCACCTACGAGGAACTCCACCGCCTGCTGCACGGCCAGCTTCGTCGCTTTATCCAGGCTCTCATCGAAGCCCATCGCGATGAAGTGGGTCGGCGTCTCGCCCCGCGGCCAAACCAGCTTCTTGTCCTTGCGCACGATAAACCGAAACGTTCCCTGCAACGACGTCTCCAGCCCGGTAACGTCCACTTCGCCGTCTCCCTGCGCCGCGTGTCCATCGCCCACTTGAAACAGCGCCCCTTTTACGTGGACCGGAATGAAAACCGTCGTCCCCGCCACCAACTCGCGGTTGTCCATGTTCCCCGCGTGGATCCCGGGTGCGCGGCTGCTGATCTTGCCTGTGGCCTCCGGTGGAGCCACGCCCATGCTGCCGAAGAACGGCCGCAGGGGCACCTCTACTCCCGCGCTAAACTTGCCAACCATCTTCTGTCGGTCGAGTTCGATCAATCGTCGCTTCCCGATCGTGAACTCGTCGGCCAAAACGCCGGCCGCCCCCATTGCGTTGTACGAATAGGGCACGGCCATTTTCACATCGAGAATCTGGACCTCCAGGACGTCGCCGGGTTCAGCCCCTTCGACGTAGATCGGCCCCGTCAGAAAATGCCCTCGCGCCTCGGGCTTCGCCTTCACCACAGCCCGCAACTCCGGCTGCACTTGGTCCGGAGCCACACCTGCCCCTTCGAGAGCCTGGGGCGAAGCGACACCGAGTGTATCCACCACTACGGTGTCGCCCGAGGCGATGCGCAGAGCGGGTTTGCTCCGCGGGTCATAGAAGCCCACTATCACCGTCTCGGGCGTCACCTTCAGTTGGTGCTTTGTCTCCGCCCACAGACTCAGGCCGAACAAGATTCCGAATGCAAACCGCATTCGAATAGAGTAGCGAAATCCGTTACTGATTCACGCCGCTGGCCAGGAAGCCGCCGTCGACCGCCAGGCACTGCCCGGTGATGTAGCTGGCCGCGTCGGACGCTAGCAGCAACGCCGCTCCCAACAACTCCTCCCGCTGGCCAAAGCGCTTCATCGGGGTTCGCATTAAGAATTCCTTGCCGCGTTCGGTTCCATCGAGCAGAGCCGCGTTCAACTCCGTGCGGAACACGCCCGGCGCGATCGCGTTCACGTTGATGCCTTCCTTCGCCCACTCCACCGCCAATTGCCGCGTCAACTGCAATACCGCCGCTTTCGATGTGGCATAGGCCGTCACTTCCAGAAGACCCACGTACGAACTCAACGACGCGATGTTGATCACGCGACCCTTCCCGTTCGCCTTCAGCGGCTCGTAAAAGCTCTGGCACGCCCGCAAGGTTCCGGTCACGTTAACGTCCATCAACCGGTTCCATTCGGCCTCCTCGACAAGCGCCGTCTTTTTCCGAAACGTCATCCCGGCTACGTTTAGTAGAATGTCCACCCGGCCGAACTTGGCCAACACCGCATCCCGCAGCGCGTCAATCGACTCCCGTTTTTGGACGTCGCAAGCCTGCCGCAGCGTCTGCCCGCCTCCGGCTTCAATCCCGTCGCAAACCGCGTTCAGCTCGGCTTCCCGCCGACCCGTCGGCACCACGGTCGCTCCGGCTTCGGCCAACCCCTGCGAAAGCACCGCGCCGATTCCCGACGTCCCGCCCATCACGACCGCTACGCGGCCTGTCAAATCCATGAAATTCTTTGCCATGACTATGCAAGCAGTATACCCCTCGACTCAAGCGTTCTTGTGCCCTAGACTTCTACCCTAGAAGGCTAGGGGAATGCCGCCACTCGAACTCCTCATCCTGAAAACTCTTGCCCGCGGCACCAATCATGGCTTCGGCATCACGCTCCACATCCAGGAAGCCTCCGCCGGACTTTTGTCGATCAAGGAAGGCTCGCTTTATCCCGCCCTCCACCGCGTGGAACGGAACGGATTTCTGTCGAGCGAATGGAGCGTTACCGCCAACGCCCGGAAGGCCAAGTTCTACAAGCTCACAGCAGGCGGGAAGCAGCGTCTCGCCGCCGCTGAACAAGCTTGGCTACAAACAGCTAAGGGCATGGCGAGGCTCCTGAGGTTCGCCTGATGAAAGACCACGAAGAGGGCTGGAACGGGTTCTTCGCCGTTTGACGTGGGTAGAAGTGCCAGTTCAAGTTCGCCGGCGAGGGGCGAGCAAGCGTACTTGTTCCTCTGGGTCGGCCGTGGAAATTGCGGGCAGTGGAAAGCGAGGAAAACTGAAGGCTGGTATTCACTCTCCTCCCAGCGCCCTTGGAAATCGCCATAAGGCCCGATTTGCACATTCCCCGCGCCGCGACGGCGATATTCTCGCTTCCCCGCTAGAACCCAAACAAGCGCACAGCACGCTCCGAGATCCCCTGATCGATTCGCCACACCATCTATAGAAAGTATTGACTTAACAGAGGGCAAATCCGCGACGTCTGAAGAGATCCGGAGCAATGTCGGGAGAGAGGAAGGGGGATAGAGCCTCGGCGAGATCGACGACAAGCGCGTGCATGGACGGGGCCCTGAGCTGGGACAAACGTAGTTTGCCGTCCGCCCAATACGGGGCCGGTAGTTCGGGTTTCCAGAACGTCTCCATTAAGGCGGGTATCGCTCTAATC
>JANXMS010000229.1 GCA_025354525.1 Acidobacteriota bacterium
ATTGGCGTCGGCGCAGAACTTGGCGGGGTCCATTTTGTATTCCACCTCCAACACCGCCTTGCCTCTGTCCAGAAAAGGTTTGAGCAGGGCGCATTCCTTATACTGAAAGCACTGTTCGCTCAGCGCCCAGTCGAACAACGGCTCCAACTCCCGCACCTGATCGAGATCGTTCTTCAAACCCACGGAAAGGCCTCTGGCATGGGCGGCTGAGGCGATCCACGTGTTGAACTCCATCTGATCGCGCGCGGTCAGTGGGAATCCGCTGCGGTTCGTATACGCATCGACGTTGTCGGGTTCCACCGCGTCGAACCCCTTCTGCTTGCACAGGTCGAAGCGAGCTTCAAGGATTGGCTTCAAATCGTTAAGCCGGCGAATATCCAGCCAGCGCTCGTTCGGGAAGTCCGCCAGCGGCAGCCCCTTCACCGCCTCCGGGAAGCGGGCGGCGTCGGGTCGCCAATCCTCAAACGTGCCGACGCTAACATAGCAGATCACTTTGCGGCCCTTGGCATGGAGCGAGGCTACGATCAAGGCGTCATTATCGAAAAGGTCAATATCGAAAACGCTGGCGGTCACATTTTGGTCAACCGGCCCTGTCAACTGCCACTGCCAGTCGACTTGCGGGGGCGGTCGCCAGATTGCCTGGGCTTGGCCGAATAGTCCGGTTGACGTCAAAAAGAGCGTCACCGGAAGGAAGGAACAACGTGGCATCAGAACAGACTAGAGCACTACGACCGCGAATGCTCTAGTACCCAAGACTCATTTCAGGTACAGGACTATTGGCCCCCGTCGTTCCCTCAGGACTACGACGAGTGTCCTATTTACCGATTCAGATCACTCCTAGAAAATGAAGAAGGCCGAACTCAAGGACCTAAACAAACTATGCCAATCTCTCGATTCCCAATGCTCGCGTTTGTCACCGGACTCTCGTTGTGCGTTTCCGCCGTGGCTGATTCTCCCAACAAACCCGACAAGCCGCAAAACGTCAAACCCTCCGCGCCCCTTCCCGCTCTTAACGTCAAGTGGCCGACAACGACCACACAGACTTCGACGCCAACGTTTACTACCGCGATCCTTCCGTCCGGGCTCTTTAAAAGCGCAGTCAATATGAAGCTTCTCGTGCTTTCGGGCGACGGTACCGAGCCAGGATTCGCCGCGCTTAAGTTCTACCTGGACTATTTGAATCTGCCCTATGAAGCCGTCGTCCTTAGCCAAACTCCCCTGCCTGCGCTCGTAGATCCAGCCTCGAGGCGCGGAAATTACCAAGGTATCATTTTGGCCACTGGCGGTCTGGGCTATTCCAATAACGGAGTCTGGATGAGTGCATTGAAGACCGCCGATTGGACCCGTATGGACGACTATATGCGGTCCCATGGCGTCCGAGTGGTGAGTTATTACACCTATCCGGAAGCCCGCTACGGAATGGCCGCTGTCTCGGCAATGCCAACCAGCGCGGCTGCACCGGCAAACCTGACGTTCGCCAGCGCCTCCAGCACCATCTTCACCTACCTCGTCCGGACGAATCCGCTTAAAGTCGTTGACGCCTATCTCTATTTGGCCGCCGCGGCCCCTGCCGTCGGAGAAACGACAACGCCAATCCTCACCATGGGTTCCGGAATCGCTGGCGTCACCCACACCAAGGGCGACGGGCGGGAATTCATGGCCTTGACGTTCGACAACAACCCGTATCTAACGCATTCCTTGGCGCTGAACTACGGAATCTTCAATTGGGTTACCAAAGGGATCTTTGTCGGAGAACGCCGCATCCACTTGACCCCCCAAAATGACGACTTCTTTCTGCCGAACGATCTATTTGTGGCATCCATCACGGCTTGCAGACCGACCGCCTTCTCGGTGGATCCGACGTATGATCCGTCAGCCCAGTGCCCCACCGACCGGATGGATGGCGGCGACCTCTCAGCGCTGGACGATTGGCAGAAAGCCTGGCGAGCCAAACCGCAGACGAAAGACTTCCGGGTGACGCATGCCTTTAACGGATTCGGAGCGACCACGGCAGGCGGTACCCCCGCAACAGCCACCCTGTTGGCGGAATTGCGTTTGAGGAAAGGTTCCTTCTCCTGGGTCAACCACACCTGGGATCATGAAAATCTGGACTGCTACAATCCAGTCCCGAACAGCGGCATCTGCAAAGCGGCAACCTTCGCCGAGTCGCAGAGCCAACTGAATCAGAACATCGCCATCGCTCAAAACCTAGGTCTTCCCAACGACAGAACGAGTGCTGTGACACCGAACATATCCGGTTTGCGCAACACGAATTTCCTGTTGGCGGCGCAGGCTGCCGGGATCAAGTACTTGGTCTCGGACACCTCACGGCCCGACTGGATGCCGGCGAAACCGAACACCGGCGTGCGCAGTCCTTACGTGCCGTCCATTCTCTATATCCCACGACGCGCGACGAATGTTTACTACAACACCAAGTCGGGCAGAGTTGGAGCTGTCGGCTCCCTGCCGGACGAATACAACTACTTCTACGGTCCCAACGGCATTTTCCGTCTCGCTAGCGGCGCTCCCTTCTTCACCACCACCCAGACCTACGCGCAAATTGTGGACCGCGAAAGCTCGACCTATCTGGGCTATATGCTGCGGTATGAAACCTATCCGCTCATGTTCCACCAATCGAACTTCATTCGTTTTGAGGGAAAAGCTTCGCTCTTCACGGACGTGATGACCGCGACCTTTGAAAAATTCATGAAAATCTCCAACTTACCCGTAGCCAGCCTGTCGCAGACTGCCTTGGGCAAGAAAATGGAGGACCGAATGGCGTTCAATGCCGCAGGCGTGCAGGCGACCTATAACCCGGGTTCAGGAATCACTTTCACGGCGCGGGGCGCGGCTTCCATCCCCGTCACTGGCGTCTGTGCGGCCGGGTGCCTCTCCTACGGAGGCCAGAACCAATCGTTCATTCCGATCTCGGCGGGCGGAACGGTCTTCGTCCCGTTGTTCTAGTTCAATACACGGGAAGGAGAGAAGGAAATGAACCGATTCCTAATACTTGTTCTGGGAGCCGCCTGCCTTTTGCCGGCGGCTCCCAAAACCCGGCCCCTAAGCTTGGCGGAAGCGCTCCACGCCGCGGTGGCCCGGGCCAAGGCCGAAAACACCCGTGGCGAAGTGGCGGCCAGCCAACTTCGGGTGTTGGAGGCGGCGAATAAATGGAAGGTGGAGTTGCGTCCATCACTTGGTATCTTCTCCTTCTCCAGCCCCGCTTTGTTGGCGGCCACCATTGGCTCCAGCCTGCTTATGGGGAAACGGAACGCACCTTCGCATCTGACCATGGAAGGTGCCCATTTCGACGTGTTGGCGGCGGATTTGGCGGCGGAGCGACTTCGGTCCCGGACCGAGATTGAGACCGCGCGCGCCTTTTTTGACCTCCTCGAAAAGCAGCAGATCTCGCGGCAACTGGAACAGGCGCTGGCAGTCAAACGGACGAAAGAACGGGAATTGGACCGTTTGTTGCGGGTATCAAGAGTGACTGCGGTGGACCAGATTGCGTTTCAGCAGGAAGTGTTGGAACTGGAGCAACAACGTATTGACATCGACATGGAGCGGCGGCTTGCAAGCGTGCAGCTAGCTTCACTGACCGGTCGGCTGGAGGAAGCGGAAAACCTGGAAGTCGAGGATGTGAAAATTTCGGGCGCCTCCCTGCAAGCCAATCTGCCGCCGGTTGAGAAAATGTTCGAATCGGCTCTATTTTATCGCCGCGAATCAAAACTGCTCCGCGAAAAAATCGCCGGGCTCCGGGAGAAAGCGGGCCCGCGCAAAGCAATTTCGGTGGACTCGGTATCGGCTGGTTATTCCTATCTGGCCAATGGGGTTAACGGTCTTGTAAACACGACCCGCCCGAACCTGATTGGCGGCCATAGCGGGCAGAGCGGTATCAACCTGATTATCCCAATGCGGCAAACAGGCGAGCGCGCCGCGGAAAGGGATCTGTTGATCGCCCGGATCCACGCCCTTGAACTAGAAGCTCGGACGATGGAAAACGAACTACGTTCAGAGTTATTGTCGATGCGGGCTGTCGTGCAAGCGAGCATGGATCGGCTCCAACTCGCCAGCCGCCGCGTCGAGCTAAGCCGAAAGAAAAAAGAGATGGTAAAAGTCCGTGCCGACAATGGGTTGGACGGATTTGGCTCTGCCGCCCACGCCGAGGAAGCCGACCTGCAGGCGGAAGCGGCGCTGGTGAAGGCGAGTTGCGCTCGCAAGAACACGCTATTCACCTTGATGGTGATCTGTGGCTTGCAGGACGAACGAGAAGAGTTGCAACAGCAAGTTACCGGCAACTGACAGAGCAATACGACATCTATTGAGCCGGACCGATCCAGGACACAACTGGAATTGCCCAACGCCTTGGCTCCGAATAAATCGCCCCTGGCGCAGCATGTTATCTAAGGAAATCCGATGATTGTCAAAATCAAGAGTGGCCTTCTAGCCGATGCGATCGCGTGGAAGTTCGTCAAGGGATGGCTCGTGTTGCTGATGGTCTGGCTGACGCTCCCGCCCTTTTCAGAAAACGTGTCCGGGTGTGTTGAATGCGGGCCTAAGACCGTTTTGCCTGGGCGTATCCGAGCGGTCCAACTGATGCCGGTGACCGTGGAGTTCATCGGACGCGCGGTTTCGGTCCACGTCAAACCGGGACAGGTAGTGGCGGAAGGAGAACTATTGGCGGAATTGGAGTCCCCTGACTTGGTGGAACGCCTGGATCGAGCCCGGCGTCGGCTGGCATTCGCCAGTTCGCGATTGCGCGACAAACCACAAACGGCCGCGCTTTTGTGGCGCGAGCAGCAACAAAGCGCAGTCCAGCAAAGCCAGGACGCCCGGTCGCGGCTGGCCCTTTATTCGCTGGACGCGGTCGAATCAGGCTATGCCCGCTCGCAAAAGGAGGTTGCCAACCTCGCCAAGCTCGTGCAGCAGCATTTGGCGACCGCGCACGACTTGGAAACCGCTCGGCGGCAATTCGACGTGGACCTTGCAACACTGGAGAATGCGAAGCGCACGAAGACCCGACTGGAACAGGAAGCGCGCGCCGCTGCCTCTCAACTGAAGATGGTCATGATTCAGAAAGCCACCACCGAACCCAAGGCCGATCCCTCGGCCCAATTGGAATATGAGGACGCAAGGACGACTTACGAACTAGCCGAACGGCAATTGAAGGCCTTACGCGTTCTGGCTCCGGGGAAAGGTACCGTCTTAACAGTTTCAGTGCAACCCGGTGCGCTTGCCGGTGGATGGGCACCCCTGTTTCAAATGGCGGATCTACAAAACTTGCAGGTCGAAGTTCCCGTCACCGCGCGGCTCGCGGCAATGATTCATGGCCGCAGTCCAGTAAAGATCGTGATCCCAGGCGACCCGCCCCAAGCCGTTACCGCCGCCGTGGGAGACATCCAACTGGTTCCCGATCAACTGGAACGCTCCCACGTCGTTCGGATCATCATGCCGAATCCACAGCCAGGGAGTATCTTAATAGGAATGGAGTGTACCGTTGAGTTCGCCCATGGGGGCCCCGTTTGACCACCTCTGTTCTCTTAACCATGGACGGAACCTATCCGCACTATCACGGCGGAGTCAGCACGTGGTGCGACCAACTCGTGCGGCGGCTCTCCAACGTTGATTTCCATCTTTTATCCATCGTCAACTCGCCGTTTCAAGCCAAGGTGTACAACCTACCCCAAAATGTGCGCAGCCTGGAAGCAATTTCGCTCTGGGGCAACGAGGATCCAGGTTATCCATCCGGCTCATTCTCGGACTCGTATGAACGGAAACTGCTCACGACGGATGACAAGATCGCCGAAGGTTTCCTGCCCGCGTTTTCAGTGGTAGTGCGGAGCGTCTTTGCTGACTCTGCCTCCGATCCAATTGCCTTAGGACAAGCGCTGGCGACGCTGCAACTCTTCTTCGCAAGCTATGACTACCCCGCGACGATGACTTCATCGCTGGCCTGGGGATGCTTCAAAAGATGCAGCGCACAATCGCCCGTTCTTTCCCTGGAAGATGCGACTACCTGCATGCGTTGGCTCGTGCGATATCTCGCCATTACGGCTCGTCCGAACATTGCCACCAATGTGGTGCACGCCTCTATGGCTGGTTTGGCGGCGGTCCCCGGCGTGCTCTCCAAACTCCAGAACGGTACCCATTTTTTGATCTCCGAACACGGCATTCACTTACGGGAGTTCTATGTCTCCCTGTCGAGGATGAACGCCAGTGAGCCTTGTCGTCGTTTCCTGTTGGGCTGGAATCAAGCCATCGTCCGGATGAACTATCACTACGCCGACCACGTGACTTGCCTCGGGGAATTCAATCGGAAATGGCAGGTCGCTTTTGGCGTCGATCCAGCCAAAATTGAATTCGTCCCAAACGGGGTTGACCCGCTTCGCTTCTTTCCGGCGCCAAAGCCGCCGTCGCCCCGACCGACTGTGTTGACGCTGGCCCGGATCTTCCCCTTGAAGGGCATTGATACTCTGCTCCGGGCCGCGGCCCTTGTGCGAGACCAAGTCCCACTCGTGCGTTTTCGCATTCTGGGCGAGGTTGCCGATCCGGTCTATTTTGCGGAGTGTCAACGCATCATCGCCGAGAACCACCTGGAAACCGTAGTCGAGTTTGGCGTTACCAACGAGGCGGAAATCGAGATGCGAAAGGCCGATGTGTTTTGCCTGCCGAGCGTGTCCGAGGGGCTGCCCTATACGATTCTGGAAGCGATGTTTTCTGGCTGCCCGGTCGTTGCCACCGATGTCGGAAATGTCGGAGATGCCCTGAACGGTACTGGCCTGCTAGTGAGACCCAACGACCCGGAGGAACTGGCTCGCGCGCTGTTGACGGTGTTGGACGGACCGGGCGCATCCAGTCTGCGGAACAAGCTGTCTGAGGCTGCCTTGGAACGGGCGCAACGGCACTATACGCTCGAAAAAGCCATTCGCCCGTTTCTGGCACAGTACGAGGAAAGACAAAGTTGCTACGAAACAGTCCAAATTGCTTAACCGCACCCTCTCCGACCGGCACTCTTCGTCCGGCGCTGGACGCCTATGACCTAGCCGTCCGACTGGAGATGGAAGGTGTGACCGACGAAGTTGCCCGCACCGAATTTGGCTTACCTTCGACCTTCGCCCTGGCGCGTAAGCAGCTTTGCAACGTCACCGGCGGGGACTACGCCGCGACCAAACCTGCTGAGAAGTCACGTTTGGCCCAGCTCTTCAACGGCGTTACCTTCGCGATTCCCGTTCTCATCTGCACGATTACTTCATTGCTGTACCGAATTTCCCTTTGGGGAGGCGATCTCTCCGCCGATCTTGCCACCGCCGTGGCGATTGGCACGATCTCCAGTTTTCTCGTCACCGGCGGGATCATCCAGGCCTCAGCCCGCCGAACGCTCTTCCAACTGCAATGCGAACAGTGGGACGAAGCCCGTGCGACTTGTTATCACTGGACACTACTCGGGATCAAAACCTTGGTGGGCACTCTGGGACTGGGGTGGGCGTTCAATCAGTATTTTCGGTGGCTGCCGACACCTATTGACTGGATAGCGCTCGCGTTTCACTTGTTCCTCGGCTTACTGTGGCTGGCCTGCGGGATTCTTTACGCATTGGAGATGGGTTGGGCGGTTGGAGCGGCGGTGCTGGCGGGCATTGGCGTTGTCGCCTCGCTGCACCTTGGCGGGGGATGGCCACTGCTCGGCGCGCAGCTTTTCGGAGTGGCGGCCACGGCGGCAATCGCATTCGCCGTGG
The DNA here is from genome assembly GCA_025354525.1 of Acidobacteriota bacterium. GTDB lineage: Bacteria > Acidobacteriota > Terriglobia > Bryobacterales > Bryobacteraceae. Next base: position 7,731 of record JANXMS010000229.1, read on the forward strand.
CCGCCATTGTGATGCGGCGCAATCGCAAAAAACAAGGCCGCGGCGAACATTTTTCCCTACGCGTGGCGCACAAAATCGCGCCTTACTTTTTGTATGGCTCCTGCTACTATCTGTTTCTGTTCTCCGATCGAATCCTGGCCTGGACCTCGCACGCCACGAGTTCCTCGCTTCCGCTGCAATTCCGGGGCGATTACGAGACCGCTCTCGATATTGCCATGATCGCCTTCATCGGCCAGGCTGGCTGGGTGCACATGTCGGTCCTGGCTTTCTACCGGCATATGAATGCCGCTCAGAGCGGCTTCAACGTTCGGGAGGCCGCCGCGTTCAACGCCGAATTACAGCGCTTCTATCTGCGGAGGGCCGCATGGTTTCTACCGGTCGCGGTCGCACTCGGGCTGGCAACCTATTCGATTGCCGTCCACTACGGGTTGCTGCCGACCGAGGCGATGCGGAAGGTGGCCGCCGTGGCTGTGGCGTCCTATCCGCTGCTGGTTTTCGGCCTCTGGAATACCAGTCTTTTCTTTGCGCTTTCCCGGCCTGCCGGGGCCCTCGGCTCGATTCTGGCCAGCCTCATGGTGAACCTGATTGTCGGCTATACCTGCTCCCGGGTCGGGCAGTATGAAAACGCCGTTTACGGGTTCGCGGCGGGAAGCGCTGTCTTCGCCATTCTAACCACCGTGGGCTACCTCCGCCTTAGCCGGACCGTGGACTACAGCCACTTCGCCTCGGCCGCCTAACCATGCAAATCTGGATTGAATTTCTTCGCGTCGCCATTCCCATGGTCGTGTTGTTGGTTCTCCTGCCGACGTTGGCGGCCCGAATGTTTAGCACGGCCGCAACGTCACGCTTTTCGGACCTGCTGGCCGTTGGTTTTGTACGCACGGCACTATTCCTCGTATTCCTGGGTTTCCTCCTAGGGGCGTGGAAATTGTACTTGCCCGGCATCGTATTCACTGCATACGCGGTCTGGATAGTTGGCACCGTCGTGCTGGCTTCCCGAAATGGTTGGCTGTACGACCTGGACTCCTGGACGTTCGGCTATGCGCGGCTGTTGCGGAGTGTCGAGCAGCGAAGCCGGATGCGTCACGTGCTGGACCGTACCCTTGAACTGTCCCAGGATTACCTATTCCTAACCCTGTTGATCTTCGCCATGTTTCTGCATTTTGCGTGGAACCCGCTCTCCAATCTCCGCTTTCCGACCGCCGCGGGGTATGCCCAAACTCTTTCGCTCGGCACGCTGCTCAACGGCTCCGCATCGGTGCGTGACGCTTCGGCTACATTGTTGGCGCCTATCGCCTTGGCTAGCGGTTTAGACGCCGCCACCGTCGTGCGCCTCAGCGTCCCGCTACTTTACCTGCTCATCCTCAGCGCGATCGTCTGCTGTTCCTATGCGTATTCGAGGTCCCCTTGGCCGGCGGTGTTAGCGGTCATACCTTTCTGGCACTATTCGTCTGGGCCAGGGATAGAGGCCGCAACGACCCCCGACGCCACCCTCTGGGCGACTCTGGTGCTAATCGCTGCCGTCGGTGCCGGACGCCGATCTGTCGGCACCGCGTGTTCCGGATTGCTGCTGGCTTGGCTATTGGCGCCGACCCTTCCAGAGTTGTTCCTCATCGCGCTCGCTAGCTTGGCGATCGGATTTGTCGGGTTTGGACTCATGCGCTCGGGGCCTCCCATACTGCGCAAAGCCAGTGTCGCCGCGCTCTTTCTGCTTGGCCTTTCTTCGCTGGCCTCTCCCTTACCTTCCGTGCCGCCCAACGGTCCATTTCAGTATGAGTCCGCCGCGCGCGCAGCAGATCGGATTGCCCGCAAGTTCCAGAGAAACCGTTGGATTGTCGTATCTCCGATGCACGAGACCGCCTTCGTCACCGGTCGAGGCTGGCACAAAGAATTGCCGCAATTCCTGGACGAGTTTCCCACCACGGCCGCCGCCGACAAGGCTTTTCGGCTTCCATTCGAACTCGCCGACATTTTCATCTTCGTCGAGAAACGACCCTTGCCCCAGATCGCAAAATTGGCGGTTCCCGGAAATTCGTCGAACAGCTTCTACTATGCGACCAGCCCAGGTAGAACCTCCATGGCCTATCGCGCAGCCGAGTTCATCGCAGCCTATTCGTCGTCCCATAACGGCGTGACGATCTTTCACGAGGACGACGATTTAGTCGTCTACCAGATCCACCAATAACGGTTTCCGCGCGGCGAAACCCGTCTTGAGGGGACGAGCTACGACAGGATCTTCCGCACCACATTCCCGTGCACATCCGTCAACCGGAAATCCCGGCCGCTATGCCGATACGTCAGCCGCTCATGGTCCAATCCCATCAGATGCAAAATCGTCGCATGCAGGTCATGCACGTGTACCTGATCGTTGATCGCCTTCCACCCATACTCGTCCGTCTCGCCATGCACCATCCCCTGCCTCACCCCCGCCCCCGCCATAAACATCGTCCAACAGTTCGGGTTATGGTCCCTTCCCGCATCCGCCCGCGCCCCCCCCATCGATTGGTCAAACGGGGTCCGGCCAAACTCGCCCGTCCAAACTACCAACGTATCCTCCAGCAAACCCCGCGCCTTCAAATCCGTCAACAATCCCGTCAATGGTTTATCAATCCCCGTCGCACTCTTCCGCAGCGTCGTCCCTATCTTGCCGTGATGGTCCCACCCATTGTCCGTAACCTGTATATAGCGAACCCCAGCCTCCGCCAACCGTCGCGCCATTAAACATTTCCGTCCAAAATTGTCGGTCGCGTCCTCCCCCATGCCATACAACTCCCGCGTCGCCTCCGACTCCCGCATCACGTCAAAAACCTCCGGCGCCTGCACCTGCATCCGAAACGCCAACTCATACGATTGAATCAACCCCTCCACATTCGGGTCCGCCCCGGCCATCTCCTGATCCATCCGGTTCCGCGCCTGAATCAAGTCCAAATGCTGGCGCTGCAAGTCCGCCGACAGCGACGAGTCGCCCAGGTAACCGATCTTCGAATTCTTCACCGGTGTCCGCGCATCGCCCAATCGCATCCCCTGGTAAATCGTCGGCAAAAACCCGTTTGAATAATGCAGCGGGCTCCCGTCGTCCCCGTACAACATCGGGCTAATCACCATAAACGCTGGCAAATTCCGATTCTCTGTCCCCAGCCCATACGTAATCCACGAACCCATCGACGGCCGAACGAACTGCGATGAACCCGTCTGGAATAACCGGATAGCCGCCGGATGCGCCGGGCTATCCGTCACCATCCCGCGCAGCCAGCAAAGCTCGTCCACCTTCTTCGCCAAGTGCGGCATCAGGTCCGACATCCAAAGCCCCGCCCCGCCTACTTGCTTAAAGTCCGCCACCGGCGGCAACAACCGCGCCGTCTCCTCCGACCGAATCTTCGTCGAGTTCACCACAAACGGTATCTTCTCGCCCCCCTCCCGCTTCAACCGCGGCTTGCAGTCAAATAGGTCCACCTGCGATGGCCCCCCCTGCATCCATAGCAAAATCACCCGCTTCGCCTTCGGCGCGAAATGCGGCTTCTTCGGGGCCAGCGGATCCAGCGCCTCGCCCGCCGCCATCGCCGCAAACGCCAGCGACCCAAAGCCGCCTCCTAACGAGCGAAGAAAGCCACGGCGGTCGTGCGGAGTCGAGTCGATCAGATGAGACATATCGGAATCCTTATCTACGGTACAGAAATTCGCTGGACGCAAAAATTGCGTGGAAATACCGAGCCCACACCGCGACCTCCAAGTCCACCGGCGGCTCACTCTGCTTCGTCAACTGCTTCGCCGACCCCGCCCGGAAATCAGCCAAAAACTGCCGCGCCTGATCTACGTCCCGCTTCGTCGAAGGCCTACCCAACGCGTCCAGAATCACCTTCGAAACCCGCGCCTCATCGCTCATCGCCCGCGTCGCTTCCGCCATCCGCAACGCCTCCCCTTTCAGAAATGGTGAGTTCATCAAATACAACATCTGCGAAGGCACCGTCGTCGCCGACCGCACCCCCACCACCTGGTCGGGATCCTTAAAATCGAACACGTTCAAAATATCCAAATCTTCCATCTGGCTGTTGCGCATAATCGGCTGATACACCGTCCGCCGATTCTTCACCTCTGGCCCCACCCGAGAGTCGTCCTCCAAAAAGAACGGCGCAATCGTATGCACGTTCTCCGCCGTCAAGGGCAGGGAAGGCCCGCCCCCCGACCTCTCCAGGCTCCCGCTCACCTGCAACACCGCATCCCGAATCGCCTCCACTTCTAACCGCCGACGGTTCGACCGCCACAGCATTTCGTTCCCCCCGTCAATCTCGCTCTTACCCGCGTCCGGACGACTCGACAACCCATACACCCGACTCAACACAATCTCCCGAATCAGCTTCTTCGTCGACCAACCCTGCTTCACAAACTGGCTCGCCAGATAATCCAGCAACTCCGGATGCGTCGGCGCCTCGCCGCGCATGCCGAAATTATCCGTACTCGCCACAATCCCCCGGCCAAACAAATGATGCCACAACCGATTCACATAAACCCGCGCCGTCAACGGATGCGATGGGCTGGTCAGCCAAGCCGCCAACTCCTCCCGGCCGCTAGAATTCGGCGGCACTGGTTCGCTCGTGCCAATCCCGCTCAACACCCCCCGCGGCACAAACTCCCCCAACTGGTGCGCGTCCCCTCGGCTCGCCACCCGAGCATCTTCTGGAAACTCCATCTCCTCCGCCGCATACGCTTCCGGCCACTTCGGCTTGTCGTACTGAGTGAACGCTAGGATCTGCCGATCCCCCGCAAACTCCGTCTTCTTCTTCAACGCCAACAACTCCGCCTGCGCGGCCTTCTTCTCTGCGGAATCCGCCGGAAGCTCCTTGATCTTCGCCGCCAACGATTGCTGCTCTTTCTTGAAAACCGAGTCGGCGGCTTCCACCTCCGCCAACCGCTTCTCCCAAGCCGACATCGATTCGCCGAACGCCCGTGCCCGCGCCGCCGTCTCCGGAAACCGAATCAGATTCAACCCACCATTCGAATTCGTCCGCGAAGTCGTCTTCGTGCTCAAAAATATTCCCGCCATCGCGTAATAGTCTTTGTTCGTCACCGGATCAAACTTGTGATCGTGGCACCGCGCACAACCCAACGTCAGCCCCATCACCGTCCGCCCAATCAAGTCCACCTGCTGATCGGCGATATCAAACCGCATCTGCACCTTATCGTAAGAAAACCAAGCCCACGGCCCCAAGACAAGAAATCCGGTCGCCGCCGAAACCTCCTCGCCTTTCTTCACCCCGGCAATCTGCTCCCGCAAAAACTGATCATAAGGCTTATCCGCCGCAAACGCGTTAATCACGTAGTCCCGATACCGCCACGCCTCCGGCAGCGGAATCCGCCGTCCCACCCCGGTCGTGTCGGCCCAGTACGTCACGTCCAGCCAGTGCCGTCCCCATCGCTCCCCAAACGCTGGCGACGCCAGCAGCCGGTCCACGGCACTCTCCAGCGCCTTCGCCGATGGATCAGCCGCAAACTGCATCACCTCTGCCGCCGTCGGCAGCAGCCCCGTCAAATCCAGCGTCAGCCGCCGCAGCAATGTATAAGGGTCCGCGTCGGCGTTGGGCGAAAGCTGCTTAGCCTCCAACTTGGCCAAAATAAACCGATCAATCTCCGTCCGCGCCCACCCAGCATCTTTCACCGCCGGCGCTTTCTCTGCCCGAACCGGTTGCAGCGACCAATGTCCCACCGCCGCACCGCTCGGCAGCGCCGCCGTTCCCTCTGGCCACACCGCCCCCTCCCGAACCCACTTCTCCAGCGCCGCAATCTCCGCCTCCGGCAGTTTCGCCCCCGGCGGCATCTTTACCTTCCCTTCATAGCGCACGGCCTGAATCAACGAACTCCCCGCCAAATCCCCCGCCGCCACCGCCCCGGATTCGTGCATCCCCTGCCGCGTCGTAAACTTTTTCTGGCCCATCTGCACCCCTTCGCCGTGGCATGACGAACACCGCGCCAGGAGTACCGGCCGCACCTTGGCCTCAAAAAAGTCAGCTCCTCTACCCGTCTGTGCCCAACCAACCGGCACCAACGCGCACATTCCAACCAGCGCCAACCCGCGAATAGAGCACTTCAAATCCGGCACCTTCCCCCCGTAGTCTACGCGGATTTTACGCCGAGCACAAGCGCTTGAGCGCTCAAGTCCCCCGCGATTTCTCCCGCGTCAACTCATCGATATCGGTCGAAAAATAGCGCAGAATCTTCCCCACTTCCGCCGCTGCCCGCTCCGGATCTCCCGCCCGAATCACCGTCAAAATCGCTTCATGCTGCCCAATGCTCCGCGTCCACCGCTCTGTCTCCCCCATCTCCTCATGGGTCCGGATAATCACGAACGTAAACAGCGGCACCAGCAGCCGCCGCAGCATCTGCGTCAGCACCGGATTCCCCGACTTCTCGCACAGCATTAAATGGAAGCGTAAGTCGCGTTCATAAAACGCCGCCAAATTCCGGCAACTCACCGCCGACCGCATATCCGCCACCACCTGGTCCAACTCCCCCAAGTCCGTCTGCCGTTCCGTCACCAGCCGTGCCGCCAACGACTCAAGCACGCTCCGGACGGCAAAGAAGTGCGGGATATTCTCCATCGGAATCCGCGCCACCTGCGCGCTCCGCCCCTGTCCTCGCTCGACGAACCCCTCAGACTCCAGAATATTCAAAGCCGCCCGAACACTCGACTGCGCGACGCCCAACTGCGTAGCCCACTTGCCCTCTACGATTGCTTCTCCCGGTGCCAATCTTCCAGCTAGGATATCCAGCCGAAACTGGGCAGCAATATTGTCTTTAATCAGCGGGTTGCTATTGTAGGCGGCGCTCTCGAAACCATTGGTCATCGGCGATTCCTCCTCCATGGTCACACATGCCATCCGTCCCCCGCGACCGTTTTTCCTCCTCTCGTCCTGGCTTCTCGTCAGCAACCCGGAAAACCGCGCCACCATCTCAGGCCGCTGTCGATACAAATTCACCCTCTCCCCCGCCGCCTCCGGCGCAATCTTCGTATCTTCGTATCGTTGCCGTCGCCTGCGCCCTGATCCAACATCAGCTTCCAATCCCCCGCCCGAATCGCGAACGCCCCGTCGCAAGAATGATGCACCGTCCCCTCCCGACTCGGCCGCTTCCCCCTATTCCCCAACAGCGCCGCCAGCACATCGTAACTACCCTCCCCGCATTACTTCTCATCGACGCCGCCGTCGCCATCAAGTCGGCCAGGCACAACGCCTCCTCCGGAATCTTATCCGTCCACCGAGCCACAAACGGAACCCGATGTCCCCCCTCCCAATTGTCCCGCTTCAGTCCCCGCCGCGTGGTGCCCAGACTCCTACCGCTCCTCCCGCGCACAAATCTCCGCGCCATTATCACTCGTCAAAATGATCATCGTATTCTCGCCGACCCCCAATCGGTCCACCGTCTTGATCAGTTCGCCCACCACCCAATCGGCCTCCATTACAAAGTCCCCATACCGTCCCACCCCTCTCCTGCTCCAGACGGGCCTTCGCATGCTCTTCTAGAACCACCCGGGATTCACCTCCGGCTTCCCCGTTCCCAATCGCCGTTCGACGTCCGCGCTCGAAGTAAACCAGTCCCTCCAAACTCGCCCCGACGCCGCCACTGGAATCGACGAAAAGTTGCTCATGAAATTACCCGTCTTCGCGTACACCGATGCGGAGCAACCCGAAACTCCTTCCGGGATCTCCTCCGCGATCTGATCCAGGCCTGGAAATGTCGACCGCCCGCCACTCCGAACGTGATTGACGGCAATCTGGGAGCTGATCCGGCGCGACGGAGATCCTTGCCGTCTCATCAAAATGAAAAGGACAATCGGTTCCTTCAATTCCCGGTAGCTGCGAGTTTGGCGACAATTAGAGCACCCGCCTTAATGGAGGCGTTCTGGAAACCCGAACTACCGGCTCCGTATTGGGCGGACTGCAAACTACGTTTGTCCCAGCTCAGGGCCCCGTCAATGCATTCGCTTCCCGTCGATCTCGCCGAGGCTCTATCCCCCTTCCTCTCTCCCGACATTGCTCCGAATCTCTCCAGACGTCGCGGATTT
>JANXMS010000504.1 GCA_025354525.1 Acidobacteriota bacterium
CATGGTGCTCCAAAATCGGCAAAAGCCAAGTTCTTCACCCGAAGCGGATCCACCTTCGCCCTCACCAGTTACGTCGGAGGAAGCGACCCTAAATCGCAGCCTAGCGCCCGGCAAAGGCGACCTGTAGCGCGGCGGCCGCACTCGCCACCGCCTCCCGCGCCTGGGCAAACTCGCCCGTCATCAACGCAAACCCGTGCACCATGCCTGCGTAGTCATGGTGCTCCAACTCGACCCCGGCCAAGCGCAGTTTATCGGCGAAAGCCAAGTTCTCCTCCCGCGGCGGATCCACCTCCGCCGTCACCAGATACGTCGAAGGAAGCGACCCTAAATCGCAGCCTAGCGTCCGGCAAAGGCGACCTGTAGCGCGGCGGCCGCACTCGCCACCGCCTCCCGCGCCTGGGTAAACTCGCCCGTCATCAACGCAAACCCGTGCACCATGCCTGCGTAGTCATGGTGCTCCAACGCGACCCCGGCCAAGCGCAGTTTATCGGCGAAAGCCAAGTTCTCCTCCCGCAGCGGATCCACCTCCGCCGTCACCAGATACGTCGGCGGAAATGACCCGAAATCGTCCGCCAACAAAGGCGAGACGCGCGGGTCAGTCCGCTGCTGATCGGCGTACGCCGCCCAGCCCCGTTGCATGTCTTCCGCATTCGGCCACGGCCCCGCCGGCACCGCTTGCCGACTCGTGGCATCCAGCATCGGGTAGAACAACATCTGCCAACTCAGCGGCGGAGCAGACCCCGAAATCGCCAGTCCTGCCGCTAGCGCACCGCCCGCGCTATCGCCTCCCACCGCCATCCACTCAACCCGCTCAGCCAACCAACCCGCCGCCGCCAACCCATCGTCAAACGCCGCCGGAAACGGATGTTCCGGTGCCAGCCGATAGTCGACCGCACATACCCCGCACCCCGAAAGCAAAGCCACCTCCCGGCAGAACAGATCGTGCGTATCCAAGTCGCCACTCAAGAATCGCCCGCCATGGAAGTACAGCAACGAGCCCGGCGACAGTTCGCCGTAGAGCCGCACCGGCACCCCGTTCGCCGAAGCCTCTTCCACCACTAGGTCCTGCGCCACCGCCCCCTGAAACCGTCGTGCCCCCCGCATCGCCGCCCGCGTCTCGGCGATCGTCATCTCCGCCCGCGGCCTCGCTCCCGCGCACAGTGCTATATAGCGCTCTAAGTCGCCAAGCACTCCATGACCTCCCGGTAAAACTCCGGATGGGACTTCCACGTCTGCGCCGTCACCAACCTTCCATCTCGCACCGCCTGCCAGTGTTCCCACTTCCCGCCCGCCTGCGTCACTTCAAACCTCACATGCTCATAGCAGGTCACCCGCCGACCCTTCACGAGACCCGCCGCGATCAACACCTGGATCCCATGACAGATCGCAAACACCCACTTGCCCGACTCAGAAAACGCCCGCACAATCGCCAGTACCTTCCCGTCGTTGCGAAGATACTCCGGGGCCCGCCCCCCCAGCACTAACACCGCGTCATAGTTCGCCGCCCTCACGTCCTCAAACGCCAACTCGGCCTCTACCCCATACCCCGGCCGCTCAACATACGTGCTCCAGCCCGGCTCAAAATCGTGCATCACCATATGCAGTCGCCGCTTCTCCGGTGCCGCTATCACCGCCTCGTAACCCTCCTCCCGCAACCGGTGAATCGCGTACCAACACTCGTAGCCCTCCCCGGCGTCGCCGGTCAGAATCAGGACGCTTTTCATTTCGTCAGGTTCTCAAACCAGTAGCAACCGCCCTTACCGCCCACCACAATATCCAGGTCGCCATCGCCGTCGATATCACCCACCGCAATCTGCATCCCCGCCCCGGCCATACCGCCATAGTCGATAATGTGCCGCACCCACTCAATCCGTTTGCCATCAGTCGTCCGCTGATACTCATACCAGTAAATGCCCAGCGAGTCGTTCACGCCAGGCTCATGGTCATGAGCGAACAACCGCTTCCCCGCCACCAAGTCTTTCTTTCCATCGCCATTCAAATCCACCAACGCCGTCGCATGCGCCTGGCTCCAAACGTCGTCGACTTTCTGTTCATTACTGAACTTGCCGTCCGTCCCCTGCGTCAGCCAGTAGATACCGAAATCATGCGCATGCGGCCACAAAATGTCGTTCTTGCCATCGCCGTTCACGTCCAGCGCATACATAAACCCGGTCGCCTTCTTGATGTCCCAATCGGCGTGCTCGGTCCAGTTCGGTGCCTCCAGCCAACCCTTCGGCGTGATGATGTCCGTCTTCCCATCGCCGTTCACGTCCCCGGCACCAATCCCATGGCCGAAGTTCTTCTCGTTCGCCACCCGCTTCTCAAACTTGCCCTTCACAAATTCGTAATAGACCGTCGGCCCCTTGCCCCCGAACTGCGGCAAAATCTCATTGGCCTTCCCGTCGTTGTTCAAATCGACGAAGAACATGAACTCGACGCTATTACCTTCGTCGATCAGATGCTCTTTCCATGCGCCTGTCTTGCCCGGATTCTCAAACCACGCAATCCGCTTAGTAAAATACGAGCAGCTAATCACGTCGACCTTGCCATCGCCATTCACGTCCAGGATCAAGTCCGTGAAGTTGTCGATGTAGTTATTCAGAAAGCCAACCGTCCGAAACTTGTGGCTCTTCCATTTCTTGCCCGGCAACTGCTCGTGCCAATATTCTCCGTTAACAACGTCCATCCGCCCGTCGCCATTGATATCGGCCATCGCCGCAGTCTCATTGGCTCCGTAGTGCAGTTGGTGCTTCCGGAACGGAATATCTTCATTGCGGCCAGCCCATAAGGCGGTCGTCGCAAGCAGGAGCAAAATATAGCGTGGCATCGCGACGATTCTATCGGAGAATGCCCCGCCGTAGCAGATCGGGCAAAATCTGCCGCCGCAAGCTCGGCGAAATCAGCGCGGTATCGTCGTTCGCGCCGAACCAAATCAGTTCCGCAATTTCACCGCTCGCCGTCGGCTCATCGGCCAGCAAGCCCGTGTAGAGCGAAATACTCACCCGGCGCGAGTCCCCCGCCGCCTCGTCTTCGTAGCGCCCAAAGTGTTCTATAGCACTTACCGTCGTCCCGAGCTCTTCTTGAATTTCCCGCTCTAGCGCCTGCTCTTCGGCCTCCTCCCCGTCTGGCTTCCCACCCGGTAGAATCAGCGACGCCGTGCCCCGGCTCTTGCGGCAAAGCAGCAGCCGATTGTTTCTCACTACCAGTAGTCCTATCTTGCGGATCATTGCAGAATCGGAAAAGTCAGGTAGTCGTGTGGGATGAAAAGGCTGCCCTCGGTGGTCGCCACCGCCAAGCTCACCTTCCTCCCTGTCAACAGCGCCTGCGCGAACTGTCCCACGATCGCCGATACCTGCGCCCCGGTCTCGTGCGCGAACTCCAGCCGGAAGTGACGAATCCCCGCCGCGCGCCACCGGCTCAAATGCGCGCTTGCCTCCTGCGCCTCCGCCCCGAAAATTGTATTCCGGCAACCGGCATCGGCCAGCACCGGATGCGCCCGCCCCTGCTGATCCCGTACCGCCACTTTGTGCGTCTCGCAGGGTCGCCCACAATCTTTGTAGGAAGTCCCTTTTGACAAGAACCGGCAGAACACACAGTGCTCCGTATGGAACACCGGCAGGTGCTGATAGGCGATCGCCTCAATCTGCTCCGGCCCCACCCGCCGCGCCAGGTCCGCCACCTGCTCGGCGTTCAAGTCATGCGTCGGCGTGATCCGCTCCAAGCCCATCTCCAAAAAAGCCGCCGCCGTCAAAGAGTTTGCCGCGTTCAAGCTGAAGTCGCCAATCATGTTCGCCCGGCCCCGTAACGACTCGACCATTCCAGCCGAACGCACGAGCAAGGGCACCCACAGGTTGCGCATAAAATCCGCCATCTTCTCTTCGCCAGGTTTCAGCACCCGAGGCGTCGCCACCCGCACCGTCAGCCCTGTCGCCAGAACTCGGTCCAGCGACGGACGCAGCCCGTACAAGTCGAGGTAGTCCAGGGTAATGCTCGCCGGGGCCAAGGTGATCGCGGCCTCCAACTGCTCTGGCGTCCGCACCAAAAGATGGAGCTGCCCCGGCCCGCCCACCGCAGCCCGCGGTCTCACCGTCAACGTCACCTCGCAAATCACGACCGCCGACCGTTCCGCCTGTCGCTGCTGCAACTGTTCCACCGCCTGCCGACGCACCGCATTTAGAAGCGACACCGGCACGAACGGCAGCCCCTCCACGGTCAGTTCCAACGTACCCAGTTCGTAGGCCGTATTGCCCAGCCGTTCAAACTGCTCCCGCACCGCCGCCTCCGTCAATCCCCTGCTCTGCGCTGCCACCAGCGGAGCCGGCGATTCCACCGTCACCGCAGCCGAGCCCACCGTCCAAACCGTGCGTAACGGAGCGCCGACCCGTGCCTCCGCCACCACGTTCACCCGCTGCTTATGAACGAGCGAGCCCTGCGTGTACGGCTTCGCCAGTTTCTCTAAATCATGGTCGTGCGTCCTCCACACCAAATCCCCCGGCCGAATCCGACTGAAGTTGATCGCCCCATTGGCGAAGGTCATCTCGCCGCTATCGCTAACACTGTAGACGTTCCCGCCCTCCTCCCGCTCCTGCGGGCTCCGCCAATCGGCGGCATCAAACACCACCCCATCGCCCGGCTTGCAAGACACCTCCAAATCCACCATCGCCGACTCGCCCAACACCCGGCTCACTGTCCCCAACCGCACGCCCCGATGCCGCGGCGACCGCCCCGAAACCACCGTCTGATGGTTCGTCCCGCTCAGAAAGTGCGCTCCCAGTCCGCGCGAATACACCTGCTCCAGCAAAGGCTTCTGCCCCGCCACCGACTCCCCGTCCACGGCCATCCGATACGCCCGCGTCGTCAGCGCCACGTACTCGGCGTCTTTATAGCGGCCTTCGATCTTGAACGCGCTCACCCCCGCCGCTGCCATGGCACCAACGTGTTCCAGAGAATAGAGGTCACCCGGAGACAGCAGATACCGCGCATCTCCCAAAGGCTCCACCACGCCATCCACAAGCAACTCGTACGGCATTCGACACGTCTGCGCGCACTGCCCCCGATTCGCGCTCCGCCCACCCCAGGCTTCCGACGAAAAGCATTGCCCCGAATAAGCCACACACAGCGCGCCGTGCACGAAAATTTCCAACTCGCAATCCGTCGCCGCTTTGATCTTGGCGATCTCTTCGATGGAAAGTTCCCGCGCTAAGGTGACCCGCCGAACGCCCAAACGCTGAGCCAATTTCACGCCCTCGACGTTCGTAATGCTCATCTGGGTGCTGGCGTGGACTTCCAAGTCCGGTGCCAAATCCCGCACCATTTTCAGCACGCCAACGTCCTGAATAATCACGGCGTCCACGCCAGCGATAGCGATCGCGGCCAGCACGCGCTTAGCCTCGCTCAGCTCGTGCTCAAAAACGAGCGTATTGAAGGTGACGTACCCCCGCACCCCGCGTTCATGCAGGGTTCGCATCACCTCGGGCAACTCTTCGAGCGAAAACCCCACCTTGGCCCGCGCCGTAAAATGCTTCAGCCCAAAATAGACCGAATCGGCCCCGGCTTCGACGGCAGCGCGCAACTGAGGCCAATACCCCGCCGGACTCATGATTTCAGGCTTCACCCCTCTAGGATAGCGCCCAGCCTTGTGTTAATCTAACGTTCAGGCGTGGCGCTATCGTCTAGTGGTTAGGACGGGGCCCTCTCAAGGCCCAGGCAGGAGTTCAATTCTCCTTAGCGCTACCATTCCTTTTCAGGTTGAGCCGTCCCTTGGCTGGCTCAATTACACTTTCCCTTTATTGCTCCAGGCATATTGGGACATGTTCGACGCGGCTTTGTTATCCTTCTTGCCGAGCGCCAAAATCAGAACATCCGAGCCGTACGGAACTCCCCCGTATTGCCACGCAACGCCAAAGCCATTCGTGTAGTGGGCATGTCTTGCATTGGATGCCAAACCGGACGGTCCGGGTGTCCCATACAAGGGCTGATCGCTCTCAATCACAGCGATCTTGTTCATTATCATCTGATCGCCTTGGCAAGCGGTCTGTAATTTCGGGGTTGCGTAGGTAAGTGCCATGTGAAGGCATGGTATCCTTCACCCGTCTCGCCGTCAATGGAATATTTCCTTAGGCGACAGCCAGTTCCCGGAACAGCCCGCTCTCCGCCCGACCCGGCTGCCGCTTCGGCATTGTAAAACGTCGATTCATCTCGAGAGCGTTCCAAAATGATTGCCCGCCAGCGTCATTTGTAAAGAACACAAACGTCCTATCCGCAAACGCCGCCACGTCCTGAATTCGCGTCTGCCACCCATCCAGCTCCACCGCCGAATACTTATAGCCGCTGCCCCGCGAAGGTTGCCGCTCTTCAAAATCAACGAACCAGTCCGGCCGTTGCTTCCCATGAAGCCGGGCATACCCGGTCGCCGACGTCAAGAATGATGTCGCCGGCATCCCCTTAATGTGCTCCGGCTGATCGATGTTCGCAAAGCCGACCCGATAGTCGATCAGTGTCCCAATCGCTTCCGGGCACGACCAACTCGCGTGCCGCATCTCCGCCACCAAAGGAAACTCCGCAAAAGCCCGCCGTAACTGAATAAAGTAGTCGCGATTCTCCTGCGTGAACCGAAACGACCACGGAAACGTCATCAGCACCGCCCCCAACTTCTTCGCTCGCCGCATAGGCCGCAACCCTTCACAGAACGCCTCCACCGCCGGAATCTCCAAGCGACGCTCGTGCGTAAACTGCCGATGCAACCGCGCCACAAACTGGAAACGAGGGTTCATCGCCGTCTTGTCCAACCACAACTTCGCCAGCTCCGGCCGCGGCAGGCTCTCAAACGTCGCCGGAATCTCCACAGCGTCGAACCGCTCGGCGACAAACTGCAAAGGATGAAACCCCTTCGGTTTCCCCGATGGGTAAATCACGCCCTCCCATTGGGGAAAGTTCCAGCCGGAGGGTCCCACCAACACGGGGGTACTGGCAGGCATTAGGGAATTGGCGTCCAACTGAAACTCAACCATGGGAAGGAACCTCGATCACTGTCTTTGCTCTTTGTTCGCCCCAGAGTACGGCAGATTGGGCCTTCGAGTCAAGAAGTATTTTCGCCTTTGTTTCGCCATCGAAAAAAAACGACCAATTCGTAACCTTCGCCTTCGCCAGAACGCTATATCTGTAATCCCCGTTACGAAGGACGGGCGCGCACTCAGAACATCGAGTTACGCGCCCGTCCACCCCTCCAATTAGTCGAACATTCCTTCATACAGCACGCTAGTTAGGTAGCGTTCCCCTGAGTCCGGCAACACCACCACTATATTCTTGCCCTTCATCGCTGGCTCTTGCGCTATTTTCAACGCCACCGCTGCCGCCGCGCCGCAAGAGATCCCGCAGAGAATCCCCTCTTCCCGCGCCAACCGCCGAGCCACTTCGACCGCCTCTTCGTTCGAAACTGGCTCCACCCGATCCACCATCGACAAATCCAGCGTGTCCGGCACAAACCCCGCCCCGATGCCCTGAATCTTATGCGGCCCCGGCTTTACCGTATCCCCCTTCAGCGTCTGGCTGATCACCGGACTATTAGTCGGCTCCACTGCCACCGACAATATATTCCTACCGCGTGTGTTCTTGAAATAGCGCGAAATGCCGGTAATCGTCCCGCCCGTCCCGACCCCGCACACCAACGCATCCAGATTTCCATCAAGGTCGTTCCAAATCTCAGGCCCCGTCGTTTGCTCATGAATCGCCGGGTTGGCCGGATTCTTGAACTGCTGCAAAAGAACGTAACGATTCGGATCGCGCATCGCCAACTCCTCGGCTTTGGCGATGGCACCCTTCATCCCCAGCGGGCCGTCGGTCAATACCAGATTGGCGCCAAAAGCCTTCAACACCTTCCGCCGCTCAATCGACATCGTCTCCGGCATCGTCAGGGTGATCGCGTAACCTCGCGATGCCGCCACGAAGGCCAGTGCAATCCCGGTATTCCCGCTCGTCGGCTCAATCAACTCCTTTCCCGGAGTCAGGATCCCGCGCTTTTCGGCGTCCCAGACCATCGACGCCCCAATCCGGCATTTCACCGAATACGCCGGATTCCGGCCTTCAATCTTCGCATAGACGGTGGCCCCGCCCGGCGTTACCACCCGGTTGAGCTTGACTAAGGGTGTGTTCCCAATTGTTAGTGAGTTGTCCTGATAAATCATAAGTCGACTTCCTTCCGTTTAAATGTCCCAGTTGGGAATGTACTTTCCTTGACGCTCTTTCCAGCGCAGTGCGAGTTCGGCCATTGTAGTCTGGTCGATCACGTCGGAAACCGCCCGCTCGACCCGGCCCCACATCTCCGTGAAGGGGGTTTCCCCTCTCCGTTTCGCTGATCCGATCGCCCCATTCCGTCCGCCGTCAATATGGCGAATCACTTCGCCAATCGTGATCGCATCCGACGGCCGAGCCAGCAGATAGCCCCCATCGGCCCCGCGCCGCGATTCAACGAATCCGCCCTGCTTCAGTCCCGCCAGAATCAATTCCAAAAACTTCTGCGGAATCTTCTGGCGACGGGCAATTTCAGCGATCTTGCTGGGTGACGAGCCGCCGTGGGTAGCAAGATCAAATAGCGCATGCAGGGCGTATTCGCCCTTTACAGAGATGGTCATGAAAAAGGTAGTGGAGGAATCCCTAATTCCCAGTAGGGATTATACTATTTGCCGACACGCTATACGGCGGCCGCTCGACTGGCCCGCAGCGGCACACCGCGAACGGCCAAACCCTCCACCAACGAACCCAGGGTACGCCGGGTCTAGCAAAGAGCCCCCATCTGCGTAAGTCGCCAACCCGCGATTGCTTAGCAACAGCAACAACTGCGTCTCGCCGGGGCTAAGACCATCGTCCGGAATCCGAGCCAACCCATTGGGAGCCACTTGTATCTTACGCAGCAAGTCCCGCGCGAAAACTTGCGCGTCCAGCGAATCCAACGCTGCCGCCCCACTCGCCCACTGCGACTCCGGCGCGCCGCTGCTTCCAAACGCAATTAAAATGATAATCACATCAATGAACGCCGCCAGCGAGAGAGAGAAAACATGCCTACCCGTCGGCGCGCCAAACAACTCCGGAAACGCCAGCATTAAATCCTCCTGCCCGGAGCCGGTCTGTCAACAAATTCGGTCACCGACGGCACCGACGGTCGAGCCACCGTTCCACTATGCAGCGTGGCCGTCACCTCGGCCCAAGGAATCCCATCGTAAGCCTCATAGAAGCCCCGTAGCTGCTCCGCGCTTGCGTCCGATGGCTCCGCGCTCGACTCCGCCATTGCACCAGCCCCTGGCGCGCCCCTTCAATCGAAGCCTGCGTCTGTTGGGCCAACTGCCTATATCGTGCAAAAGCCGAGTAGCGAGCCCCCTCGCCCGCCCCTTCCCTGCCCTGCGCCTCCTGCGCCACCGCCTCCCGCACTTTAGCCAAATAGGGATCCACGTCCCCCGCCTTCGCCAAGTACCCAACCCGCCTCTCGGCCTCGGTCATCTCCTCCAGCGCGATCACATGCTTCCGTGCTTCCCCACTGCCCGCCGCCAGCGTTTCGTCCGTCTGTTGCGCCGTCGCCGCCAGCTTATCGAACAACTGGCGCTGCACGAGCGCCGGTCGCTCGCGTTGGGCAAACCACCTATATAAGCTGACGTACCAGTGCCGTTATCGAATACACCACGACGATTTGTGTCCGCCGGGCTCGGCGCGTACCCAGAAGCCAAACCGTGAACAGCAGCGCACCTTGCTCTCCGAGTGAAGCCAAAAGGGCAAACCACCGCGAGAGGTAAAGAGCCATGCCTTCGAAAGTCGTAAACACTGACAACAAACAGTCCGCGGATCATTTGCGCATCGCTACGCAATCAATCCGCGAAAAGTTCACGCCATTTCTAGTGCCATTGCCAGTTGTCGGGCTGCGATTGCCGGCGCGGCAGCACCCGCGCCGTTTTGCAAATACCCTCAATCTTCATCATCACCGCCGGATTTTGCCCCGCCACGTTCATCTTTTCGCCTGGATCCTTGCTGAGGTCATACAGCTCCAGCGTCCCATTCGCATGCGGACGCACCGCCTTCCATTTCCCCATCCGGACCGCCTGCATCGGGATTTCGTCCAACGGGTCACCCTTCATGGAAGTAAACTTGGGCAACTCCCAGTAAAGATACTCCGCCTGCACCTGTTTGCCCTTGCCAAGCAACGTAGGGACCACCGAGACGCCATCGATATCCGCCGGTGCCTTGGCGCCGGCGAGTTCCGCTAGCGTGGGCAGTACGTCCTGGAACATCCACGGCTGCGCACTCACCGCCCCCGCCTTGATCTTTCCCGGCCACCGCACAATCATCGGAGTCCGAATGCCACCTTCGTACAGATTCTGCTTGTGTCCCCGCAACCCACCCGTCGAGTTGAAGAAACCACCATCGTTCCAAAGCGCCGTCGCAGACCCGTTGTCACTGCAAAAAAACACGATCGTATTCTCCGCCAGCTTTTGGGTCGCCAGCGTCTCCAGTAACTGGCCAACATACCCATCCAGGCGAGAAACCATTGCCGCGTACGCGGTACGCGGCTTGGCTTGTTTCCCGTAATGGTTCTTCGGATCAACGTAGGGCGTATCCTCAGGGAACTTCCCCTCGTAAGGCACCATCGAGTCTCCCGGCACGAGCAATTCCAGATGGGGCAACGTGAACGGAACATAGCAGAAGAACGGCGTTTTCTTCCTCCCAGACTGCCGAAGAAACCCGTTCGCCAATCCCGCAATCACGTCATTGGCATACTGCGCCCCAGCCCCTCCCGGCGCGGGCTGCAACTCCTCGTCATCGATCAGGTACCCCGGATATTGAAAGTGCGCGTGCACTTGGTGCAGGTAACCAAAAAACGCATCAAACCCTTGCTTGGTCGGCACCCCGGTCGTCCCGACGTCGCCCAGCCCCCATTTTCCAAAGCAGCCGTTATTATAGCCAACGGTCCGCAGCACCTCGGCAATGGTCACATCTTCCGGCAGCAACGGCACCCCTCCAGTGTTCGCCCGTACCGAAGTATGGCCCGTATGTTTCCCGGTCATCAACACGCTCCGCGATGGCGCGCAAACAGTGCAGCCAGCGTACGCATCCGTAAATCGCATCCCCTCCGTCGCCATCCTGTCGATATTCGGAGTTGCAATCTTCTTCTGCCCAAAGCAGCCCAAGTCGCCATAACCCAAATCATCCGCCATGATGAACAGGAAGTTGGGCGGTGGGGTAGCCTGTGCACGCGCCGCCGCAGCCAAGGCGGTCGAAAGAAAAGTACGCCGATTCATTCCCTCTATTCTAGTAGCGTCCGACCGTCGGGTCGATCTCCAAACTCCAGCGGTCGATTCCACCGGCCATCGAAACGCAGTTGGCCACCCCTTGCGACCGCAGCCAGTTCACCACGTTCAAGCTCCGTACGCCATGGTGGCAATAGACCACCAACGTCTCCTCGTCGGCCTTCCCTTCGAGCTCTTGCAACCGCCCCGGCACCGAGTTCATCGGAACCAGATTCGCCCCCTCAATCCGGCATAGGTCCCACTCGCCCTGTTCCCGGCAATCAATCAAACACAGCTTCTCGCCAGCTTCCCGCTTGGCCAATACCTGTTGCGGAGTCAGTTCCAGTTCAGTCATAAAGTCCTAATGATCGCGATTGGTCACTAGTTCCGTCACGCTCAACAGCGCCCGCTGAAACGCGGTATCCGGAAACTGGTGAATCAACACGCGCGAACGGTCAGTAAAAATCGCCGCCCGCTCCATCGCCCGTTCCACGCCCCGGTACTTGGCCACGATCTCGAGAATCTCCGCGAATGGGACCTGCTCATAACTCCGTTCCCGCAGCACCGTTTCAACCCGCACCCGCTCCGCCGGACTAGCCGTTTCGAGGGCGTAGATCAGCGGCAACGTCACTTTGCCCTCTTTCAAGTCGTTGCCCACCGGCTTACCCAAAACCTTTTCCCGCGACGTAAAATCCAGCACGTCATCCACCAGTTGAAACGCGATGCCTAAGTTCCACGCAAACTCGCCCAACTTCGCTTCGTCCTCTTCGCCCGCCGCACCTGCCATCGCCCCGAGCCGCGCGCAAACGTTGAACAAGCTTGCCGTCTTCCGGTCAAGCAATTCCATGTAATCGGCTTCGGAGATATCGATCCGCCCCAGCCGCTCAAGCTGCAACAACTCCCCTTCGACCATCAGTTGCGTCAAGCCAATTAATAAATCCAACACCCGAAAATTCCGGCTGCGCAGCGCGATTTGAAACGCCTGCATATAAAGCCAATCGCCCGCCAACACCGACGTCTGGTTTCCAAAAAGAATGTTCACGGACGGATGGCTCCGCCGAGACATCGCCTCGTCAATCACATCGTCGTGCACCAGTGTCGCCGCGTGGACCATCTCCACCACCGCCGCCATCGCAATGGAAGCCTCGTTCACCTCGCTGAAAAGCTGACACGACAGCAGCACCAGCGTCGGACGAAGCCGCTTCCCACCGCTTTTTTGCAGATGCCGATTGATCGCCGTCACCGCATCGACCGAGGAGATCGACTCCAGGCCCATCTTTTCTTCGACGCGGCGCAAGTCCGCTTCGACAAGCTTAAAAATCTCGCGGGCCGTAAATGCTTGGCCTAGCTTGCTCAGTCCCATGGGATCACTCAGTGTATCCTCCCGCCGCCGCCGGGAACAACCGCAGGAAGTTCGCGGTCGTCGCCGCAGCCACCTCCGCCAGCGAAATCTGCTTCAGTTCGGCGATCTTCTCCGCCGTCGCCACCACAAACGCCGGTTCGTTTCGTTTGCCCCGATGCGCCAGCGGAGCCAAGTAAGGCGAATCCGTCTCCACCAACAGTCGGTCCAGCGGAGTCACCTGCGCCGCCGCCTGCACGTCCGGAGCTTTCGTATACGTCACAATCCCCGAAAAACTAATCAAAAAGCCCATCGCCAAACTCCGCTCCGCCTCCGCCGGGCCCCCCGTGAAGCAGTGCATGATCCCGGACAGTCCCGCCGGCTCCCAGTGTTCCGCCAGAA
The DNA here is from genome assembly GCA_025354525.1 of Acidobacteriota bacterium. GTDB lineage: Bacteria > Acidobacteriota > Terriglobia > Bryobacterales > Bryobacteraceae. The sequence goes on from JANXMS010000504.1 coordinate 13,012, forward strand.
TCGCGAAAGTATCGTCCCAAGCCTCTCGAGCATGAATCACAATCGGCTTGCGAGCCTCAACCGCGAGTTGTATCTGATCGATGAAAACCCGCTGCTGCACCTCCCGCGGCGAGAAGTCGTAATGATAGTCGAGACCGATTTCGCCTAAGCCCACCACTTTTGGATGCCGCATCAGAGCCCGGAGTTGTGGAATACATTCCGGGGTCCACTTCGCCGCGTCGTGCGGATGAACCCCTGCCGTCGCATAGATAAACGGGTACCGCTCCGCTAGCCGCACCGCCGTCTCTAGATCCGGCGGCCCGTCGCCCGTCCCAATGGCAAGCATCAGCTTCACGCCCGCCGCCTGCGCCCGCTCAATCACCGCATCGCGATCCTCGGCGAACTTGGCCCCATCTAAATGGCAATGCGAATCAATCAGCATCGACATGCTTAAAAAGACCTCTCTGCGGCATTCTTCCAACCCATCCGTTCAAGGCAGGCATCGTCATTTACCTGCCAACCGCGCTTTCCTGGCAATTCGTTCCTGCTCCGTACATCGCAGCATAATTTCCATCGCCTCCTTCGGCGATAAAGCAAAGGTCAATTGTATTCGTGATCTGCCAAACGCCCCACCTCGGGTTGGCCACGTAATCTTCTTTGGCGAGTCTGTTGAATGCCCTCCCCATCGAGCGGTTTCTGCTGCCGAAACCGTTCGTGCTGATCCAGGCTCGACTGTAGGCGACAACATCAGCCTTCTTCAACTCCTCGCTGCGCTTCAGAATTGCAAACACCTCGGGCATGACATCGTCGCTATCGGGCGTTGTTCGTGACATGGACCGTATCATCGCATCCGGCTCGCTTCGTCAAATAAATCTGTGCCCTATTTAAGACGAGCGCCCACCGGAACGTCCTCCAGAAAACCAGCCAGCGTCGCTTTGCTGTCCAGGCTCGATGCCGCCACAATCATCCCGTGCGACTCAATCCCCTTCAACTTCCGAGGAGCCAAATTCGCCACAATCACCACCTTCCGGTTCAGCAGCGTCTCCGGCTCATACACCTGCGCAATCCCCGCGACAATCGTCCGCAGCTCCGCTTCGCCAATGTCAACTTTTAAATGGAGGAGCTTATCCGACCCCTTCACCCGCTCGGCGAACTTCACTTGACCAACCCGAAGGTCCACCTTCACAAAATCGTCAATCGTGATCTGCTCCGCCACCGGGATCCCCCCCGGATGGGCCACCGCCACCGGCTCCGGCACCTTGCCCAGCAACTCATTCTGCCGAGCTTTTTCGATTTCTTCTAAGTCGTTCATTTTGTCGATCGTCTGTTGCATGTCGAGGCGTGGAAAAACCGGCTCGACGGTCGGAACGGCCTGACCGGCCGGCAGTTGACCAGCGTCAAGCTGGCCGAAACGTTCGTCGGAGATTAAGGTCGAGTACCCCAGCAACCGCCAAATCTTAGCACAGCTTTCAGGGAGCACCGGTGCCGCGAGCACGGCGGCCACGCGGAGAGCATCGGCGATGCTATAGAGCACTTCGTTCAGCTTCTCATCGTCCTTGGCTTTGAATAATTTCCACGGAGCCTGCTCGACGATGTACTTGTCCGCCGCCGTAATCAGTTGCCAAATCGCCTCCAGGCCTTTTGAAAACTCAAACTTCTCGTAACCGTTGATCGCCGCCGCAACCGCCGTCGCAATCGGCAACACAAGCTCCGCCGGACGTTCCGGAATCACTCCGCCCCGATACTGCTGAATCATGCTCAACGTCCGGCTCGCCAAATTCCCCAAGCCGTTCGCCAAGTCCGCGTTGTACCGCGTCACCATCGCGTCATAAGCGAAATTCCCGTCCGCCCCGAACACGATCTCGCGCAGCAGGTAATACCGGAGCGCGTCGGCACCCATTGCCTGCCGAATCGGTTCCGGCCGGACGATATTGCCCCGTGATTTCGACATCTTGTTGTTATCGAACAACAGCCAGCCATGCGCGAAAATCTTCTTCGGCAACTCCCAACCTGCTGCCATCAAAAAGGCAGGCCAGTAGACCGCATGGAACCGAACGATCTCTTTCCCGATAAGGTGTAGGTCGGCCGGCCACCGGTCGTCATCGACGACTGCGGAATAGTACGCCATCAGCGCATCGAACCAGACGTAGAAAACATGCCCCGGTTCATCGGGCACCGCAATACCCCACTGGATCGTCGTCCGCGTGATCGAAAGGTCAGCTAGGTCCTGCTTCAGGAACGCCAACACCTCGTTCCGACGAGTCTCCGGTTGCAAAAACTCCGAGTTGTTCTCGTGCAGTTCAATCAGCTTCTCCCGAAAGGCGGAGAGCTTGAAAAAATAGTTCTCCTCTGTGACCAGTTCCAGCGGTTGCCCCGTCTCCGGGTCGACGTCGCCGTCCTTTGCGTCCGGCACAAACGCTTCATTGACAACCGAATAGTAGCCCGTATACGAGCCCTTGTAGATGAACCCGTTCGCCAAACACGCCTTAAAAAGGCGCTGCACGTTAGCGGCGTGTTTCGGGTCGGTCGTGCGCTGCTCGTGGTCGAGCGAAAAGCCGAACCTCTTCCAGGTTTCGCTGAACTCAGCCGCGACGGCGGCCGTGAAAGCCTCAGGAGTCTGTCCGGCCTTCTCGGCCGAGCGCTGAATTTTCAAGCCGTGTTCGTCCGTGCCCGTGGTGAGCACGACGTCGAATCCCTGCATCTGCTTGTAGCGCTTGATGACGTCAGCAGCAATCGTCGTGTACGTATGGCCGATATGCGGAGCGGCATTGACGTAGTAGATCGGGGTAGTGAGGTAGTACTTATCCATTGGTTAAACTCTTTCGAAACGCTTGCGCCGTTGTTCCGGCATTCTCGATCATTCCCTATACTGACTCGCCGTTTTCGTCCGAATCCAAGATCAGCGGCCTTCATCGTCTGCCGATCGCCGCTGCCAGCAGCCGCGCCAAGGCAGTAAATAGATCGGGGTAGTAAGGTAGTACTTATCCATTGGTTAAACTCTTTCGAAACCCTTCCGCCGTTGGGCCGACCTTTTCGATCCTTCCCTATACTGACTCGCCACCTTCGCCCGTATCCAAGATCAGCGGCCTTCATCGTCTGCCGATCGCCTCTGCCAGCAGCCGCGCCAAGGGAGTAAATAGATCGGGGTAGAAAAGTAGTACTTATCCATTGGTTAAACTCTTTCGAAACCCTTTTGCCGTTGGGCCGACATTTTCGATCCTTCCCTATACTGACTCGCCGCCTTCGCCCATATGCAAGATCAGCGGCCATGCCAACGGAGTAAATCCACGTCCTGTGGGAATATCGATTCATTGGCTAAAATTCTTTAATATAGGAATACTGCGCCTGCGCCAGGACGTCTCTTAGCGGCACGCCCTTAGCCTCCGCCAAAGCCCGACAATCGTCGTATTCGGGCGTGGCACCCTGCGCGGTGACTTTCATGCGGACGGTGCCCCACGGCGTATCCACGGTAATGAAGCGGCGGGCGGCCACTCGACGTTCCGCCGTCGTAATGCGCAGGCCGATCGTCGTCGTCTCGCTCAGGATGATCGCCGCAAGCGTGTCCGTATCCTCCGGCTTGGCGATCACACTGAGGAGCGACCCAGGCCGGTTCTTTTTCATCTGGATCGGCTGCAAAGCCACGTCCAGAGCGCCCGCCGCGAACAGCCGATCCATCGCATAGCCCAAGACCTGTGGAGAAGCGTCATCAATGTTAGCTTCCAGCACGTTCACAGAGATGGCCTCACTTGCGGCGGCGCGCTGACCGATCACAGCCCGAAGGACGTTCGCCTGAACCTGGAAATCGGCGGTCCCGGCACCGAGTCCGGTCGAGCGGATCGACATCGAGGGCAGGGAGCCGAAATGGGTCGCGAGGGTGGCGACAATTGCCGCGCCGGTGGGCGTCGTCAATTCCATCGACGGGCCTTTCGAGTAGATGGGCTTGTCGATGAGGAGTTGAGCGGTGGCGGGGGCAGGGACCGGGAGAGTGCCGTGTTCGGTTTCGACCAAGCCGCTACCGACGTTGATAGGGGAGCAGGCGATTTCGTCGACGCCGAGGAGTTCGAGGGCGATACACGCTCCGACGATATCTGATATGGAGTCCGCGGCCCCGACCTCGTGGAAGTGAACGCGATCCATGGGGATGCCATGAGCGTGAGCTTCGGCTTCGCCGAGTTTGAGGAAGATGGCGATTGCGTTCTGTTTGGCGAGAGGTGAGATATTGGCAGCGCCTTCGATAATTTTGGCGATGTGAGGGAGGTGGCGATGGTCTTTTTGTTGGCCGCCGTCGACGTGAAACTTGGTAGCGGCCAAGCCCCGGCGTTTGGTTTTTTCGTAGCGATAGGTTGCGCCAAGGTTGAGTGAGTTCAGGCAGTCGATGACGGAGTCGCCGTTGGCACCTGCGTCGATGAGGGCTCCCACTGTCATATCCCCGGCGATGCCGGAAAAAGCGTCAAAATAGCACGTCGTCATAGCGTCTTATTTGATGGTACGACGAGCCTTCGCGGCCATGCGGAACCGAACCAGAATAAAGGACCTAATCCGCGTCGTCCTCCCCGTCCCCACTCCGACACCCCAACACCAAACCGACCAGACGAAGCCGAACCCCGTCCCCCCAACGCTCACCCAATACTCCAAAGCCACCCCGCGCCCATCCACCCCAACCACTGCGATCCCCCAGCGCCAAACCGACCAGACCAAACCCTTGCCCTCATCCACCAACTCCTCTCCTATGCCTAAAACCCGCCCCCTGCCCCGCCTCCGCAACTCCGATCGCGCCACAGCCAGACCAACCCGAAGCCCCAGTCCCTCGATACCTCCCATCCAACGCCACAAACCCACCCCCGCGCCAACTGGCCCTGTCTCCCCGCAGCCACTCCGACTCGCCGAACCCAGCCCAACCCAGCGCCCGTCCGTCCCTGCCCGCCTCCGCCACTCCGGTCCCCCAACACCAAACCGACCAGACCAAACCC
>JANXMS010000256.1 GCA_025354525.1 Acidobacteriota bacterium
GGAGCTCATGTTTGGGTTTGAGCGGGGAAACGACGGTATCGCCGTCGCGGCGGTGGAAAAGTGGAAATCGCGCCGTATCGCGATTTCCAAGGGCGGTGGGAAGAGAGCGAAAACCTGCCTTAGGTTTTCCTCGCTTTCCACAGCCCGCCATTTCCACGGTCGCCCTCGCACACCATCCGCGCGTGTCCGCCCGTCGATGCTGTGCTTGTTCGGGCGGTTCTACCCACGTCAAACAGCGAAGAACCGAATACAGTCTCGTTGATTTTGGTTCCGGGTGGAATCACGGTGTCAGGTTGGGAGTGATCTTTCTCAACCAATCGAACGTTGCCTCGAATCAGGCGACTGCCTGTATCAGATTCGTCGATGTATGAGGACTGATCCCACAACACCTCGATTACGTCCGATGTGTTGTTGCGGGACGCCAAGGCAATGCCCTCAAGACCGAATGACGGCACGTAATTGATTCGCGGCCTCAGTCTCAATAAAATCCATGAGTTCCGTATCGTCACGCGAACTTGTCGCATGATTTCGGGGGGCCCTCCGCAGCACAAACACCCAAAACCCTAGGAAACTGGCCCAAGTCTGGAGGCGAATGATCCAGAAACCCGCTAATCAAGTACAACTCAACAACGAAAGGTGTGTCGTTCCGAACCGCCGCTTCCAGGGTCGAATTGACCACTATGTTTCCTTTTGTGTTGGAGTGAATGTTGGCAATTGTGAGGATAATAGCTTCTCGATCCACGGGCATCGATATCGCGATCTGTCCAAACAACGGCGTTGCCATGCCCGCGAATATGGGGAATTCCATCAAGGACCTCATGACCAGCCTCCGAATAAGAGAGAAACTCTCCGATTAAACTCGGAAGTTCCCCAAGGTTTCTAAAATGTTGTCGTTGGTAGTAGTATCGGCTTCTCAGCCCCTGCGGTGCCACGACTACCACATCGAGTCCGACCTCAACCTCGACGACTACAGCCGCTTAAATTGCCTCCTCGCTGTTTAGTGTGGGTAAGGACGAGGACGGCCAACGCGGGATTCGGTCCTTGGAGTTGCCGCATTGGGATGGATCTGGAATCGGTGCGTGGGGCCTCGGAGTGCGCTGGGCTCCTGTTTGGGTTTGAGAGGAGAAGCGATACAGCCGCGCTCGCGGCGGTGGGAATGTGGAAATCGCACTTTATTGCGATTTCCAAGGGCGGGGGAGAGGGAGTGAAAACCTGCTTTCGGTTTTCCTCGCTTTCCAGGGCCCGCCATTTCCACAGCCGATCCCGAGCCCAGAATCTACTCGCTTCCTCATCGGTGGAGCAGCGTAGCCGCCGCTTCTACCCACGTGCAACAGCGAAGAACCCAAATCCATTCTTTCTGGAGAAGTCCACCAGATCGAGGATGTCATCGTCGTTGACGCCTCGTTCGATCACTGCATTGATCTTAACGGGCTGCCGCCCATAGTGCTTCGCTGCAAAAAGGCCTTCCAGAACCTTGTCCCGATTACCCCGCTGCGTCATCGCTCGAAACTTCTCAGGATTGAGCGTACCGAGACTGACGCTGACGCGCCGCAATCCGGCGGCGGTAAGAGCCGGGGCTTTTTCCGCGAGCAACGAGCCATTGGTTGTAAGGCACAGATCTTTTAGGCCGGGCAGGGGTGACAACTGGCTGACCAGTTTCTCCAGATCCTTGCGCGCACCAGGGGCTCATCGCCAGTGAGCCTGATCTTCTCCACTCCGAGTTGGACAAATTTAGTGACCAACCTCACGATCTTTTCAAACGTCAGAATTTCCTGTTTCCCGAGTTAGTCGTACTCGTCGAGAGGCATGCAGTAGGTGCAGCGAACGTTGCACCTGTCTGTGACCGAGATCCTCAGATCCATGAGGGGACATTTCTACTTTGCCTTGACACGGCGGTACAGCCCGTTGACAACATCACAATAGAGGACTAGCATTCGGCTGACCGTTCGATTTAGGACAAAGCTACAAATGAAACTCCGTGCACTCGCTTTCGCCGCCATGTGCTTGGCCCATCCGTCCATGGCGAAGCTGCCCGCGAGCCCTTCCCTCGAAGGCCCTCCCCAAGGTCTGACCGTGGTGGACTGGACTCAGATTCGCGCCGAGTATGAGCGGCATCGCCACGGCATGTTCCCTGATCAGAACGGGTTCATGGCTCGGAGCTTTGCGCAACAATGGCTCGCGCGCTTCGATGGCCGGGGATTCACGGTGAAGCCGGACGACGGCGTTTGGAGCTGGGGACTTGAGTTGGTGGGCGTTACGGGCAAGGCGCAAATCAAAGCCGAAATCAATCGATTGACGTATCGCTGGAGCGCGGATCTCGACGAGTGGTTCTTGAATGACAAGCGTGGCTTGGAGCACGGATTTACTCTGAGAATCCCCCAGGAGATTCGACTCACCGTGCGCGGCGGGTTGCGTCCCCAGACTTCTGGCATGGGCGTGGAGTTTGTGGACGGTTTCGGGACGGCACGCATTCGATATACAGGTTTGGCCGCATGGGACGCGGACGGGCACAGGCTTCCCGCCCAAATGAAGGTGGAAGGTGGGGTGGTGAGGCTGGTGGTGGATGATCGTGGGGCGCGGTATCCGGTAATCGTTGATCCCATTGCGCAGCAAGCGTATCTGAAAGCCTCCAACTCCGCTGCCAATGACTATTTTGGGCTTTCCGTGGCGGTGTCCGGGGACACGGTGGTGGTGGGCGCTTACTGGGAAGACAGCAATGCCATCGGGGTGAACGGGAACCAAGCCGACAACAGCGCTTTGGAAAGCGGCGCCGCCTACGTGTTCGTTCGCAACGGCGTCAACTGGACCCAGCAGGCCTACCTTAAGGCGTCCAACACCGGGGCAGGCGACCAGTTTGGCGTGTCGGTCGCGGTGTCTGCGTATACCGTGGTCGTGGGGGCGGACGCTGAAGCCAGCAACGCCACGGGCGTGAACGGAAACCAAGCCAACAACAGTGAGCCGGGCAGCGGTGCGGCGTATGTGTTTGTTCGCAGCGGCGCCACTTGGGCCCAGCAGGCCTACGTCAAGGCATCCAACACAGGGGCTCTCGATTTTTTCGGCCATTCCGTGGCGATAGCCGGGGATACGGCAGTGGTGGGTGCTATGCACGAAGACAGCAACGCCGTAGGTGTGAACGGCAACCAAGCCGACGACACCGTTTCGGCGAGCGGTGCCGCGTATGTCTTCGTTCGCAGCGGGGCCAATTGGACCCAGCAAGCTTATCTCAAGGCATCCAATACAGGATTGGCCGACAGGTTTGGATATTCGGTGGCTGTGTCCGGGGATACGGCCGTAGTAGGGGCTTACTTCGAAGACAGCGCGGCGACGGGCGTAAACGGAAACCAAGCCAATGAAAGCGCACCGGATAGTGGCGCGGCGTATGTGTTCGTCCGCAGCGGAGTGACCTGGACCCAGCAGGCCTATCTCAAAGCATCGAATGCCGAATCGAGCGACTTCTTTGGCTTTTCCGTCGGGGTGTCCGGGGATACGGTAGTGGTGGGGGCTTATCTCGAAGACAGCCTGTCGGTCGGCGTCAACGGAATCCAGACCGACACCGTCCCACGGAACTCCGGCGCGGCTTATGTATTCGCGCGGAGCGGTTCCACCTGGAGCCAGCAGGCCTATCTCAAACCATCCAACACCGTAGAGGCGGAGTTTTTTGGTTGGTCGGTGTCGATCTCCGGGAATACGGTAGCGGTAGGGGCTGTCGGGGAGAAAGGCACCTCCCCAGGGATAAACGGAAACCAATTCGCCACCGGGGCACCGTCTAGCGGTGCCGTGTATGTCTTCGGACGCAGCGGCGGCGTCTGGACCCAAATGGCCTATGTCAAGGCGTCCAATCCGGGGTCGGGCGACCAATTTGGTTTGTCCGTGGCGGCGGCGGGGGATACGGTTGTAGCGGGGGCGACCGGGGAAGCCAGCGATGCCTCGGGCGTGGACGGAAACCAAGCCGACAATTCGAGAGCGTATAGCGGCGCAGCTTACGTATTCGGCGGCTTTCCAGCCGAGTATGCGGTGACGATCACCAGCTCCCCCACGGGCCTCCTCTTCAGTTCCAGCGGCTCCGGCTGCGCCCCCGGCTCCGGCTACACCACTCCCCGGATTTTGTTCTGGACGGCGGGATCGTCTTGCTCGGTAACGTTTGTCACGCCCCAATCCGGATCCTTCCTCCGCTGGGAGGATAACTCCTCCAACGCCAGTCGCAGCATCACCGCCCCCGCTGTGGACACGGCTTACACCGCCATTTTCGCCTACCGACTCACCCTTTCCGCCTCCCCGACCGTCGGCGGTACGGTCGTGCCTGGTGGCGTGTATAACCCAGGGGTAGCCATGAGCGTCCTGGGCACCGCACTGCCCGGCTACGCCTTCTCCAATTGGAGCGGTGCCTGCGCCGGGAGCGGAGCGTGCAGCGTCGTCATGGACGCTGTGGTGGACCCCAAAAACTAGACACAAAAATGGTTATTGCTTAAGTGTAGGAGGGCATTGAAAATGAAGGAGAATCAATGCCTCGAACACGCAAGACTCACTCGCCGGCTTTGAAAGCTAAGGTGGCGGTGGAAGCCA
>JANXMS010000298.1 GCA_025354525.1 Acidobacteriota bacterium
AGGCGGCTCTTGATTGGCCGCTGTTAGCGAAGTTCCGGGCAAACTCGAGGAGTTGCAGACGGGTACGGCGGGGTTGTTTCACCCTTATAAGTCAGCACACGGCGGAGGACGATGGAAGGCTGGGGTTAGTCGTTCGCATACCGTGCAACGGCCCCTTCGGAGAAGGGGCGAATCTTCCCCTGTATCCCAACTCGTCATTCTATCCTTTACTCTGGGTTTTGGCGCTCTTTGAGTTCGAGCTTACTCCCGCTGAAGCCGTCACCCCGTGGGGCCCTCCCAACGCCGCAGAACTGCACTGGTACGCGCTCACCGACGGGTGGTTTTCGATCAACGCCGATGGCAAGTTGCCGCTGGGGGAAGGCGTTTCCTCTTACATCGCCCAGATCTGGGAGTCGCTGTTGGAAGTCCATCGCGGAGAGTCTGCGACGCTGAATCTACGCTTTCTCGAAGACGCGCCCGAAGTAACGTTCACGCGGACGGCGGACACCGATCGCATGGCGTGGCCCGGTGATTTCTGGGAACTTCCAGCAGAGCGCCTTCGCGCCGAAATACGAGACTTTCACGAGCGATTGTTCGCCGCGATGGCTCGGCGCGCGTCCTTCGGCGAGCCATTGTTTGAGGCCGATCAGGCCCTGCGCTACCTATGGCTGGAGTAAGTACTCTCGAATTACTCGTTCGTTCATTTCGTCGAAAAAGCGGTAGTAATACTGGGAGCCATTCCGTTTCACAATGTTACCGTTCCAGTCGGTGGGCTGGACCCAACGGACGGTTCGCCCTTTGGCTAAATCGTCGAGGTCCCAACTCAACAGGAACCCGGGGATGACGGCGTCATGCAGAAACTTGTGAACCGGTGAATCGAGAGCGCTGGCGAGGCTGTAGGGGGCTCGTTCGAGCCATAACTTGCCGAGCCGAGGCTCTGCTGCGCTGGCGAGGAGCAGCCACACGGCCGCGGTGCCGTCGGCGACTCCCCGGATTGGGCCGGGGGCGAGATCGGCCCGGGCGGCGAGAATTTTAACCGCCGCAGCGATGTCTTGCCCCCGCATCCCCGCCAGGTTGCGGCCAATCATCCAACTTCGTGTGGCGGCCATCCAGTCGCCGTACTCGGCGTACTCCCGCGGCGCGGGTAACCCTCGCGGCACAATCGCCAATACCACCGCCCCGGCCGCTGCAATCTCCTTGGCGCGATCGGAGAGTTTTGGCCCGGTTTCCACGTGTACGACGCCGGGAAACGTCGCCGTTCCAGGGGGTCGGATAATGTGCCCGGTCACGACCACTCCGGGTTCCGGTTCGAAGGTAAACGTCTCTTCGGTTCCTTTCATCGCGGGCGCGGCTGACAGCGGGCGGACCAGCTTTTGGACTTCAGCCGCCAAGTCGCCCTTGCGCATGCTCTCCTGACGCCGGGCCCGGAGAATCTCCACCAAGTCACGGCTTTTCAAATCGGTGGCCACCTGCCCGGTGGGGGTAACGACGAGGTCTTCATTCGGGAACATGCGAATGTTCGGATCCTCTTGCGGCGAACCCTGCCCGGCGTTCAGCCACTGCTGAAACCAGCTATATACGGCTTCTCGGACGACCAGCGGCGTACCGTGTCCGCCGGGGCCGAGGATCCATTTCACGTTCGATTCGGCGTCGAAGAGCTTGTAGAAGCTTCGGCTCCCTTCGTAGACGATTTTGGCACCCGCTGGGGTGAAGAAGTCTTCCTCGGTTGACCCTATCAGCCAGGGTTTGGGGGCGAACTGATGGACGTAATCGGCTTGGTCGAGGCCCTCGCTGAGGAAGTTAGGCAGGCTTTGTTCGGAGTCGCCGATCGAGCCTCCGAAGAGCACCTCGAACGAATTCATGTAACAGAGCGGGGCGGCGACCTTGATTCTCGAATCGAGCGCCGAGATGTAGGTGGTCTGGGTACCGCCGCCGGAGCAGCCGGTCGCTCCGATGCGTTCGGGGTCTACGGCAGGATGGCCCGCGAGGAAGTCAATGGCGCGCTTGGCATCCCAGATGAAGTATCGCGCCAGCGTTTCGCCGACCAAGATCGCCTGCGTGCCGGCGAGCCAGTGTTCCGGCACCCCTCCGGGCACGAGCGCCCGGTTAAGGCGCGGGTCGAAGGCCTGGCTCCGCTCGCCCTGTCCCATGGGGTCGAAGGCAAGCACGACGAAACCCTTGGCGGCCAGGTTTGCCGCGATGCGTTGGGCGGCCGGCTTTCCCTCATTCCAATGGCCGAGCGAGAACAGGACGGCCGGGTGTTTGCCGGGCGTTTTGGGCAGGTAGAGGTTGGCGGTGATCCAATAGCCGGGTAGGCTTTCGAGCGCGACCATCTCGATCGAGTGTGTCGGCGCGTCCAACTTGCTGAATGTTTTCGGGTTTAGGGGCCCGGCGTAGGTCGGCAGGCCGCCGATGACGCGGAGTAGCTTCTCCCGCATCAGCTTTTGTCGTGCCTGACCTTCGGCTTTGGTCTGTAGAGGGGCCAGCGTGGCGCGACGCTCTTTGAGCAACTGCTGCGCCTGGCTGTTCAGCCAACTGGTGAAGTCCTGCGCGGAGAGGGCCGCGGCTAGTCCGAAGAGCGCGAGTACACGGTGCACCTACGAATTGTACGTGGTTATCGCGACGCTCCGGCGGCCTTCAGCTTTTCTTCGAGTATCTCGGGGATTTCGAACAGCGCCTGGTTTTGAATTGCATTCGCGTTCTGGCGTAAAGTCGCGAACCGCTTTGGTTCAAGCATCCGTTCGAGTGCCGGAACGATGTTCGAAAAACTTTTCAGGGTTTCGCCCACCGCGTTTTCGGTTACCCAGGTGGCGTTGAACCTCTCTTGCGGTAGGGTCCACGCGTTGTTTTCGACGAGGACGGGAAGGCCCATTTTGATTGCTTCGCTGACACTGCCGGGGCCCGGTTTGCCCACGAAGAAATCGGCGAGTTGCATGAACTTCGGCACCTCTTTGGTGAAGCCCTCGACGTGTTTGGCGAGACGGCCGGATCGCCTTCTGAGCTTGTCTGCCAAGCCGGTGTTCTTCCCGCAGAGCAAGAGAAGTTGGACACGGAGAGAAGAGGCGTCGATGCGGTCATAGATATTCAGCATTTTCTGCGACCCTTCGCCGCCGAAGAGGACCAATCCGGTTGGCACGCCGGGTTGCAAGCCAAGCTGGACGAGTGCGGCGTCACGGTCAACCGGCGGAACATCGTAGAAGCTGGGGTTCAGGATCATCCCGGAAACCCGATGAACCGGTGACCCGGGCGCGCCGGCCGCTCGCGCCTGCTCGGCGGCCTTTGCGGTGCCGCAGATGAAGCTTTGTAACTGGTTTTCGATCCAAAACGAGGGCGGATAGTCCGCCATGTCGGTGAGGATGGTCACGTAGGGGATTGTGGGATCTACGGCCTGAAGCGCGTGGAACATGGCGCGGTTGAAGTTGGGTACGAGAGAGACGACCATGTGCGGCCGGTTGGCCTGCCAGTGCTGCGTCAGAATGCGAACCTGCGCCTGATGGTAGAAGCGGATAATCGCGTGCATAACGGGCAGCAGTTGGGTTGACCCGAGGGTCCAGCCTTTCGCCAGGATGTGGTTGTAGATGTCCTCCATGCGTACCCCGGTTAGTTTGCGGAAGATATCCAATTCGTCGAGGACTTCCTGCAAATCAATCAGGCGAACGTCCCAGGGGCGATCCTGGGTTTCGATCACCTTCTTCAAGGCGGTGGCCGCGGCGCGGTGGCCACCGCCGGCGTCAAAAAACATGAAATCGATCTTTGTGGAAGTTTTCAAGGTACAAAGATAGTCTTTCACATATGTTTTTCAGTTTCGTCACGAACCCGTAAAGATTCTGACTGTACTATGGCGTCATGAGTGTTGCGGCCTTAGTCGTCCACTACATTGAAGAGCGTGATCATCGATTGATGAGACGGTGTAACCGTTGGCTGGCACCTCGCTGGGTGCGGCTCGGATCGGTGTACGCGACGCGCTGCGGCGACGGTTGGCTATGGTACGGGTTGGCGATTGGTCTGCTAACGCTGGGTGACGAAGGGCGGTTTCGAACGGTGGGGGCGGCTACGTTGGCTGCGTTCATTGGTGTATTTTTGTTTTTGCGATTGAAGAAGTATGCTGGCCGTCGGCGGCCCTGCGCTCTGGAAGCGCACTGTTGGGCGAAGTTATTGCCTCCGGACCAGTTTTCGTTTCCGTCTGGTCATTCGATGACGGCGTTTGCGATCTGTGTTCCGGTGGGCTTGGGCTACCCGGGGCTGGCACCGGGGCTTAGTCTTGTTGCGGTGGCGATTGCGGCGTCGCGGATTCTGCTGGGCATGCACTTTCTGAGCGACGTGGTGGTGGGATCCATTCTTGGGGCGCTGCTTGGTTACGCGAGCTATGCGCTAGTGATGGTGTAGTCTGCGCAGGGCAGAGAGCGTTAGCGGCAAGCCGACTGACGGCAACGGAAAGTCGCGGGACGCGGCTAAAGCCGGCTGAAGAGTACACCGGATGAGGGTCGTTCTTGAGGGGTCGCAAGTCCGCCAAATCACGTCGCGAGTTGCTCCCCCACCCTCATTCATCACGTTTAGCGATTCTGGGCCATCCGCACTTCGCGGCGCCTGGTGGCCAAACCCGCGCGGGCGCTTTTCGGACATTCCGCCATCTCCTTGTTTTGCAGCACTGGGGCTCAAAGCGGCCCGCCTGAAAGGCGGATTAGACATGGCACTCAGAAACTAAACTGAGCGATGGGCCGCGAGGATGCCGATCAGTGCCATCGGCGAAGACGGAGTAGGGGATGCCGGAAAGGCCACGGATTATCATGGTTGAAGATTGCCTATGAAGACGGCCGCGCTGCCGATCCGGGAGGCGGTCGATTGCTATAGTCGGGAATGGTACTTGATTAGCGGGTTTCGGGATCATTCGCCTCCCGATTTGGGCCAGTTTCCTAGCGTTTTAGGAGTTTGTGCCGCAGAGAGCCCTTCACAATCATGCCACCGGCGTCGGGCGACGCTACGGAAACGATTGATTCTATTGAACCGGAGGCCGCTAATCAATTACCGGGAATGTAACGGCGAAAATGAAATGGCACGATTCCGGGCGATACTGGTGGTTGAGTGAACTCTCCTCGGGAAATTTATCAGTCCGCGCTGGCCGAACGGCAGCGCACCCTATTTGTCGCGATCAAACGGCATGAACAGTTCGGATATCTCCGTCTGGGATTGGTGGCTCTGTTTGGGTATGTTGCCTGGCAATCGCTTTATTTGGCGGCTTGGTCAGGCTGGCTGCTCCTGCTTCCGATTTCGCTTTTTGTGGTGGCCGCCAGCGTTCACACGCGGATACTGCAGCGCCGGGACCGCGCGGCGAGCAGTGTGCGTTACTTTGAACTGGGGATTGCCCGGCTGGATCGGAAGTGGATGGGGGTCGGAAGCGACGGGGCGGCTTGGCAACCAGCGGGCCATCTCTACGCGGGCGATCTCGATCTGTTCGGCGCGGGCAACCTGTTCCAGTGGATGAATCGGGCGCGGACCCGGATGGGCGAATCGACGTTGGCCGATTGGCTGCTGCATCCGGCGTCGGTGGCCGAACTGCGGCAACGGGAGGAGGCCGTTCGAGAGTTGGCGGCCGATATTGACCTTCGCGAGCGGATGTATTTGGTTTCGGATGCCGTGGCGGCCAGTGTCCATCCCGCCCCGTTGCGGCGCTGGGCGGAGGCGCTGCCCGGGATGCCGCCGGCGTCGTGGCGATGGCTGGTCTACGGTTGGAATGCGGCCTTGGCCATCGGTTTGGCGCTCGGGAATGCTACCGGCCTATGGAGCATTCCTCTGCTCGTGATCGGGGGAATGGCTTCGTTTGGAATGTGGTTGAGACCGCGGGTGCTGGAAGCGCTGTACTCGGCGGAGGCCGCCGCCGATGAACTCGCCGTCTTCTCGTCAGCGCTGAGTTTGCTCGAAGACCGCGCCTTCGGTTCGGCCAAATTGCAGGCGATTATGGCCACGCTCCGGGCGTCGGGTCCTCCGCCGTCGGTTCGGATCCGTCGCTTAGCCCACTTGGCGGTTTGGATCACCTCCCGGGAGCATCCGGCCATGCGGATTGTAGGCCCCTTGCTGATGCTGGGCACTCATCTGGCCTTTGCCGCCGACCGCTGGCGAGCTGAGAATGGCGAGATGGTTGGCACCTGGCTCAGCGCGATGGGCGAGATGGAGGCCTTGCTTTCGCTAGCGACTTTCGCGTTTGAAAACGCTGAATTCGTCTGGCCGGAATGGACGGAGGAAGGGGCTCCGGCGTTTGACGGAGAGGGGTTACGACATCCCCTGCTGAACCCGGCTACGGCGGTGGCCAATAGTCTGGCGATTTCGCATGCGGACCCGTTCGTTCTGGTCAGCGGGTCGAATATGAGCGGAAAAAGTACTTTTCTTCGGACGTTGGGGCTTGCCATCGTCATGGCTCATGCTGGCGCTCCGGTGGCCGCTCGGCGGCTTCGTCTGTCGCGTTTGGTGGTGGGTGCTTCGATTTCGACCCATGATTCGTTGCAGGAAGGAGCGTCGCGATTTTTTGCCGAAATCACGCGGCTGCGCGATATTCTTGCGCTGGCTGATTCCGGCGAGCCGATCCTGTTTCTGTTGGATGAACTCCTGAGTGGCACCAACTCGCGGGACCGTCGGATCGGCGCAGAGGGGATTCTACGCGGTCTACGGGAACGGGGCGCGATTGGTTTGGTGACCACGCACGACTTGGCGCTGGCCGAGGTTTCGCAAGCTCGTCAGGTTCACTTTGCTGACTCTCTGAAAGACGGTAAGATCCACTTCGACTACCGGATGATGCCGGGAGTTGTACCGGGTAGTAACGGGTTGGCGCTGATGCACGCCCTGGGACTGCCCGTGGACGAACGGTAAACTCTTCATGCTGCGAAGCTTTTTCCTTTTTCTTTCTCGCAATCGTTCGCTCCGCCACTACTTCGAGACTTCCCGATCCGCCGGTTCACTGACGAAGCGATTTGTGGCCGGCAATAATCTCGATGACGGTATGGAGGTCAACGGCCAGTTGGCCGCACGGGGTATTTTCGTTGCGCTCGACCACTTGGGGGAGAACGTTTCGTCAGAAGTCGAGGCGGCCGGCGCGTCGCGGGAGATCATCGCCGCGCTTGACCGCATCGGGCAGGCGGGCACCAATACCACCGTTGCCATTAAGCTTACTCAGTTTGGCCTCGATCTCGGAAACGAGGTGTGTCGGCGCCATCTGCGACCCGTTTTTGAACGAGCGTTGGCACTTAGAACGCGGGTAGAAATCGACATGGAGTCGACCGCGTATACCGAGCGAACCCTCGCGATCGTCAAAGATATGCATTCCGAGTTTGGGTGTGTGCGGGCTGTTCTACAAGCCTATCTGTACCGAACTGAACGGGATGTTGCCGAATTGAACCACCTCGGCGTTCCAATTCGGTTGTGCAAGGGGGCCTACCAGGAGTCGTCGGACCTAGCGTTTACGGCGAAATCCGATGTCGACGCCAATTTCGTCAAATTGATGGAGACGCTGCTGCGGGAAGGAACGTATCCGGCGATAGCCAGCCACGACGAGCGGATCCTGATGCGGGCCCTCGCTTATGCGAAGGAACTTAAGCTCGCGCCGGATCGTTATGAGTTTCAGATGCTTTACGGAATTCGTCGACAGTGGCAGCAACGTTTGGTGGATCAGCGCCAGCGGCTGAGGCTTTATGTGCCGTATGGGGAAGCCTGGTATCCGTACTTTATGAGGCGGCTGGCGGAGCGTCCGGCCAACGTTATTTTTCTGGCCACAAACATGCTTGAGAGTTAGTCGCAGGCGGGCGAAGGTTTCTTCAAAATTCCCGCAACTTTCGTACCTAAATTGGAGTCTAAGCGGTTATGAGATATTGGCTCTACTTCGTCGCTAAACTGGCGGTTGTTGCAGCCATTCTGCGTGGGCTATGGTGGGTTATTGCGTTTCTGATCCCGCAGCCAGGTGGGCGGTTTGCGCAGGACTTGCCGTGGACCACGGCGATCTTTCTCTTTTTTCTGACGTCCGTCGGGCTGCTGTTTTTGGCGGTGCTGGATCAGCGCTATCGATGTCGAACCTGTCTGCGCAGGCTGCGGATGCCGGTCTCGACGGGCTCGTGGGACCAGATGCTCCAGTTTGGGCGCCCCAAAATGGAGTATATTTGCGCGTTTGGCCACGGCACGCTGAACGTTCACCAGTTGCGTTTTGCCGGTCGGGAGAAGGACGGCTGGCGCAAACACGACGACGACATGTGGCGCGAGCTCGAAAGTCTGAGCGGAAGTAAGAAGTAGGCTGAGGTAGTATTAGGACGTATGGCGCAACGCCCTCCTGCAACGCGAATTCCCGTAGAGAGTCCGGCCTTTCGCGGTCGGTGGTTCCGGCTTATGGTCGGCGCTGCTGTCTTCGTCGGGGCGACCACGATGCTCACGACGGTCGGGTTGTATTATCACTATTCAAATTTGATTGATGACAAGTTGAAGAATGGGCCGTTCCCGAACACCTCGATGATTTTTGCGGCACCGAAGCCGGTCGCGGTGGGCGATGATTTGACGGTTACGAATGTGGTGGCGACCCTTCGCAATGCCGGGTATAGCGAGTCTGAGAATAACCGCCTCGGCTGGTATCGAGTGGAGGGGAATTCGGTTCGTATTCTCAGCGGGCCTGATGCGAGCCCCGACGTCGAGAGCGTACTTCTGACGATCGATAACGACCGGACCACCTCCATTGTTTCGCTGTCCGACCAGACCTCTCGGCGTCAAATCTCACTGCCTCCGGAGTTGATCACGAACCTTTTCGATCAAAAACGAGAGAAGCGGCGGATCCTCGGATTCAAGGACTTCCCCCGATCGTTGGTCGATGCCGTGACTTCGGTCGAAGACAAGCGATTTTTTGAGCATGCTGGGTTCGATCCGTTGCGTATCGCCAAGGCGATTTATGTCGACATCAAGCAGCGGAGGGCGGCTGAAGGAGCTTCAACCATTTCCCAGCAGTTGTCGCGTAACCTTTGGCTCACGTTGGACAAGAACTGGAAACGAAAGTTCGAAGAGTTGATTATTACGGTCATTCTTGAACAGAAACTTACCAAGGAAGAGATTTTCGAATATTACGGCAACGGCGTTGACTTGGGCAGGCGCGGTAGCTTTGCGATTCGCGGGTTCGGAGAGGCGGCGCAGGCCTACCTGGGCAAAGATGTTCGCTCGTTAACCTTGCCAGAGGCGGCCCTGCTCGCCGGTACGATTCAGCGCCCAAGTTTTACGAATCCATCCCGGTGGCCGGACCGGGCCAAGCAGCGCCGCAACATCGTTCTGCAGTTGATGCGGGACAACGGCAAGATAACCGACAAGGCATACGCTGAAGCGATTGTCGCCCCGTTGACCGTGGTGAAGGGCGGGAGCGATACGAGTGATGCACCCTATTTTATTGACCTCGTGAATGACACTCTGCAGAGCGAATTCCAGGACTACGACTTCCAGGGTCGAGGCTACCGGATTTACACCTCGCTTGACCCGGAACTGCAGCGGGATGCTCAGGAAGCGGTTCAGATCGGGATGAAGCGGGTGGACGAGGCTATTGAAAAGCGCAAGGGTAAGAAGAACGCCGGTCCGGCTCAGGTCGCCTTGGTGGCGATCGACCCGACGAATGGCCAGATCCGCGCCCTGATTGGGGGGCGAAACTACGGTTCTAGTCAACTGAACAGAGCACAGGCCAAGCGTCAACCGGGATCGGTATTTAAGCCATTTGTCTATGCGACGGCGCTCAAGAATCGGATATTCACCCCCGCCTCGATCGTCGACGACGAACCGACTCAGTTTTGGTTTGGCTCCCAGCTATACGAGCCAGACAATCATATGTCCCATTTCTTCGGCAAAGTTACGCTTCGAACAGCGCTTGCTAAATCGCTCAATATTCCAGCCGTCAAGGTCGCGCAGGAAACTGGCTACGGCGAAATTGCCCAGTTGGCCAGGCAGGTGGGGCTCGGGAAGACGATTCGGGCAACGCCTTCGATGGCCCTTGGTTCGTACGAGACGACGCCGATTGAAATCGCGGCGGCCTATTCTGTTTTTGCCAACAAAGGGGTTTTCGTCGCTCCGAATTGGGTGGTTGGAATTCGTGACTCCGCCGGCCAGGAGATCGCGAAGAAGGCCAATCCGTCGCGGCGAGTTTTGGAAGAAGACGTGGCTTACCTCATGACTAGCATGATGGAAGAGGTCATCCGCTCCGGGACCGGAGCAGGGGTGCGCTCATTCGGATTTAGGCAGCCGGCGGCCGGCAAAACTGGAACTTCGCATGACGGTTGGTTTGCTGGCTATACGACCAAACTGATCTGCGCCGTTTGGGTTGGTTTTGACGACAACGCAGAATTGGACCTGGAGGGCTCGCGATCAGCGTTGCCGATTTGGGCCGAATTCATGAAGCGGGCGCATTTGCGGCGTCCTTACCGTAACGCGACGGAGTTCCCTCAGCCCAACGGCGTCGTGGTGGCGAATATCGATCCGGCGACCGGGAAGTTGGCTGGTGGTAATAACGCGAACTCTCGTGAAGAGGTTTATTTGCAAGGAACCCAGCCTCAAGCTGCCGAGGGAGGAGGGGGGCCTGGTACCGCCGTCTCCGACTGGGGAGCCGAGCCGGCTCGCCCCCAACGAACTCCGAACAGCAGCCGAGAGGTTCGTTCGATCCCCGTTGCTCCGAAACCAGCTTGGGCGCAATAGAATCACGCCAACCAGTTCGTTAGACTAATGAGCACGAAGGAGAGTTTTTCACGATGCGAACGACGGAGATTTTCCTCTTGTTCTGTTTCGCCGTTGCGGCGCTGGGTCAACTTCCGGAGAACTCTGGACTCCGCCCCATAGCACTCGATCCATCCACCGCCCGCCCAGCGCTTTCGCCTGAAGCGCGTGGGGACATTTTTATGGCGCGAAAAATGTATCGTGAGGCGGCCGATGTCTATCGGCAACCGCTAGAAAATCCGATCTTGGCCAATAAGATCGGCATAGCGTTTCACCAGATGACGGCGCTGTCGGAAGCCAAGCGTCAGTACGAACGTGCTGTCCGCTTGAAGCCGGACTATTCCGAAGCGATTAACAATCTCGGGACGATCTACTACGCCCAGAAAAACTACCGGAAGGCGATCACCCACTACAAACGGGCGTTGAAAGTGAATCCCAATTCCGCTTCAATCTATAGCAATTTGGGAACGGCCTATTTTGCTCGCAAGAAGTATGACGAAGCCTTTGATGCCTATCAGAAAGCATTGTCCATCGATCCCGAGGTATTTGAGCATCGCAGTACGCAGGGTGTTCTGCTACAGGAACGCAACGTAACCGAGCGGGCCAAGTTCCACTACTATTTGGCCAAGACTTACGCCAAATCCGGGAATGTTGAGCGGGCACTCAACTATATGCGGAAGGCGATTGAAGAAGGGTTCAAGGAACGCAACAAGTTTCTTGAAGACCCAGAGTTTGCTCTCCTTCAATCCAACCCCGAGTTCCAAATGCTCTTGAAGTTGGAAGCACGTGTTCTCTAACGGCCTCCTGCGGGCGATCCTCATTTGTGCGCTCCTCGGTTGCGGCAAAGGCCCGTCGCGACCGGTCGTTGTTAAGATCGCTCTGCTATCCCCTCAGACCCAGGCGTCGGGTGAGGCCAGCCAAATATTGCAGTCCACATTGACAATGGCGTTTATTGGTTTGAGTGACGCGATGGTCTTCTCGCTCCAAAGCCGCCGCCAAGTCGCCGATGTCGCTCCGAACTTCATACTTGAGCCGATTGAGGATCGTTCTGGCTTTTCGATCCAGATCTTTGACGGACCTTCCCAGCGCCACCTCCATGAGGTAGTTTGTGCCGTCGCGGATTGTGCTGGTCGAATTGGAGACGCGATCGGCGTGACGCCTCGGAAACTCTCTGTGGTGGCGGCTGCTGTGCCTGCGCTGCCCTCTGCGGAGACGTTCGCCCAGTCCGCCGCTCGATCCCCGGATGATGGAACAATCTACGAGCAATGGATCAACTACTTGCTGACTCAGAACCGCCGCGAGGAGGTTGGCCGAGTAGTCGCCCTGGCCTTGCAGCGAAAGTGGCCCCCGCTTGAGCGTGCCCAATTCGATGTCTTGCGGGCGACGATCGAAGGCGATATTCCGGCTCGGATCGCCGCGATTGCCGCGGTCGCACGGGCATGGCCGGCCAACGTGCCTCTCCAACTGCAGGCGGCCGATGCATTGAATCAGCGCCGCGATTTCAAGTCCGCTCTGCCGCTTCTTCACGCCGCGGCTCGGGGAGAGCCGGGTAGCTTTCAAGTGCTCTCGAACTTGGCCTACACGCAAGCTCTTAGTGGCGATTTCTCGGCCGCTTTGCAAACGGTCCAATTGAGCGCCGCCACGGCGAACCAGCCACTCCGCTCGCTCGATTTGGAAGGCGATATTCGTTTCCTGCAAGGCGATTTCCGTGGGGCCGAGACAGCATTTCTAGCGGCCGCCGACAAGGACGCCGCTTTTGAGCTCGGTCGCCTCTATGGCAAGGCCGCCGAAGCGGCGTTGTGGCAGAATCAGATTGATCGCGCTGATGGACATATGCAGCGGTTCTTCGCGGTTTACCAGAAAGGGGTTCCGGCCGGTATTGCGATTGTTCAAGGTCTCTGGCACTGGCGACTCGGCCAGCGAGTGGAGGCGCGTCGACAGGCTGAATCGCTCCCCAGCATCAAGCCTCTTTTTGACTTTTTGGCGGATCCGACACGGGGCGGCCCTTCGCCAGCCGGGTCGGCGCTGCAGGCATTGGCACAGGGCCGCTCAGCCGAGGCGGCAACTGCACTGGGCGAATTCGTGCGGCAGCAGCCTTTGCCGGTCGGGCTCCGTTGGGACCCGATTCTTGCAGTCGCTCTCGACGAGGCCGGAAAGTCCGCTGCAGCGTGCGCGCTGCTGACGAACTGGGGACTTCCTCCGTCGCCGGATGATTGGTCGGCAGCGGTCCTTTGGCCGCAACAACTGTCGGTTCGCGCGACCTGCTTACAAAAGACGGATCCAGGACGAGCCGAACAGCTTCGCCAACTCGTTGTCAAAGTTGCTCCTCGATAAACTTCTGCCATTTGACTATCCGGCGTGATATTGTGTCCAACGTGCGTCTATCGTTTATTCTCTTCACCGCAGCCGCGCTTTTGGCCGCCGATTTTCCGTCTGCGGAGATCACCAACGGACAGATTACGGCCAAGTTCTTGCTTCCCGATCCGGTCAAAGGGTACTATCGCGGGACCCGCTTCGATTGGTCTGGCAACATGCCCAGCTTGCGGACGAAGAACCACGAGTACTTCGGACAGTGGTTTGAGAAATACGACCCCCAACTGCACGACGCGATCATGGGCCCGGTCGAGGAGTTCAAGACCAATAATGCCGGGCTTGGCTACGACGAGGCGACGCCTGGAGGGAGTTTTATCCGCATTGGCGTGGGCGTAGTCCGCAAGCCCGACGAGAAGGGCTACCTAAATTTTAAGACATATGAAATTCTAGATTCTGGCAAATGGACTGTGAAGAC
>JANXMS010000373.1 GCA_025354525.1 Acidobacteriota bacterium
TTCCGTGTCGTGGTGACTCGGGCGAGACTCCAAATCATCCTCAACCGCAGCATTAAATCCCAACAGCACATCGGGGTTAATTTCGCCACCTTTGCACGGCACAATTTTCACACTCGGACGTAACTCTTGATTTCCGGGCAAACTCGAGGAGTTGCAGACGGGTACGGCGGGGTTGTTTCACCCTTGTAAGTCAGCACACGGCGGAGGACGATGGAAGGCTGGGGTTAGTCGTTCGCATACTCTTTAACGATGGTCAAAATCATCACGGACATCGCCGGAAGCAAGGTCAGCCACGCCTCCGACTTCGACGCCCATCGATACGTCGCAAACTCTTGAAACGCTAGGGTGGGCGATTTCAACCAGCCAAGCAACGAATCGGATCCCTCCGAATTTCGATGCGAGCACAAGCAAATTTATGACACCCTTAAATTTATGGTCCAAGGCATTACTGACATCGTCGGCATCAAGGTGGGCCACGCCTCCGACTTCGACGCCCTCACCGGCTGCACCGTCGTCCTGTGCGAGGACGGTGCCGTCGCCGGTGTCGATATAGGCGGTGCCGCCACCGGCACCCAGGAGTTCGACACCATGAGCCCCCTCCACGTCGCCGGCCTCGTCCATGGAGTCGTCTTTGCTGGCGGCAGCGCCTTCGGCCTCGAAGCCGCCTCCGGCGTCCGCAACTACCTCGAAAAGAAAGGCGTCGGCTTCCTAAAAGCGCCCCACCGCGTCCCCATCGTCCCCTCGGCCATTCTCTTCGACCTCGACATCGGCAAACCGAACGTCCGTCCCACCCGCGAGATGGGTACAGCCGCTGCCGCCGCCGCCACTGCCGCACCCGTCGCCGAAGGATGCATCGGCGCCGGCACCGGCGCCACCGTCGGCAAACTCTTCGGCATACCCCAAGCCATGAAGGGCGGCGTCGGTTCTTTCGGCCACCAAATGGGAAAAGTAAAAATCGCCGCCCTCGCCGTCGTCAACGCCTTCGGCGACGTACGCGACCCGCGTACCGGACTCCTCGTCGCCGGCGCCCGCCACTCCCCCGCCTCCTCCGAACTCGTAGATACCGAACGACTCATGCGCGACGGCCACGAAGGCGGCCTCTCTGCTTCAAATACTACACTTGTAGTCGTGGCAACGAACGCCAAGCTCTCCAAGGTCAGCGCCACCCGCCTCGCCAAAATGGCCCAGGCCGGCGTCCTCCGCGCCCTCTCTCCCGGCCACACCATGGGCGACGGTGACATCGTCATTGCCCTTTCCCTCGGAAGCGAACCCAGCAACCTAAACGCCCTCGGCGTCGCCGCCGCCGATGTCGTCGGCCAAGCTATCGTCCGAGGAGTGAAAACCGCCAAGTCCCTCGGCGGCGTCCCCGGCCTCGCGGTACCCTAAAAGAATGGCCTGTCTCCTCGGCATGGACGAAAACGATCTGCGCGAAAACCTCGGCACCAATCTGCCAGCGTTCCGCGCTAAACAGTTCTACGATGCCCTCTACCGCCAACGCGTCTCCAACCTCGAAGAGGTAACCGCCCTCCCGCTCGATCTCCGCTCCGGCCATCAACTCGGTTCGCTTGAGGCCGCCGAAACTTATACCTCCTCCGACGGCACCACCCGCTATCTCCTTCGTTTGCCAGAAGATGGCCGAACCGTCGAAACGGTTTTTATGCCGGACCCCAAACGGTCCACCCTCTGCATCTCCTCCCAAGTCGGCTGTGCCGTAGACTGCCAATTCTGCCTCACCGCCAAGATGGGCCTCGAACGCAACCTCAGCGCCGGAGAAATCGTCGGCCAAGTCCTCTACGTGTGTAGTAAGCATGGCCTCGACCCCCGCTCCCAACATGTAAATATTGTAATGATGGGAATGGGCGAGCCTCTGCTCAACTTGAAGAACGTTCTCAAAGCCACCAAGATCATTTGTGACGATAAAGGCGTCGGCTTTTCGCCTAGGCGGATGACTGTCTCCACCGCCGGCATCATTCCCAAAATCGAGGAACTCGGCAAAGCAGCCGTCCGCCCCAAACTCGCGATCTCCCTGAATGCATCAACCCAAGAGCAGCGGGTCGCGATCATGCCGATTACCAAAAAGTACCTCCTCTCCGATCTGATCGAGGTCTGCAAGGCTTTCCCCCTCAAACCCCGAGAGCACATCACCTTCGAATACGTCCTGCTCGGCGGAGTCAACGATACCGACGCCGACGCCCGGCGCGTCACTCGCCTCCTCGGAAATATTCGAGCCAAAGTGAACCTGATTGCCTTGAATCCGGGGCCTGGGATCCCCTTCGCGATGCCAACCGAAGACCGAGTCGCGTCGTTCCATGCGATCATAATGGAAAAAATACCGTGTTTTGTGAGAAAGCCTCGCGGACGCGATATTTATGCTGCCTGCGGCCAACTGAAGAAGATGGCGGCCGACGATTTCGTCCAGATTCAGTGAGGCTCGATCGCGATCGAGTGGACGACTAACGTGCCCTGGATTTTATTGTCGAATTTTTGAGAAGGCCGCCGGATTATCGTGACGGGGGCGAAGCCGACCGACGGCGGTACCACGAACTCCAGCTGGTCTGTATGACGAAGCGTTGTACCGACCAGAGCGGGAATGGCTTGATCGAGCACCTGCACGAAGGGCCCTTCGTTGGTGGTGATACGTTCAGATTCCCAATCAACTTTCAAGAAATATGTGCCGGGGGATAAAACATAGATTCGGGTTATATTCGCGAAGTTGGAATTGAAGGTTCCATCAAAGCGCAGAGTGATGGGATCGGTAGAAATTGCAACATGGTCGTGGGGAAAAACGCGCCAATCTAAAATTGACGGCTTTTTGAGGGGGGAGAATTTTTTCCACGTATAGGCCGCCTGTTCGTACTGGCGTAACTCAAATAGGTGATTAATCCAATCGCGGGTTATTTCCGGATCGAGGGCGTTGGCGGCGACAAGCTTGTCCCAGACCTTGGTCGAGTCGGCGTGGCGGTGAGCCATCAAATAATACAAAAAGGCCCTAGATTGTTTTGCGCTCGACGGAAGCAGCGCAGCGGGTGGGACGGCGGATCGAATGCAGTAGTTAAAAATAATTCCGTTGTAGGCCTGTGAAAGCTCCAAAATACGCATTAGGTAGGGAAGGGCCTTTTTGTAGTCGTTGCGGGCGACGTAAAAGTTGGCCGTGCGAATTAAAATCGGCGGAACATTTGGGCCGAGCTTAACCGCTTCGAGGAATTTCGCTTCAGAATTTTCTGTTTCGGCGGCGTCGGCCCAATGAAACGGGTTGAGCGGATCGGAAGCGAGCGTGGAGGGGCGATCTGCTCCGTAAATGAACAGGATAGCGGCGGCGGATGCTACAGACAGGGTAGATAAGAAAAGTCCGGCTAAGTGTTTCATGAAAAGGTAGGAGTACGAATTTATGGTGTCAACTCAGGTTTTTGGTTGACACTTGGCATACGAAAGAGTAAAACTAGATCAAGACATAGTTTACCGAGTCCCACAGCTGAGTTGGGACTGGAAGGGGCGAAGCCTGCAATGAATTCGCAAGACTGGTACGCAGTCAGAGTTAAGAGCCGGGGCGAAAAAAGCTCGGCTGCAAATATCACGGTACGCGGGATCGAGTGTTTCTTGCCCACGTACGAAACGAAACGACGGTGGACGGATCGGGTGAAGGTGATTGAAGAGCCGCTGTTCACAGGCTACGTTTTCTGTCAGGTGCCGGAAGCGAGATTTTTGCCGGTGATCAGTTCGCCGGGGGTTTTGCAAGTGGTGGGGGCGGTGGAGCCGCACGAGATGGACGCGATGCGTCGGCTGGTGGAAGGCGGGTCCGCGATGCCTTGGCCGTACTTGAAAGACGGGCAGCGGGTGATGATCCGCCAAGGGGCTTGGACGGGATTAATTGGAATTTTGCAATCCGGCGGTGGGCGGGATCGCGTAGTGGTCAACATTGAGCTTCTCCAGCGGGCCGTAGCCGTGGAGGTGGACCGAGACATGATTGAGCCATGCCGATAATTAAACGCCGAACGAAGATCGTGAGTATCCGGTTGCTGGACGAAGAGTACACGCAACTGTTGCGCCTTTGCCAAAGCAGGGGGGCGCGGAGCGTCTCCGATTTGGCGCGGCACGCGATGTTCGGCTTGATGGCGCCGGCGAGTCACCTGGAAGGGAAGGTGATTGAGATGGACGCGCGGCTGGTGGCGCTCCGCGACGAAGTAGCGAAGTTGAGCCGGATGGTACGGGCGTGAGATTCGTCCTTGCGTTTTGGGCGATTGCCGCAATGGCCCAGACGCCGGTGTACGTGTTGGGGCCGGAAGACCAGATGGTGATCCGGGTTTCGGATCTGGACGAGTTCGGGGCGGGTGGGACGGCGGCCGCGGCGGACAAGCCGTATCGGATCGACATGCGCGGGTTTGTGAATCTCCCCTTGATCGGACGGTTGAAGGCGGGCGGTTTGAACGTCGAAGAGTTTGAAGCGGCGGTGGTTGCGAAGCTGCAACAGTTCGTGAAGGCGCCGCAGGTGACGGTTTTGGTGACCGAGTTCCGGAGCCAGCCGATCTCGATTCTGGGCCAGGTGGGGACGCCGGGCGTGCATCAGTTACAGGGTCGGAAGACGCTGCTGGAAGTTATTTCATTAGCTGGCGGGTTGAAGCCGGAGTCGGGCTTTACGATCAAGATCGTCCGGAAGAAGCAGTACGGGGCGATTCCGCTGAAGTCGGCTAAAGGGGATACTTCGGGCGAGTACAGCGTCGCCGAGGTTAGCGTGAAAGGCATTATGAATGCGACGAGCCCGGAAGAGAACGTGCTGATTCAGCCGTTCGACGTGATCACGGTGCCGAAGGCGGAGTTGATCTATGTGGTCGGGACGGTGAAACGGTCTGGCGGGTTTACGTTGGCGGAACGCGAGAACGTGACCGTGTTGCAGGCGCTGAGCATGGCGGAAGGATTTGGGCCGCAGCCGGCGGACAAGCAGTGCAAGATTCTAAGGAAGAACGGGACGAGTGACAGGGAAGAGATCCCGGTGGACCTGAACGCGATTTTGAAAGGGAAGGCTCCGGACGTAGCGATGCGGAGCGAAGACATTTTGTTTGTGCCGTCGAGCACGAGCAAGAAAATTTTGGCACGGACGGGCGAGGCGGCAATTGCGCTGACGACCGGCTTGATGATCTTTAGGCGATAGACGATGGAACAGCCCCAACATAAAATGCCGCAGGTGGTAGACCTGCAACCGGGAGCGCAGTACCGCGGCTATGGCCCGATGCAGCCGGAAGCGGGACAGGCGGAGGACGAAGGGCCGGGCCTGGTTGAATATTGGCGGGTATTGCAGCGCCGGAAAGGGACGGTGATTCTGATCAGCGTGCTGGGGCTGTTGTTGGCCGTGCTGATCACGCTGCCGATGACGCCGGTGTATCAAGCGAAGGCGTTGATTGAAGTGCAGGACGTGAACGACAACTTCCTGAACATGAAGAACGTGCAGCAGTTCGGTAACGTGGCCGGCATGAACGTGATGACCGACATCCAGACGCAGATCAAGATTCTGCAGAGCGATAGCTTGCTGGAGCGGGTGAGCGACAAGCTGAAGGTGACGAAGGCCGGGCAGATTGAGCAAGAAGGCGACCGCGTGAGCGCCTGGCGGCGGGCGCTGAACTTGCCGGAGGAAGAGGCGGGCGACGCTCATGCGCAGGCATTGAGCATGGCGAAGAGCAACCTGAAAGTAAGGGCGGCGGGGCAGACGCGAATCGTGGAAGTGCTGGTGGAAAGCACGGATCGGCAGTTGGCGAGCGACTACGCGAACTCGCTGACGACGGAGTTTATTGAGCAGAACATGGAAGCTCGCTGGCAGCAGACGCAGAAGACGGGGGAATGGCTGAGTCGGCAGTTGGACGAGATGAAGATTAAGCTGGAGAAAAGCGAAGAGAGCTTGCAGGCTTATGCGCGGAAGAGCGGGCTGCTGTTTACGCAGGAGAAGACGTCCGTCAGCGAAGAGAAGCTGAAGCAGTTGCAGACCGGGCTTTCGGCGGCGACGGCGGAGCGGATCAGCAAGCAGAGCCGATGGGAAATGGCGGAGACGGCGAGCCCGGAGACGCTGCCGGATGTGTTGAACGACACGACGCTGCGGGGTTACTCGACTAACTTGACCGACCTTCGTCGGCAGCTAGCGGAGCTGAAGGCGACGTTCACGGCGAACTACCCCAAGGTGCTGAAGTTGGAGCCGCAGTTGGCGACGATCGAGGCGGCTTATCAGCGGGAGCGGGCGGCGATTCTGAAGCGGATCAAGAACGAGTTTGACGAGGCGGCTCGGCGGGAGAAGTTGCTGGCCGCAGACTACAACGGACAGACGAAACTGGTGCGGGACGAGGGCGAGAAGGGCATTCAGTACGGGATTTTTAGAAGGGAAGTGGACAGCAATCGGGCGCTCTACGAATCGATGCTGGGACGCGTGAAAGAGGCGAGCATCGCGGGGGCGATTCGGGCGAGCAACGTTCGGATTGTGGACCCGGCGAAGCCGCCGAAGCGGCCGAGTCGGCCGGTGTTGCCGTTGAACGCGGCGCTGGGCTTGCTGGCGGGCGTGTTCGCGGGTGTGGGTTTCGTCGTAACGACGGACAACGCGAACAAGACGTTGCGGGATCCGGGCGATGCGCAGTTTTACTTGAACTTGCCGGAGCTGGGCGTGATTCCGAGCGACAAGGTGATGGGCAGCGGGAAGACGGCGAAGAAGATCAAGGCCGCGATTCATAACGAGAAGCTGTTGACGGTGGGCAGCGATGTGGAGTTGGCGGAACGCGTGGAGCTCGTCGTACACCAGAAGAAGCCGAGCATGATGGCGGAGAGCTTTCGGGCGACATTGACGTCGATCCTGTTTGCAGGGCAGAACGGAGTGGAGCGGCCGAAGGCGCTGGTTTACACGTCGGCGGGACCGGGCGAGGGGAAGAGCACCTTAGTTAGTAACATGGCGACGGCGCTGGCGGAGATTAACCAGCGGGTGTTACTGATTGATGCGGACACGCGGAAGCCGCGGCAGCACCAGATCTTCGGGACCTCGAACGATAAGGGTTTGACGAGTTTGCTGCTGGATCCGCTGCCGCTGGAAGAGCGGGATTTGGCGAGCTTTATTCAGGTGACGCAGGTGCCGGGGGTATGGCTTTTGCCGGCGGGGCCGGGCGTGGCGAGTGCGACCAATTTGCTGTATGGGGCGACGATGGCGCAGTTGCTGGATGCGTTGAAGGGGCAGTTTGACGTGGTGTTGATCGATACGCCGCCGATGTTGCAGATTCCGGATGCGCGCATTTTGGGACGGATGGCGGGGGGCGTGATTTTGGTATTGCGGGCGGGGAAGACGACGCGGGACGCGGCGAAGGCGATGCGGAACCAGTTGCAGCAGGACGGGACGAAGATAATGGGGACGATTTTGAACGACTGGAACCCGAAGATGAGCCCGGGCGGGTACTACGGGTATGCGGGCGGTTACTACAAGAGTTACAAGGGTTATTATGGGGGGACGGACCGGAACGAGGGGAAGAACTGAGGGGGAGGGAGGTGTGCGATGAGCGAAGTGAAGCCTTCTGCCGAGTGCTCCGGAGCGACGCCCGAGTTCGAGGTGGATTATGCTCAGTACCTCGCCGACCTGGAGGAGGCGTTTGAGGATCTTCGGGCGGAACGATGGATGACGCTGGAGGAATTTGATCGGGAAATGCGTCAGAAGTACGGGATACCGGGTACTTTTGGTCGGGCGGGTGGATGCAAAGTCGTGCTTGGTCCGGATGCGATAGGCTAGGGTAAGAGGTAACGAGTATGATCTCCGCTTGGTTGGAAGCCGGTATGCGCCATGCCCAGTATGAGCTTCTGTTCGACGACGACGGGAATCAAGAGGGCTACTTTGGGAAAATCCCCCAGTGCCGGATTGTACTGGCTTCAGGTCCAACACTAGAAGATTGTCGCGCCGAGTTGAATTCCTGTCTCCAAGATTGGCTGCTGGCACGGCTGAGACACTCTGAGCCAGTGCCCGAATTTGAGGGAATCAACTTAGCTAGCGGATTGAGTAACGGGGCTCAGTTGCTAGAGCTAGAGCCAGCAATTGATGGCTAGGCTACTTCCGATCTCCGTGAAGGATCTAATCAGGCGGCTGAAGAAATTCGGTTGGCAAGGTCCGGTACGATTTGGAAGGCACCAAACGCTGGTGAAGGGTACGGAGAGGTTGACGATCCCAAATCCGCATAAGGGCCGACATCTCAGTGGGTATGGTTCGTAGGATTCTGGCGGACGCTGGGATCGAGGTAGAAGATTGGCTGGCGACGGATTGAGAATTAACTTTTGGTAGGCTAGGATGTTCCATGTGGAACATTTGGAAGAACTGGTAAGCCTATCGATGGAACAGGAAAATGGCAATTGGTGGAGTTGGAGTAGGCTGAAGGTATCGAATGACTGTGCCGTCCTTGATTGAGATCCGAAGTGACGTGATGCTAGGCAAGCCGTGCCTGCGGGGGACTCGAATCCCGGTATACCTGGTGCTCGAAAAGTTAGGCGCGGGCGAGAGTGTGGAAGAGATCGTGGCCAGCTATGGACATATCACGCGAGAGCATGTTCTGGCGGCGATTCAATACGGTGCCGGGTTGGTGAGGCTGGGTTTAGGCTCGCGAATCGCAGCGCGATTTGCGAGGACGGGGCTCTCGGGCGAGATCCCCGAATGGCGGGAAGAGTTCGTTGGGCCGATAGAGGGGCAGTGAGCCTGCTGCTGACGCGCCGGCTGTCAGCAAGATCTGCGCGATGATAAAGTGATCCCTGGGGCTCTTCCAATGACTTTAACTCTGCATATCCCTCCCGACGTTGAAGCAGGACTTCTAGCCCAAGCGCGGACGCATGGCCTGCCGCTGGAAACCTATTTGGTTCAGCATGTCCTGCGCGATGCGGCTAATCCCGAGAAGCCTGCCATCGCCAAGAAATCCATTGTAGAGTTGTTCGCTCCACTCCGCGGCATGGATGTCGAATTCACCCGTAATCCTTCCACGGGGCGTCCGATCGATCTGTGAACGGTTTCCGACTCGAACGCTGAGGTGATGATACGATTGGCTGAGGAGGCCCTTATGCTTCAGGATTGGCTCAATGCGGCGATGGCTCGGGCGGAGTTTGAGGTAATCGAGAACGATCCTCCGTGGTTCGGTAGCGTTCCGGAGTGCCAGGGCGCGTGGGCGGTGGGTAACTCGGAAGCGCACTGCCGAGCTGAGTTGCGGGAGGCTCTGGAGAGCTGGGCTTTGCTGGGTTTACGTTTTGGCGACCCGATGCCGGTGATTGATGGCGTCGCACTTTCCGCTGTCGGCGAGCCAGTGGTTCATGGGTAGGCTGGTACCGGCAACCGTTAGAGAGCTTGTTCGACGCTTGAGGGAATTGGGTTGGGATGGACCTATTCACCAGGGTAAGCATCCTAACATGCGCAAGGGCGGAAGGAATCTGCAAATACCGAACGAGCATGGGGCCGTCGTTTCCGTCGGCTTAATTCGTCGCATGCTCAAGGCAGCTGGAATACCGCTAGAGGAATGGATCGGTTGATCGCGGTGTGTCTTTAGGCGATTTTGGTTTCTCCGGCGAAGGCGGGGGTGGGGGCTACTAAGAGTTCCTTGTTCTGTTGGGTGGCCCACCAGATGGCTAGGCTTAGGGCCATGGCCAGGTCGTCGTGTTTGGTGGCGCTTTGGCCGTTTGTTCTTAGGCCGGCTAGTTCTTCAAAAAGTTCGGGGGCCAGGGTCAGCCGCTGGGGTATGATCAAGGTCTTCGCCTCCACTACGGTTCGGATGGCGGTGAGAAGGTCTCGCTTGGGTACGGTCTGGCTGCCGGAACTGGTGCGGCCGGGTTCGTGACCGGATGAGGTGAAAACGGGGACCAGTTGCATGGGTCCTAAATAGCCGGAGTTTTGTTCCTGGCGGATGATGTCGAGAACACCTCCACCGACTCCGCCGGCGTCTACGACCAAGTTCCGGTGGTTCTTGATCGGCACCTGAAACGGGGAGGTGGCCTCATACCGAGTGAAAACATTTTTCACCAAGCTGGGCACCTGCGTATAGGGGGTGCTGAGCGGAACCCGGACCAGGTCCCGGAGGATGAGCACCGGACGACGGGCATGAGAGTGGAGGGCAGCCGACCATTCGCCGAGTTGCCACTTTCGCTCGCAGAGGGCGAGAACCGTATGGTCCCGTTCCTTGCCGAGATCGACTCCGAGATAGAGCAGGGGCACAAATTGGGCCGCTTGCGGATTTTGTTTAAATATCATGGCGGCTCCAGTTGATCGCGAAAACTTTGCAATTTCGAAATTTGCAATTCGATTGAAGGCTGATTTTTTCAGCGCGCATGTTGTCTCCCCGCTTTTAATATCTCGTGGGAGTGGGTGGTGTCCGGATAGGCGATTTTTGTAAGTGTTTGGAAGTAGGGGAAATATAAATTTGAATTGATGGTGATTTGCGTTTCTGGGTGGGGCGAATTTTGGTGCTAGAGTTGCCGTAGGGGGGACCGAGAGTGTTGACAGCATGGCTGGCGGCGGCGATGAAGCGGGCGGAGTATGAGGAGCTCGCGGGAGAAGCGCTTTGGTACGGCCGTGTTCTTGAGTGCCCGGGGGCGTGGGCGACGGGGGAGAGTGAGGAGAGTTGTTCGGCGCTGCTGGAAAGTGTACTGGAAGGGTGGGTGGAGTTGGGCGTTTCGCAGGGTCACATTATAGAGCGAGATGGGGACCTTTATGCCCAGCCAGCGGGCGGCCGAATGATCGACTTCAAGCAGGGGGTTTGACCCTATTGACCGAGTGGATGCAAGCGGGGATGCGGAAGGCTAGTTGCCGCTGGGGCTTGGGACATCCGATTCCCGTGGTGGATGGGATTGAGTTAGGCAGGTAGGACGAACCGCTCGTGTATGGGTGAACTTGCATTCTGGTTTAGGTATTCTGGTAGCGGAGGTTCGACAGATGAACGTGACTATCGAGATTCCGGAAGAGCGAGCGAAGCTCTATCAAGCGCAGGCAGAGGCTAGGGGCCTGACGATGGAGCACTGGCTATTAGAAGTGGCGAATGAGCATACGCCGATTCGGCCGGTGGTTCACCTTCAAGACAGCGACCCTAAGGAGTGGGCCAGACAGTTCCGCATTTGGGCGGATAGCCATGATCTAAACATTCCCGTTCTCTCTGATGAGGCGATGAGCCTTGATAGCATTTATCCCGACTAGGGTAGGCCGGGGCTAGCCGAGTGCTGATCGACACCAACGTTTTGATTCGTACCACACAGCGACGCCACGCCCAATACGAGGTTGTCAGGCGAGCAGTGGAATGGTTGCCTCAGCAAGGCAATCGCCTGCACATCGTCCCGCAGAACTTGGTAGAGATGTGGGTTGTGGCAACGCGGCCGGTGGCTCAAAACGGTCCCGGTCTGACAGTTGACCAAGCTGCGAGTGAAATAGACTGGGTGAAGGATCACTTCAAACTGCTGCCGGATGGGCCGACAATCTACCCCCAGTGGGAAGCTCTCGTGCGGGAACATGGGGTATCAGGCAAGCCGGCGCATGATGCGCGTTTGGTGGCGGCAATGAAAGTACACGGTCTGACCTCGATTCTCACTTTCGATCGAACTGGGTTCACCCGGTTCCCAGGAATTACGCCTGTACACCCTGGCAGCGTGCTGCCCACCGCGCCTTTTCACTAAAGCTTTATGGATTACGAGCTGATTACGAATGAAGACCGTCGGCGTTATGCCGAGGGGCAAGCGTGGTTTGTGGCGCGCGGCGGCGCAGGCATCCCGATGGAAGAAATGCTGGCGGGATTTGGGCTGACTCTTGACGACTTTCCGTTAGAGAAGTAGGGCCCAATCGGTAATGGTGAGGTCAGAGCTCTTTTGAAACGCATCGGTTTGTGATGATTCAGTATGCTGTGGTGATTGAGCGGGGAGAGGACGGTGGGTACGGTGCCTACCTGCCAGACCTTTCAGGGTGTGTGGCCGTGGCCGCGACAGAGGCGGAAGTGCGCAGGCTGATTCGGGAAGCGGTAAAGATCCATCTGAGAGGGATGCGCGAGGATGGTGACCCTGTTCCGCAACCAACCACACAAGTTGAGTACGTTGCACTGGTGGCGTGATGGCGAAGGCCTCTATGCACGCCGGTGCGCTGTTTCCTGTACGATGGGATCAGGTGAGGATAAACGCATGAATGTGCCGCTGACTCCTGAAGTGGAAAAGCTTGTCGCTGACCGGATGGAGAGTGGGATGTATTCCACGTCGAGCGAGGTTCTGTTGGAAAGCCTTCAATTACTGAAGGATCGAGACGACGCGCGGATTGCAGCGTTGCGTGCCGATATCGAAGAGGGCTTCGCCGCGGTGGAGCGGGGCGAGTATACGGACTACGACGTTTCCGAGGTCGGCAAATTAGCGGAGAAGATCAAAGCCGAGGGACGGAAGCGGTTGGCGAGCAGAATTATCGCTCAATGAAGTCCTTCCGGCTATCTCGAATGGCCGAACGAGACCTCGACCAGATATGGAACTATTTTGCTGAAGAGGTGGGGAGCACGGAAGCAGCAGACGAACTGGCTGACACCCTATCCGGCTCTTTTGCCCTGTTTGCCTCTGCTCCCGGGCTAGGAACTACACGCTATGCACTCGGCAGACGGCTTCGGGCTTTTCCAGTAGGGAATTATTTGGTCTACTATCGCGAAATGGGGAATCAGGTGGTGATTGCTAGGGTGATCCATGGGAAGCGAGATCAGCGGCGTGCGTTTAGGAGCCACTGAAACGTAGTGGGGCTCGAAGAGTGGGAGAAAGGTGCGATGGCATTCCTCGATTGGTCCCAATGCCCGGCGGTGGAGAGTGTTCCCGGCAGGGTAGGCGGTGCTTGGGTTTTCGTTGAGACGCGGATGCCTGTGGCGATTGTGTTTCAGAATTTGGAAGTTGGGGCCAGCATCGAAGAGATCATGGAGTGGTTTGATTTGAGCCGCGAACAGATTACCGCAGTGATCGGATTCGTGGCTCAGAGCTTGACCGCTCCCGACGGTCACGGCTCGGGAACGGCTGGTTATAGCGGCTCGACTTGATCGCTGAGTAGGCTGTTGAGCGAATCTCGGCTGAAGAGGGCCGAATGGTCGCTGAGGAATTCGCAGAGGTATTCGCGGCGGAACTTTTCAGGGTTTCGTTTCTGTTGTTCGGCCAGAAAGTCTGGACTGATGCGGTCTGGTATTTCGTCGGCGCGGACGCGGACGCGACGCCAGGGTCCGCCGGAATCGTTCCAGAGATGATAGAAAAAGCCGGTCTCGCGGCCGGACGATGACATGATCCACATGACCCCGGCGGGCTGAGTGGCCAACATGGGGAAGATGGATTCCAGAATTTCGTCGCCATCGTAAAAGGCGGCTTCATCGACGAGAATGAGCGCGGGGGCGGAATAGCCCCGCACGTTTTCCGGCATTTCCGAAAGGCCGACAATGCGCGACCCGTTCGGGAAGATGGCGGCGTGCTGGCCGGCACCGCCGCCATGGAGCGGGATGCCGAGCCGAGCAGCGAACTGATAAATTTTCCGGTTGAGCTCACAAGCCTGGTTGGCGACGGGGCCGACAACGAGAATTAGGGAGCCGGGAAAAAAGAGGGCTTGCCAGAGGGCCCGGACGGCCGCGACGGTGGACTTGCCCCATTGCCGCGTGGTGAGGAGCAAGACCCGCTTGGAGGCTCCATCCAGGATCGATTCCTGGGTACGGTCCGACCAGAAATCGAGGGCCTCGGCGGCCCAGAGAGAGCAGACGGGAACGACGGGCTGAACGGAGAGCCCCGGAGCCGGCGCGGGGCCGCGGGCCATGCGCACCGGATTGCCGCCGAGATTTTCGACCAGATTTGGCAAATTTGGCTTCGAACGTAAATTTTTGCTCAAAAATGGCCCCCTCCGTGGGCCGCTCGAAGATTAACTAGTTTATTGTTCAATGAGTTGGAACGACTCGGGTGCTTCCGACCCGTCGGAAAAAGTGGCTTCGTTCGTAGGTTCGGCCTCGGTTTCGAGCAACTCCGGGTGGGCCTTATAGAATTCGCGGCGTTCGCGATCAAAGTCCTTCCGTTCGATGTACGACGTGCGAGACGGAAAGTGTTTCCGCAGGAGAATCAACCGTTTGTCGCAGGTCGCGATGGCGCGATCCATTTCCTTTTTCATGCGGATATAGGCCCGATCCGCACCGATGGTGCCGGCCAGTTCCAGAAAGGTATCGATTTCGGCAAAGCAATCCGTGAATTCGGGCATGGGCTGCGCTGTACCGTCAAAGTTATCCAGCAGCTTTTGGTTCCAGAGAGCCGTGAACGTTTCGTCAAAGGTTTGGGATCGCCATTCGGCGCAGGCGACCTTCTTAACGATGATGGCTTCCGCATGGTCATGCGGTTCATATTTCTTGATGAGCTTTTCGTGCAGCCGGAAGAACAGCTGCCGGTTTTGATTGCAAGCGACTGCCGGATGGGGCGGGATGAAATTCTTTAGGGCTTCGGCGCGAAGGCCGTGCTTCAGGCTATTCTTCGAGCTGCGGTGTTTGCCTTCGGGTGTATTCGGCCCGGTGCTTTTTTGAGCGTTAGCACGGTTCTTGATCGCTCTTTCGTCTGGCGTAAGCATAGTGGTTCTCCTCGGTTTAATCCTTTCGCGGATAGAGTGAGAACTAAGTGGGCGAATTTTTGAAGTACTTGAAAAGAAACGAAATATAAATCCAAACACCGTGTTAATGGTTAAGTTCTCATCGGCGGGCGGAGAGGAAAACGCGTCGAGTCGGGGCGATCTGGAGCCGCCCGGTGATGAGAACGGTCATTGAGCTAAACGCGGTGGAGGGTGGCCAAGGGAACGGTGTCTTATTGTGTTTTCAATCGAGGGGTTGAAGAATGCGGGCAGCGGGAGAAGGGTCTTCGGAACCGAAGCAAGACCGCCGGGGATTCTCCGGGCGGATTGTCGGTGTGGCGGATCCGTCTTTTTGCGGAAATTCTGTCCCGATCAAACTCGTCAGCGCCGACAAAGAGCGATTCCCCAACCACCAGGCACAACACGACCGATTGTGGCCAACAGCAACGAACTGGCGGCGAATTGGTGACGAAGCCATCAAGAAGAATTCCACCCCCGAATGGGAGCTAATATCCGCGTCCGAATCATCCGTCCAACAGGGCAACAGGTGCACTCACGGGATTGATCGAGCAGTTCCGCCACCACCGCTTGGACTTGCGCGATCGAAGGAAGGAGTCCGTCGGTAGTGGCGTTGAGCAGTTGGCGGCACAGCGCTAGGTTGGCCCTCTTTTTCCGGCTGGCGAAAAGGTCGTAGTGCCGGATGCGCTGAAACCCCGGAGGCAGAGAATGCAACAGGAAGCGGCGGATGAACTCATCAGCCGAGATCGTCATGCGACGGGACTTCTGGCGATTAGTGGACCGGTAATCCTTGTATTGAAAAGTCACCTGCCCGTTGCCGAAAGCCAGAATCCGCTGATTGGAAAGGGCGACCCGGTGCGTATATCGGCCCAGATAGTGGAGAACCTGGGTCGGCCCCCCGAAAGGAGGTTTGGAATAGACGACCCAGTCGATGTGCCGAAGCGGTTGGAGCAACGCGCGGAACGTCGAGGGGTCTGCCAGCCCGGCGATGGTGCCAGGGAACTGGAGTTGCTGGTGGCGAAACGCCCGTTCGAGGGCTTGGAGCAAGAGTCGCCGGAACAAGGCCGAGAGCACTCGGACGGGAAGAAAGAACCCGGGTTTGCACGGGATCCATTGGGAGCGATCAGGGCTGACTCCGCCTCCGGTAACGACGCAATGGAGGTGGGGATGAAAGAGTAAGTTTTGTCCCCAGGTGTGGAGAATGGAGAAGAATCCGATCTGAGCGCCGAGGTGTTTGGGGTCGGCGGCGATGGTTTGGAGGGTGGCGGCACTGGTTTCGAATAACAGATTGTAAAAGAGCGACTGATTGCGTAAGGCGAGACGACGTGGCAGTAATCGATGGGTAACAGTTTGGCCTTCCTACTTTCGAGCCATTGGGTGCGCGCCAGGTTTTGGCATTTGGGGCAATGGCGGTTACAGCAGGAGTTATAGGAGATTCGTTCTTGGCCGCAGTGACTGCAGGTTTCTACGTGTCCGCCGTAAGCGTTCGGGCATCCCCAGCCTTGCCAATTCCCTTAAACTCGGCTAAGCCTGCTGCCCCC
Source organism: Acidobacteriota bacterium (assembly GCA_025354525.1). Classification (GTDB taxonomy): domain Bacteria; phylum Acidobacteriota; class Terriglobia; order Bryobacterales; family Bryobacteraceae. The sequence continues at coordinate 16,117 of JANXMS010000373.1, forward strand.
GCCACCAAGCCGTCGAGGGCAGCTCCGCCACTTCGCTCACCTTCCGGTCGCCCATCCCTGGCAGCACGCTCAGCAAATATTCCCGCACCGG
>JANXMS010000414.1 GCA_025354525.1 Acidobacteriota bacterium
AGTAGCCGAGGTGCGTGGCGTATGGCCATGGCCTTGAATACTGTCTTGGGAAACGCTACGCTCCGACGCTACGGCTTTCTCATGCCATCCGATCTTGCGGTGACCTAACGCCGCCGGGTTCAACCGCCGGATGCGGAAAACTGCATGTCCGGTGGTGTGGGAGGGTGGCCGGGCCAAAAGTCCGGCCACTCGACCCGATTTAAGGGCAATGTACTCCGTCAATAGCTCCGCGATGACTTCGTCCTTTTGACGAAGCCGACCTTCAAGCTTCTCGATGCGCTCTAAGTCTTTGTTCCGTTCCGGAACTCGTTTACTTACTAACGCCAGACTGCCGTTAATGAACAACTGCTCCTGGCAGGCGTAGAATTGCGTCGGTGACAAATTAGCCTCGTCGCAAATCTTCGAAATCGCCTGCTTCTCGATCAGATGGAGGCGCAGCAGTTTCATCTTGTCGTCCGCGCTCCAATGCCGTCTTTCTTTCTTCAAGGTCTCGCTCGAAAGACCTCTTCGACCACCCGGCACTTCTCGTTAACCGATTCCTCCGATTTCAACTGAGGCAAAACAGTTGGAGCAAGTATCGGTGTCGCCCTTCGTTAACTAAGCGGGTCGTCGACAGCTTTCTGCCAGGTTTTCAGGTCGACTTCGAGGGCCCGGATTCGTTTGGCCTGCTTGGGGTCGTCGATAAGGTTGGTCATCTCGAGTGGATCCTTCGAAAGATCGAAAAGTTGCCGGGTGGTTTGGCCCTTGACGGTGTAGCGGATGAGCTTGTGGGTGCTGGTCCGAATGGCTCGTTGGAAGTCGCGGTAGGCGTGGTAAGTGTGGGGTCGGCCGACGAAGTTTTCGCCGCGGAGGGCCGGGGCGAACGAGGTGCCGTCGAGGGTGGTTGGTTTGGCGAGGCCGGCTAGATCGCAGAGGGTCGGGAAGATATCGAAGTTGTAAACTGCGGCTGCGCTGCGCTGGTTCTTCTTGATGCCGGGACCAGCGACGATCAGCGGGACTCGGATCGAGTGATCATAGAGGTTTTGCTTGCCAAGGAGGCCGTGTTGGCCGAGGGCGAGTCCATTGTCGCCGGCGAAGACGACGATCGTGTTTTCGGCAACGCCCGAGCGGTCGAGAGTGTCGAGAATGCGACCGATTTGGCTGTCGAGGTAGGAGATCAGGGCATAGTAGTCGGCGATTTCTTTCTTGACGGCCTCCGTGGTCCGGGGCCAAGGGAGGAGGGCTTCATCGCGGACTTTAAGTTCGCCGTTGTCGAAAGGATGTTGGGGAAGGAAGTTGGCGGGGAGTTTGACCCGGTCGACCGGGTATTTCGCGAGCCACTCGGGCGGTGCCTGGCGCGGGTCGTGAGGAGCGGTGAAGGCGACGTAAGCGCAGAATGGCTTCGTTTTATCGCGGGATTCGAGGAAGCCGATGACGGCATCCGCGAAGAGTTCGCTAGAGGATTTTTTCGGGAATCGTTTGGCTTCGGCCAGGGGGTACTTGCCGGCGGGGTTGTAATCGAAGACGGGGGTGCCGTAGTGGTCGTTCATGCCGCCGAACATGATGGGACCGCCGGCGGTGAAGGCTTCGTGATAGGTTTTAGGGCCGTTGTGCCACTTGCCGGTTCCGAAGTTGGCGTAGCCATTTTTAGTGAAAAGGGCGGGCCAGAGCTGGTAGTCGCGTTTGCCGGCGAAGGCGCTGGTGGCGTGATAGAGAGACTGGCCGGTCATGAGCATGGCGCGGGACGGGACGCAGACGGCCCCTTGGTTGCCCCCCATGATGCGGGCGTGGGTGAACGCAACGCCACGGGCGCAGAGACGGTCGAGGTTGGGGGTCTGAATGTCGGGGTTGCCGAGGGCGTGGATGGTGTCGAAGCGCTGGTCGTCGGAGAAGAGGACGATGACGTTTGGACGGGGTGAGGCAGGCGCAGCGAGGGCGAGGAGAAAGTTGCGACGATTCATCTGAACCGCTACTGTATCAAGGAATGCTAACCGGGAAAATCGTAAGTTTAGAACAGCTCGCCATGGCGCACGGGCCGGAGTTGTGCGCGATTGGGCTCGAGCCGAGTTTGTGGGAGGTGGGGCTTGAGCAGATCGCGACGCCCGAGCAGATGGACGGCTACATTGACCGGGCAATGACGGATTCGAAGGCCCGGGCGTTTGCGGTTCGGCACTTGGCGACGAACCGGTTGGCGGGGTCGACGCGGTACATGAATATGGAGTTGGGACATAAGCGGGTGGAGATCGGGTCGACTTGGTATGGGCTGGAGTTCCAGCGGACCGGGGTGAACACCGAGTGCAAGTATCTGCTGCTAGGGTATGCGTTTGAGGAGTTGGGTGTGAACCGGGTGGAGTTGAAGACGGACGTGCTGAACGAACGATCGCAGAAAGCGATGCTGCGGCTGGGGGCGAAGCAAGAGGGGACGCTACGGCGGCATATGGTCACCGCGAGGGGGCGAGTGAGGGATACGGTTTATTTTTCGATTCTTCGTGAAGAGTGGCCCGAGGTGAAGGCACGCCTCGAGAGAATAATGGCCCGATGACGGAGGGATGATGCTGTCGGAATTACTGCGCAGAAATGAGGTGCTGGGCTGGGTGGCGATTGGCCACGCGTTCCTGTTTGTGGTGGCGTTTGGGTTGTCGCTCGTGAATGGCCGACAGTTGGGCGGGGTGACCTGTGGGTCAAGCCGATGAAGTTTGCCTTATCGATAGTGCCGTACACGGCGACCTATGGATGGATTTATCATTACGCCGAGGCGTCGTCGGGGGCGAAGTCGGCGGTAAGCTAGATGATCGCCGGGACGCTGGTCTATGAGATCGTTTGTGTTTTTGGCTAGGCAAGGCGGGAGGTGGAGTCGCACTTCAATGTCGGAACATCGTTTGACGGGTTGGTTTTAATTTCGATGGGGGTGTTGATTGTGGTGAATATGCTGGCGGCGTTGGTGGGGGCTTGGCACCGATTGGGAACATCGCCGTCGGCGGATTTATCGGCGGCTTACCTGTGGGGATGCGGTTGGGTTTTGTGATTTTTGTGTTGGCGGGCTTTGAAGGGGGCTCGGCTGCAACACGCAGTAGGGATTAAGGGTGGTGGGCGAGGGATGCCTTTTTTGAATTGGAGTACGGAAGGAGGGGGCCCTGCTGGCGGCGCATTTTGTAGGGATGCACGCGCTGCAGGCGTTGCCGCTCTTGGGCTGCTGGATGGGCAGTGTGGGCGTGGTTTGGGGGGCAGCGGCTGGTTGGGTGGGAGCGACGGTTCGGTTGCTGAATCAAGTTTTAGAAAGTCGGCCGCTGGTTTGGTAGACAACACGCGGCCGACCGGAGGGACGAAAGCTTAGTGGCCCTTTTTCTTCTCTTCTTTCTTGTGATCGTCTTTCTTGTGGTCGTCTTTCTTCTTGTGGTCGTCGGCGAAGGCGATGGTGGTGCCAAGGGCGAAGGTGAGCGCGAGAGCGAGCGTGAAAATGCGTTTCATGTAAATTCTTATTCTTCCTGATTTCAATCTTGCGCTGTACGTTCCGCGCATACTCTAGTTTCGGCAGGAGGGGAAAGTTCTTGAAGGATTGTTGAACTTTAATGAGCTTGCCGGAGCCGGTCCGTTGGTCGTAGCGGGTTCAGGGACTGCGGAGCGAGATTAACTGCCTCTTCGCTGTTTGGTGTGGGTAAGGTCGGGCGTGCGGAAGGGGGCATTCGGTTCTCGGAGGCGTCGGCGAGGATAGAATCTCGAAGGGATGAGGAGCGTGCGAGTGAGTCGGGTTCGCTTCTTTGGGGTTTGAAGTTA
>JANXMS010000425.1 GCA_025354525.1 Acidobacteriota bacterium
AATAGAATCAATCGTTTCTGTAACGTCGCGCGACGCCTGTGGCATGATTGTTAAGGGCTCTCTTCGGCACAAACGCCAAAAGCGCTTGGAAACTGGCCCAAATCGGGAGGCGAATGATCCCGAAACCCGCTAATCAAGTACTACTGAGTCAACGTGCGCCGTCTTTCGGTGATGGGCGGACGTTACTGATCCACGGTGTAATTTATCGCCATGTTAGTCGGTGCGCCGGTCGGCGGCTCTGTCTCGGATGCAATGGGGAAACGACTTACTCGTTCCCGCGCCGAGGACCCGTACCTCGCCATCGACTTTGTCGGATTCGCCGCCGGGTGCAACGGCGTCTCCGCTGTTTCCAGTTGGACACTTCCGAACGATCTCTCCCGGCGCCACGTCGGGACCCTTTCCGGCGTTCTCCACAATTGTTCCAATATCGGCGGCGCGCTTTCCTCTGTTCTGACGCCGTGTCTGGCCACCCGTTTCGGGTGGATCACCGCGCTCGACTTCGCCGCCGCCTTCATGCTCGGAGTGGCGCCGCGGTGGCTGTTCGTCCACTCCGAACGCGGTATTGACTAGAGTTTGAAGCGCTCGTCGATCTCGATCTGGTAGCCCACAGCCAGGCGGTTCGTCTCGTTGGCCATACCGGTGACGGCCATCAATTCGCCGAACATCTCGGGCGTCATGCCCGCCCTCCGCGCTGCCGCGGTATGCGACGCGACGCAATAGCCGCAGCCGTTGGTCGCGCTGACGGCGATATAGATCATCTCTTTGACAAGAGGGTCCAGCGCTCCGCCCGGGCCCATGATCTGTTTGATGCTCTCCCAGGTCCGGCGCAACGTGGCGGGGTCGTGGGCCAGCGCCTTCCAAAAGTTGTTGAGGTAGTCGGTCTGGCGAACCGTCCGGATGTCGTCATAAACGGCTCGCACCTCGGCCGAGGCATCTTCGTATTCAATCAAACCATAAGTAGCCATAGGTTATCGCAATATCTCTCCCATCACAGTTACTAACTCTCGTCCAAACCGCAGCCGGTCTTTGACCAGCGGTCGACGTCCGTACTTACTCTGCGTACTAATCCGCTGCTCCATCAGAAACGCAGGCCACCCCCGGTCGGCCGACAGCCCATGAATGACCGTCATCCGACCCGGGGCAACCGCCCCAGCGAAACTGAGTGGCCGGGTCGGGGCGAAGCTCGACCCTGCTTCGAGGGCCTTTGAAAACCGTTCGCCCAGCTTCCGGATCGCCGCATCCGCCGTCGGCGGGCCTTCCAGATATTCGCTCGTCTCGGTGTTGTGCAGCGAGAAGAAGAGCGCGGCCGGACCGTTTGCCAACATGACCTTCCGTTGCGCTGCAATCTCGGGCATCTTAGCTACGCCATTCACGTCCCAGTTCCGATTCAAATCGAAGCCGTATTTATTGAACCGGACGCCGCCGCGGGCGACCCCGTCCGGGTCCGCCATCGGCAAGACCTTCCACGTGTAGCCGCTTTGCAGCGCCGCATTGCGGGCGAGTTCCCGAATGGCACCTTCGCCGGTCCAGGAACTGCCTGTCTCCCAACTGTGCTGGCGGAACATGAGCCAAACTGTTTTCGGCCCGGTTCCGATGGTCCAGAGCCAGAGCGGGCGGCCGTCGACGCTCCGTCCGATCTCCTCGCGGCGAAAAGAGTTATGGACATCCTTCCAGAGGCGGTCCAGATGCTGATTGGTGTAGGGCGGGGTATGCGCCACCCAAAAGCGGGCACCGCGCGGCGTGATTTGGAGACGCATGCGGGGCTGGGTCGGATCATATTGAAAGTTTTCGACATGGCGCCACGTTCGACCGTCATCGCTCCATACGGCGGGGGTCTCGGCGTTCACCGCCCCTCGGTTGGCCTGATAGTTATATTCCCCTGGCAAGTCGACTAAGTCGATCGTCACGGGCTTGCCCGGCCGAACTCCCTTCACCATGAAGGAATACCAGTTGGCTTGACGATTTCGCCCGTCCTGATCCTTTTCGCCCTGCGCACCCACGCGGACGTGATCGGGCGCCACCACCTCCACCCGCCCGGCGCTGCCGCCTTCAAAGGCCCAACTTACAGAAATGAAGAACGCGAGCACAGTTGTCAGCATCTGAATTCTTCTATGCTAGTGGATTTTCCGCTTCTGGAGACGGGGAAGCGTTACCGGGTTCTGCGCGGCTTTCAAGATGAGGACGGCCAACATCTGGTTGCCGGGATGGAGCCGCTCCTCCTCGGGCTGGAATACGACGCCGTCGAGGAGCGCCTCGCGCTCATCTGCCAGACGAGCGTTCACATCGCCCATCGCTTCTTCTTCGCTGTCCGGTGTTCCGAGCTTGACCAAGCCCTCGGCGGCTTAGCCGCTTATTTTGAGGCGGTTGACACCCATGTCCGCGACCCCCTGATCGCCAGCGCGGCCGCCATCGCCGCCCTCGCCGAACAACACCACGACACCGACCCGTCGCTAGCGCGCTCGGCCTACCGGTTGGCCATCGCCCGCTACGCCCACCTCGAAGCTACTGCGCCGAATCCGGCTTCAGCGGCAGCGGCGCGGCAGTCCGCCGACCTGCTGACCAAGCGCATGGCAATCCTGGCACCAAGCGCAACGTAGTTGCAAGTCGTTCATTTCAATGGACAATCTCCAAATCAGCCATTTCCATTCAACCTCTTAATATTGCCGTTTGGCTCCGGATATCCCCGTTCGACAAACACTTGTTGGGGTTTTCGCCAACAGACGTTAATCTTAGCCTTCGGCAGTATTATTCTTCAGTGAGGATTCCCAAAATGCACAAGCCCATTAAGTATGTTGAGAAGGCCGTCGCGATCACCGCGAACGCCGCTTGGCAGGTGTTCGATCGCCTGAATCAGATCAGCCAGAATCCTTCCTTCACCCCCAAGTGGTCGGATAAGCCATTGCTGAAGAGCTGGGAAAAGTCTAAGCCGCCGCTGGGCTGGCCGCGGAAGACCGATTCTTTGTGCCCGAAGTGCGTACCGGAGCTTCGCAAAGAAGTGATGGACGGTAAGAAAGACCTGTCTGTGCTGTTGAACGAAAAGATTGGCGAAATTAAGGCCGACATTATTGAGCGCGACGGCAAGATCCTTATGGTTAAGGAATGCCCGCTGCACGGCAAGTTTGAAGACTTGATGTCGATCGACCCGGCGTTTTCGCAGCATCTGGAAGACGTTTTCCCCGGCCGCGACATCCGCGCCCACAACGACGAAAAGCTTCACAACCACGGTTCCTCCACGGTCACCCATGGTCGCGGCTCCGTGCTGACGATCGATCTGACGAACCGCTGCAACATGATGTGCGACCCCTGCTTCATGGACGCCAACCAAGTTGGCTTCGTGCATGAACTGGGCTGGGACGACATCAAGACGATGCTCGACAACGCCATCACGATCAAGCCGCGTCGGCAGATGTCGGTTCAGTTTTCGGGCGGCGAGCCCACGCTGTCGCCGTTCTTCCTTGACGCCGTCAGCTACGCGCGCAAGGTCGGTTACAACTCCGTCCAGGCCGCGACGAACGGTATCGAGTTCGCCAAGAGCACCGAGTTCTGCGCCCAGGCCGCCAAGGCTGGCCTCCGCTACGCTTATCTCCAGTTCGACGGTATCGGGAACGAAGCCAATTCGCACCGCCTGGTCGGTAACCTGTTCGACGTGAAATTGAAGGCGATCACGAACCTGCACAACGCCGGCGTGGACATCGTCCCGGTCATCACGATCATCAACGGTATTAATAATGAACAGGTCGGCGCGGTGATCCGCTTCGCCCTCGACAACCCGAAGATCATTTCGTTCCTTTCGTTCCAGCCGGTGTCCTTCACCGGGCGTGACGAAGAGATCACCCCGGAACGGCGCGAAGCGCAGCGTTACACCTTGTCCCATCTGGCTCACGACGTGAAGAACCAGGTTGGTCTGGGTGAGCCGGTCCGCGATTGGTTCCCGATCTCGTTCATGTCCACCTTCTCCGATTGGGCCGACCTAGTTCATGGTCCGAACGCCGACTGGGGCCAGCTTTCTTGCGGATGCCACCCGAACTGCGGCATCGGCATGGCGCTGATGATCGATAAGGAAACTAAGGAAGCCAAGCCGGTGACCGGGTTCCTGAACGCGGATCAGTTAGCCAAAGATATCGCTAAGGTCAACGACGCCGCCCGCAGCAAATTCTGGTCTGTCGTAGGCGTCTCGCTCGCTCTGCTTCGTAACTACCAACCCTTCAACGCGCCCACCCACTTCCGTCTTATCGACCTTCTCCAGAAGTTCGATAAGTGCTTCGGTGCCACCGGCCGCAACTACGGTAAGGTAACCGGAGACCGGACCTCGGCCGACATTCAGATGCGTCGTGCGGACCGTTGGAACTTCCTCTTCATCGCTGGGATGTGGTTCCAGGACCTGTTCAACTACGACTTCCGTCGTACCGAACAATGCATAATCCCCTACGCCACCCAGCAGGGTGAAATTTCGTTCTGTGCTTACAACACCGGCATCGGCTGGCGGAACATCGTCGAGAAGATGCACATGACCGCGTCGCTCACCAAGTGGTACGACGAGCACGGGCGGCATGAAATCTTCGCCGGAAACAAGAAAGTCGGCATGGCCGACGCCGACCACAAACTGAAGCTCAACGCCGAAGATGTGGCTCGTGGCAAGCAGCACGACCTTGACGACGCCGGCATCGCTAAGAATGCTCGCGAAGAGAAGACTCGTGCTCGTGACGAGAAGTTGAAAGAAGCCGCCAAGAACGCCCAGATGGAGAAGCTTTACAACGAGCACATCCTGAAGGCACCGAAGCCGGAAGGCGGGTTCGTACCGCTGAGCGGCATTAAGCCGGCCGCCCCCAAGGCGGACAAAGAAGTCGGCACGTTCGGCGACTAGGCAAGTTCGTTTCTTACAGTCTAGTTACAACGGCCACCGCCCGCACGGTGGCCGTTTTTTATTCATGGAACTGTTACGCAACAGTAATTGAACGTTTAAGCCGGGCCGCTAGACTTGTGGGCGGCCTCTTCAGCCGCAGTCACCTTCGGGCAGACGCCCGGCCCGGTTACCGTAATTAACTACAGACCAAGGTCCCGATCGCACCCGGTTTGATCGAGAGCGCCTATCGGACCTTCGGCACCGTTACCACGACCGCGCTCTCCTCCCTTTCCCCTATGCCCCGCGCTTTGGCGGGTGTTCGCTTAACGATTGGCGGCGTAGATGCTCCGCTGTACTTCGTTTCGGCGAATCAAATCAACTTTGTCGTTCCCGTTGCTACCGCCACCGCGACTGGCAGCGCCCCCGTGGAAGTCTTCAACGGGGCCGTCGTCGTGGCCCGCGGCACCGTCAATGTGTTTGACGTATGGCCGGCGCTCGCCACGGCGGGCACAGCCGCCACAGGCCCCAGAACCAGGATTTTGGGATCAACAGCGCGACGGTCCGCGCCAAGCGTGGCGAAGTGATTCAGCTTTACTTCAATGCGCCGGGTCTAATCCCCCCGCCTTTCAGGCGGGCCGCTTTCAGCCACAGTATTGCAAAATAGATTGATGGCCGAGTATCGACGGAGTGCCCATGCGGTTTATGACCTGAAGTACCACGTGGTGTGGATTACGAAGTACCGCTACAAAGTATTGACTGGTCGAGTCGCTGAACGAACG
>JANXMS010000434.1 GCA_025354525.1 Acidobacteriota bacterium
GTCCCAGCTCAGGGCCCCGTCAATGCATGCGCTTGTCGTCGATCTCGCCGAGGCTCTATCCCCCTTCCTCTCTCCCGACATTGCTCCGGATCTCTTCAGACGTCGCGGATTTGCCCTCTGTTAAGTCAAGACTTGCTATAAAGGCGCTGACGGCCATTACGCGTCCCCGCCACGTGGCGGAGCACGGTCCGCACCCTTTCTCCGGGCAATCGAGCCAACAACGCCGCGACGTCGATTCCTTGGTAATTCAGGTCGAGCAAAATCAGTTGGGCGGTGGGCGCGGCGGCGTGCGCAGAGCTAGACTCCGGTGCCGCTGGAGCCGTTTTGAAACGATTGCAGAATCGCGGGTAACTGATCGCTAAAGGCGCTACGGGCCATTACGCGTCCGCAACCCGCCGCTGCCGCTGCTTGCCGTAGCTCGGTTTGCACGTGCGAAACGAAGCCAATCACCTTGTCGCCCGGCAATCGGGCTAACAAGTCCAAGACATCAATTCCTTTGCAATTCAGGTCGAGCAGAATCAGTTCGGCGGTAGGCGCGGCGGCTAGGGCGGACGCTTCGGTCTTCGCAAACTGCAGGGCAACTCCCGCTCCCTTTGCCGCTCCCTCGATTTTCACGGCGAAGAAAAGGTCCTCGACAATTGCCAGTAACTGTTTACTCACAACTTGAGGATAGCCTGCAATGGTACTTTGAAAGTCATGGCCGAAGCCAATCCTTTTCAGGACCCGCAGCGTTTCGAACGCCGTGTCCCCCCGTGCGCCGTAGTCATTTTCGGTGCCAACGGCGACTTGACGAAACGCAAGCTGCTCCCTTCGCTGTACCATCTGGCAATTGAACGTAGGCTTCCGCAAGGGTTTGCGATGGTGGGCACCTCGCGGACTGCGATGTCGGACGAAGCGTTCCGCGCGAAGATGGAGGCGTCGGTCCGGGAGTTCCTCGAAAACTCGGAGTTTGACGCCGCTGTTTGGCAGGAGTTTGCCAAGGGCCTTTTCTATGTCTCGGGGGACGTCTCCGACGATGCGCTTTATAGCAATTTAAAGGCGCGGTTGGACGCGGTGGCGCTGGAGCGGCAAACCGGCGGCAATGTGCTCTTTTATCTGTCGACGCAGCCGAGCCAGTATGCGACGGCCGCCGCGGGTCTGGGCCGAGCTGGACTGGCGAACGGCAATGGCGGATGGCGACGCCTGGTTATCGAAAAGCCGTTTGGGCACGACCAATCTTCGGCCCGCGATCTGGAAGTGGCATTGCACGAACACTTCACCGAAGAACAGCTTTACCGGATTGACCACTATTTAGGCAAGGAGACCGTGCAGAACATTCTGGCGTTCCGGTTCGGGAACCCGATTTTTGAACCGTTGTGGAATCGCCAGTATATTGATCACGTTCAAATCACGGCGGCCGAATCGATTGGTGTGGAGGGGCGGGGAGCGTACTATCAAGAGGCTGGCGCGCTGCGGGATATGATCCAGAACCATCTGCTGCAGGTGCTTTCGACCGTGGCAATGGAGCCGTCGGCGGTTTTCGAGCCGACGGCGGTGCGGGATGAGCGCGCGAAGCTGTTGCGGTCGATTCGGCCGTTGAAACCGGAGGACATTGCGGCGCATGCGGTGGCCGGCCAGTACGGCCCGGCCGCTCTTGGCGGGAAAGAGGTTCCTGGCTTCCGAGGGGAGGCTGGGGTGAACGCCGCGGCGATGACGGATACGTACGCCGCGGTTACCTTTCTGGTCGATAACTGGCGGTGGGCTGGCGTTCCGTTTTACGTTCGCAGCGGCAAACGGATGCCGAAGCGGGTCACCGACATCGCGATCCGGTTCCGACCGGTACCCCACTCGCTGTTTGCGACGGACACGGCGCGGCCGAACCTGCTGATCCTACGGATTCAACCAGAAGAGGGCATTAGCCTGCGATTTTCGTCGAAGCAACCGGGTCCCGGCATGAAGCTTCGCCCGGTGTCGATGGACTTCAACTACGGCTCGAGTTTCGGGATGCGGACGCCGACGGCGTACGAAACCCTGCTGGTTGACGCGATGACTGGGGACGCGACGCTGTACACCCGGCAGGACATGGTCGAAGCAAGCTGGCGCGCCGTCGAACCCATCCTCAACCACTGGAACAACACCACTTACAACTTCCCCAACTACGATGCCGGTACTTGGGGTCCCAAGGCCGCCGACGAGATGCTCGAACGCCGCGGCCATGTCTGGAGAGTCCCATGATCGTCCGGCCTGAAACCCTCTTAAAAGACCTCAGCGGCCTCTGGACTCAGCTCGGCAAAGAAGAGACTGAAGGCTCCGAGCGCTCCGCCGGAGTTCTGCGTGCCGTTACCATGACCTTCCTGCTTGGCGTCGATGAAGGCGACGACTCCGCCAATGAAGCGCTCGCC
>JANXMS010000479.1 GCA_025354525.1 Acidobacteriota bacterium
TAACTTCAAACCCCAAAGAAGCGAACCCGACTCACTCGCACGCTCCTCATCCCTTCGAGATTCTATCCTCGCCGACGCCTCCGAGAACCGAATGCCCCCTTCCGCACGCCCGACCTTACCCACACCAAACAGCGAAGAGGCGATATAAGTCCGTCATGAGTCTGCTTGTTGCTCGATACCGACGTAGCCGAGGTCACTTGATCGTAAGTCGGTGTCACAATGGATTGGTTCGGCTCGGCCCGGAACTCTGTGTTGTTGCACTGCGGGGCGGAGGCGCACATCATTCGAAGTTCGCTGGGAGCGGTGCAGCGGCGGTTGGCCCTGGCGCTGTTTGCGCGGACGAACCGGTCGGCGATTGAGGCGGTGCTGCCTTGGACGAATGGGGAGTTTAAGCGTCGACTGCGGACGGGGGGAGGAGGTGATGTGGAGTCGGCGGTTTGTTTCGGGGGCGCGATCGGCGTTGCTGGGGTAGCTCTGATTGGTCAAGCCTTGGACTATGGGAGACCGAGAAGGAGGACATCTTCGGCAGTGGCGGCCGCACGTAGCTCAAGATTCAGCGTTGCGAGGGGAAGGCAGCGCCGCCGAGCGAGTTCCAAGTAGGCTGCGTCGTAGAGAGTCAGCCGGTGTCGGGCTGCCAATTTTGCGGTCGCGCCCCACGCCTGACGGTCGGTTTCCGGATCGATGGTTATGGGAAGCCGCGCAAGATCGGCCAGCGTAGCGTCTCGAAAAGCGGCATCCGCGCGGCCTTTTCGAACGCCCATTTCAAGAACGTTGGCAACCTCCAGTCGCCAAAGCGCGGGCACCCAGGCTCCCAATTCAATAACTTTGGCAAAAACGTTGGAGATTGCCTCCGTGGTTTCGGCGCGGTAGATCCAGCCAATCGTGACGGAAGAGTCGAGTATCAGGCTCAAGGTCGACCTTCGTCTCGATCCAATTTGAGGATCTCCCAGGTAATTGCGTCCTGCGCCAAATGCTTAGCGCGGGCGCGGATACGGTCGGCCGCCGCAATCGCTTGCTCGCGGTCGATTCCGCCAGAACTAGCCACTAAGCGGGCGACTGGCTTGCCGTGCCTCGTAATCACGATTTCCTCTCCGCGTGCTACCCGGTCCAACAGCGAACCGAAGGTGTTTTTTGCCTCGAAGGCTCCGACTTCCAGCATAATTTCTTACGTACTCCAGCTTAAGCTAGCTTGCCACGATTCGGCAGGTCTCTACGGCGGGGCTGAGCGCTGGTTGCCTAGGCACGGTAGAATAGTTCCTTAGATTCATGTCTCAACGGATTCGATCGACGACGGTCCTGGCGGTTCGCCGGGGGGGAAAGGTTGTCATGGCGGCCGATGGTCAAGTGACCATGGGTTCAGAGGTGCTTAAGGGGAACGCCAAAAAGCTCCGCACGCTGTATAACGGCAAGATAATGGCTGGGTTTGCGGGCTCGACGGCGGACGCGTTTTCGCTGTTTGCGCGGTTCGAAACCAAGCTCGAACAGCACAACGGCAAGCTGGATCGGGCGGTGGTGGAGCTGGCTAAAGACTGGCGGACTGATAAGGTGCTGCGGCATTTAGAAGCGCTGCTGCTGGTGGCTGATAGCGAGAAGATCTATCTGCTGGGGGGCAATGGCGACGTGATTGAGCCAGACGATGACGTGATGGCGATTGGCTCCGGCGGATCGTTTGCGCGTTGTTCAGCCGTGGCGCTGATGGAGAACACCGAGTTGACGGCGCGGCAGATTGTCGAGAAAGCGATGAAGATCGCCGGCGACATTTGCATCTACACGAACCATAATTGCGTGTTTGAGGAGCTGGGCTAATGGTGATCTATCTACCGCAACACGGGGCCCATGCCGATGGCGAAGCGCCGTTACTGGATGAGCTGACGCCGCGCGAGATTGTGCGGGAGTTGGACAAATACGTGATCGGCCAAGCGGACGCGAAGAAGGCCGTGGCGATTGCGTTGCGGAATCGGGTGCGGCGGCAGAAGCTGGATCCGGACATGGCCGAAGACGTCATGCCGAAGAACATTCTGATGATCGGGTCGACGGGCGTCGGCAAGACGGAGATCGCTCGGCGGCTGGCGAAGCTGGCGAATTCGCCGTTTTTGAAAGTGGAAGCGAGCAAGTTTACGGAAGTGGGCTACGTGGGCCGGGACGTGGAATCGATGATTCGGGACCTGGTGGAGATCTCGATCGATATGGTTCGGGAGGAACGTCTGGATGACGTGGCGGACCGGGCGGAACGTTTTGCGGAAGATCGGTTGCTGCCGCTGTTGATGCCGCCGGCGACGGAAGCGGTGGAGAACGAGACGGACGAGAAGGCACGGGAGAAGCTGCGGGACAAGTTTCGGACTGGGAAGCTGGACGACAAGATGGTGGAGATCGACGTCAAGGACCGGGCGCCGATGATGGACTTCGGCAGTGGGCCAGGCGCGGACGATATGGACGTCAGCTTGAAAGAGTTTTTGCCGACGCTGTTTGGGAGCCGGACGAAGAAGCGCAAGATGCGCGTGAGCGAGGCGTTCGATTATTTGGTGGAAGAAGAAGAGCTGAAGCTGATCGATATGGACCAGGTGCAGCGGGTGGCCATTGAGCGGGTGGAGCGCAATGGCATGATCTTCCTGGACGAGATCGATAAAATCGCCGGACGGGAAGGGGGCCAGGGCCCGGACGTAAGCCGGGAGGGCGTGCAGCGGGATATTTTGCCGATTGTGGAAGGCACGACGGTGAATACGCGTTATGGCTTCGTGCGGACGGACCATATTCTTTTCATTGCGGCTGGGGCGTTTCATGTTTCGAAGCCGAGCGATTTGATTCCTGAGCTGCAGGGTCGTTTTCCGATTCGGGTCGAGTTAAAGTCGTTGACCGAGCAGGACTTTATTCGGATTTTGAAAGAGCCGAAGAATGCGTTGATCAAGCAGAGCCAAGCGTTGTTGGACACCGAAGGGATCAAGCTGAGTTTTACCGAGGATGCCTTAGTGGAGCTGGCGAGATTCGCGGCACAGGTGAATGCGCAGGCGGAGAACATTGGGGCGCGGCGGCTGCATACGATTCTCGAGAAGGTGCTGGAGGAGATCAGTTTTGAGGGTCCGGACCTGAAGAAGAAGACGGTGAAGATTGACGCTGAGTATGTGCGGAAGCAACTGGCGGAGATCGTGAAAGATCAGGATCTGACTCGGTACATCCTCTAATGCACGTCCCGCGTTCCGCTTGGGTATGGGTAGGCTGCTTGGTACTGGCGGGTTGCGGGTATGTCGGCGACCCGATGCCCCCGGCGTTAAATATCCCAATGCGGATCATCGATTTAAAGGCCGAGCAGGTGGGCGCCCGGATGAAGGTGCGGTTTACGATTCCGGATTTGACTACTGAGAAGTTGCCTGTGAAGCAGGTGACGGTGGAGTTGCGGGGCGGGGATGTGGCAATGCCGGTCGCGGCGCGGGAGCCGGGCGTGGTGGAGGCAGAGGGGCCGGTGTTGGCCCCGTGGCTGGGGCACGAGGTCGCCTTCATGGTACGGCTGCAGAACACGAAGGGCCGGTATTCGGAGTGGTCGAACGTGGTGTTGCGGCAGGTGATGCCGACGGTGGCGACGCCGGCCGGGTTTGCGGCGAAGCCGGCGGAAGGTGGGGTGGGGTTGGCGTGGAGCGGGCCGGGGGATGGGTGGTTGATCTATCGGGATGGGGTACTGCTGGCGGAGGTGAAGAAGGCCGGGTATCTTGACGGGTCGGCGGAGGTGGGCAAGAGCTACCGGTATGAGTTGGAAGCTTGGGCGACGGCGGGTACGCAACGTGCGGCGAGTGAGCGGACGGCGGAGGTAGCGGTGACGAACACTGACAGCTTCCCCCCGATGGCACCGAGGGCGCTGAGCGTGATCGCGAGCACGAACACAATTGAGCTGTCGTGGGATCGTAGTTTAGAAGCCGACTTTAAACACTACCGGGTGTGGCGGGATGGGCAGGAGTTGGCGGCGGCAGTGGACGTGCCGGCCTATACGGACCGCACCGCTGAAAGTGGGAAAAAGTACGTTTATGCTGTTTCCGCCGTGGACCTGCGCGGCAACGAGAGTCCGAAATCACAACCTGTGGAGATCACAACCCCGTGACTAAGTTTGTTCGTTTCAGTCTGGATAAATCGACGCCTCCGACGGCGGCAGATCGGCATTCGGGAGTGCGCTATGGCGTGCTTGACGGGGAGACGATTTCCGAAGTCCCTTCTCTTTTCGAGTTCGACCGGGGGACGACGCATGGACTGACCTCCGTGCGACTCTTGCCGCCGGTGTCGCCATCGAAGATTGTTTGCGTGGGGCGGAACTACGCCGACCACGCGAAAGAGTTGGGGAATGCGGTGCCGACCGAGCCTCTCATTTTTTTGAAGCCTCCGAGTTCCTTGATTGCGCATGGGGACAAGATTATTTACCCGCCGCAGTCGACGCTCGTAAGTTACGAGGCGGAGTTGGGTGTGATTATAGGGCGTCGCGCGCGGAACGTGCGGAAGCAGGACTGGGCTGATTACGTCTGGGGGTACACTTGCGTGAACGACGTGACGGCGCGGGACTTGCAGAAGAAAGACGGGCAGTGGACGCGGGGGAAGGGGTTCGACACGTTTTGCCCGGTGGGGCAGTGGGCGGTGCCAGCGAATGAGGTTAGCCTGAACAGCCTACGAGTGCAGGCGTTTTTGGATGGCGAGAAGAAGCAGGACGGGCCCGTAACGGACATGATTTTCGACCTGGGTGATATACTTGCCTATGTCAGTCACTTTATGACACTTGAGCCAGGCGATTTGATCGCCACTGGCACCCCGCCTGGCGTAGGCGCAATGGAACCGGGTTCTTCGGTTCGCATCGTGATCGATGGCGTGGGCGCTCTCGAAAACCCAATTACCTCGGAAGCATAATAAATCACCATGAAAATTTTTCTGGATACCGCCAATTTGGACGAGATTAGGAAAGGTGCCGACTGGGGCATCGTGGACGGCGTAACGACGAACCCTTCGCTGATTGCGAAGGAAGGGAAGCCGATCGAAGAGCAGGTCAAGGCGATCTGCGACATCATCGACGGCGATATTTCTGCCGAAGTGGTGGCGATTGAATCGGCCGCCATGATTACAGAGGGCCTGAAGCTGGCGAAGATCCACAAAAACATTGTGGTGAAATTGCCGTTGATTCGGGAAGGTATCAAGGCTTGCAAGGCGTTGTCGAGCGAAGGGATTCGTACGAACGTGACGCTTTGTTTTTCGGCACCGCAGGCGATTCTGGCCGCGAAGGCTGGGGCGTACCTGGTGAGCCCGTTTGTTGGCCGGTTGGACGACATCGGCCACGTCGGAATGGATCTGATTGAACAGATCGTGGCTGTCTTTTCGAACTACGAGTTCAAGACCCAAGTGTTGGCTGCCAGCATTCGGACGCCGATCCACTTCCTGGATGCGGCGCTGGCCGGGGCGGACGTAGCGACGATTCCGTTCAAGACCTTGGACATGCTGTTCAATCATCCGCTGACTGATCGGGGTCTTGAGCAGTTCTTGAAAGACCACGCGAAATCGTTGGCGCAGTAGTTTTTGCTTATGCTTCTCTCTTGGCTACAGCAGCTGGGGCAGGCCTCGTGGCTAATGCCGGCTGCGGTTGGCGTGGCGGCGTTCGGGGCTGGGGCTTGGGTGCTGGTCGGAGCGATTCGAGCGCGGCGTAGCCCGGACGAGTTGGAGCGCCGCCGCCGGATTCGGATTCACGTCGCGGGCCGCATGGGAGAAGCAACAGTAGAACAAGCGGATGAAAAAACGCTGCACTACTCATACCAAATCGCCGGGGTAAGCTATTCGACTTCGCAAGACATTGCGCAGTTGGAGGCTCATCTGCCGGCCAAAGCTCATTTACTGATCGGCAACGCGCTGATCAAATATCATCCGCAGAACCCAGCAAATTCAATCTTAATCTGCGAGCATTGGTCCGGCTTGCTGGCCGGGCGACATTCAATAAAGCGAGAAGAAGAGCGTATATGAAGCAATTTTTGATGATTGCCATGGCGGCGTTGATGCTGACCGTGGGCGCGACGAACATGGAAGCGGTGATTAAGAAAACTGCTCCGGCAACCGTGATTCATGTGGTGACCGTGAAGTGGAAGGCTGGCACGAAGCCGGAGCAAATCAAGGCTGCTTTGGACGGCGTGCAGGCGTTGCCGATAAAGTACAAGGGTATTGTGCGCGTTTGGACCGAGTCGATCAAAGTTCAGGGCGGCAAGGCGAACGCGTTTGTGATGGAGTTCAAGGACGAAGCGGCGTTGAAGGCTTACACGGACAGCCCGGCGCAGTTGGAATGGTACAAGACGTACCTCGACATCCGCGAAGAGAGCGCGACGTTCGACATTACCAACAAGTAGTAGTAGTTTTTAGGGCCGTCCGCGGGTTGGCGGACGGCCCTGGTTGGACCGTTAGTGCGAACGGGCCTAGGCCGGGGATGGAGCGAATGGCTCTGGGGGCGCGGAGGGTATTGGGTGAATTACGCACTTGGAACATTTTCCATAATGCGATGCGGGTGTGTGTAGACGTTACATCGCTCTTCGCGCAGGAAGCCGATGAGAGTGATGTTCTGTCGACGCGCGAGTTCGACCGCCATGGTAGAAGGCGCTCCTATGGAAGCGACAAAGGTTGTCTTCGCGGCGGCGCATTTTTGCAACAATTCGTAACCTGCCCGGCCACTCAGTAGAACTAAGTGTCCGGTAAGCGGCAGCGCGTCTAGTTGGAGACGATGGCCGACTAGTTTGTCGAGCGCGTTATGACGACCGATGTCTTCGCGAAGGCCGAGGAGTTCTCCTTCGAGGGAGAAAAGGGCGGCGGCGTGAAGGGCGCCGGTTCGTTGGAAAGCGGGTTGCGCGGCGGCTAGGCGCGCCGGAAGTTCGTAGAGCAGGTTGATCGGCATCGAGGCTTCGACGGAGGCCGAGGCCTCCGCCAAGGTGGGCAGTTCTTCGCGACCGCAGAGGCCGCACGCGGAGGTACGGATGAGGTGCCTCCGCGTTGCGCCAGCCGGTTCGATGCCGGCTTGCAGGGAGACGAGTACAGAGCCGGGTTGGGGATGAATAGCGGCGATTTCGGAGGCCGCCGTGATCCAGCCTTCGGCGTAAAGAAGTCCGCAGGCCAGATCGACCTCCTGCCCCGGCGTGCAAAGGGTGAGGCCGAGGGTGGCGATCTCCCGACGATCCTTGAACGAGTATTCGACGCGGACTTCGAGCGTCGCTTCGACGCCGAGCGAGTCGGTGGCCGGATGCGACCGACCACCTTCCCACCGAGCGATAGGAACCTGCTTGATCGGCACGGGCTACCGCAGACTTTGGAGCAAGCCGATGGCAGCTTTAATGTCGTCGACGTGGGCGAGCTTGGCTTGGTGACGATCGTTCATATCCTGTTCGAGAGAGACTTCGCGTTCGATGGTAAGGGCACCTTTGTAGCCGATGGCTTTCAGCGTGTTGACGAAATCGGCCATGCCGACGGAGCCCTGGCCGAGGGGCATTTCCGTGCCGAGGGTGCCGGGCTTGGACTTGTCGGGCCAGTTACCGTCCTTAGCGTGAACGGATGCGACGTGATGGCCGACGAGCTTGAGGGCGGCGATGGGTTCCGAGGTTCCGTAGAGGATGAGATTGGCGGGGTCGAAGTTGAGTTTGAGGTTGGGCCGTTGGACGTCTTCGAGAAAGTGCAGCAAAGAGGCCGCCGGTTCCTGGCCGGTTTCGAGGGCGAAGAGGATGCCGCGCTTGGCGGCGTAGTCACAGATGCGGCGGACCATCTCGCGGACGGCAATGTAGTTCGGGTGGTTATGATCTTCGGGGACAAAGCCGATGTGGCAAGCGAAAATGGGGACACCCATGGCGGCGGTGGCGTCAATGACTTCATAGGTACGGGCTTCGCGCTCGGCGCGGAAGGCGGTGGGGATGAAGCCGACGGTTTGCTCGACGGTGGGGATGTCGGCGTAGCTTTCGCCATTGTAGGCAGCGAAGACGGCGGTGACGACGAACTCTTCATCGGCGAGGGCCTGTTTGTATACTTCGCCGAGGCCGGCTAAATCAACGGACCCTGTAAAGCCGAGGTGGCCGCAGCGAATGCCGAGCGACTTCACGGCGCGGATCATCTTCAGCGGTTCGGTGTCGCCCCAAAACATCAGGCCGACTTCTAAATCATCGAGTGCAATTGCCATGGATTCTATTCTCCATCAGCGCCGAAGAAGTTGCAGTGCCGCTCCCAATCGAGGAGCCAGGCTTTCATCGGCAGGCCACCCGCGAAACCGGTGAGTTTGCCGTTGGAACCGATGACTCGATGGCAGGGGACGATGAGGGGAAGGGGGTTTGAACCGTTGGCGAGTCCGACGGCGCGGGAGGCGTTGGGGTTGCCGAGCTTGAGCGCGAGGGCACCGTAAGTGGTGGTTTCGCCGAACGGGATTTCCCGCAGAAGGCGCCAGACGTGGTGCTGGAATGGGGTGCCGACCGGCGCTAGGGGTACGGTGAATTCTCTGAGTGTCCCGGCGAAATAGGCGTTGATTTCGGCGGCCGCCAAGGGGAGTTCGCCGTCGATGGCGTCGTTGATCGCGGACGCATGGGGGAGCCTGATTTCGGTGAGAGCCGTAGGGGTACCAAGAAGGACGAGTTCGCCGATGGGGGTGGACAGGCGGTGGCGGATTCTCATGACTGGCTTCTCCAGATGTGCAGGGCGGCGTAGGCCCGCCACGGTCGCCAGGCTTCGGCGCGGGCGGTGAGTCGCCGCTGAAACGGGGCACCAAGCAGAGCGGTGAATTTGCGTACGGTGCCCGCGAGGGGGAGTTCGCCGGTCGGGCTTCGCGGGCAGTGCGGGATCCTTATGACGACTGGCCCCGCGGACCGATGCGTTCGGCGTGAGCAGTGAGTTGCTGCTGGAGCGGGGCACCAAGTGGAGCGAGCGAGCGGGACGGCGGAATAGGCAATGACTTCGGAGGCGGCAGGCGGGAGCTGGTCAGAGGACGTCGACGGGCGGTGGCGGATTCTCATGACTGGCCTCTCCAGATGTGCAGGGGGGAGGCCCGCCACGGGCGCCAGGCTTCGGCGCGGGCGGTGAGTTGCCGCTGAAACGGGGCACCAAGCAGAGCGGTAAATTTGCGTACGGTGCCCGCGAGGGGGAGTTCGCCGGTCGGGCTTCGCGGGCAATGCGGGATCCTTATGACGACTGGCCCCGCGGACCGATGCGTTCGGCGTGAGCAGTGAGTTGCTGCTGGAGCGGGGCACCAAGCGGAGCGAGCGAGCGGGACGGCGGAATAGGCAATGACTTCGGAGGCGGCAGGCGGGGGCTGGTCGAAGGGCGTCGACGGGCGGTGGCGGATTCTCATGACTGGCCTCTCCAGATGTGCAGGGCGGCGTAGGCCCGCCACGGGCGCCAGGCTTCGGCGCGGGCGGTGAGTTGCTTTTCGGTGAGGCCGGTGGCTTTGCGGAGGACGAGGTCGCCGGCGGGGAATGCATCGGGGTCGCCGAGGGCGCGCATCGCGTAATAGTGGCGGGTCCAGGGGCCGATGCCGCGGACGTTTTCGAGGGTTTCGTTTTCGGCAAGGACGGCTCGGGCGTACGCGCGGAGGGTTTCCTGGCGGGAGGCGGGGAGGCCGATCTTCGAGAGATCAGCGTGGGCGAGTTGTTCGGCCGTGGGCATTTGACCGAATGACGCCACGAGACGGCCAGCGAGGGTGCGGGCTCCGGCGACGGTGACCTGTTGGCCGAGGATGGCGCGGACACCGATTTCAAAGAGGTCCCAGGCACCCGGCACACGGAGACCGGGACGGGCGAGGACGAGGGGCTGGAGGAGCGGATCGAGAGAGAGGGTCGCATTGATGACGTCGAGGTCTGCGGCGACATCGAAGAGGCGACGGACGCGACGGAGGATATCCAGCCACAGGCCGGGGGCAGCGCCAATGATCGAGATGAGCAGATGCGGCGCGGTGTAGCGGATGGTGATCTCGGCACCGGTCCAGCAGCGGCGGTACTGTGTGTCGTCGACGTCTTCGAGGCCGGGGATGGCGCGAGCGCGGAGGAAGCCGAGAATGCTGGCCCAATCGAAGGGTTCGCGGACGGCTAGGCGGAAGGCGGAGGAGGGGCGGTGGACTTTGCGGAGGGCGCTGGGGGCGCGGCCGTAGAGCGCGTGGACTACCGCATGGAAACGGCGGACGCTGCCGAAGCCTGCGGCGAAGGCGATGTCGGTGAGGGGGAGCGTGGTTTCGTCGATGAGGCGTTTGGCGAACTGCATGCGGAGAGTTTGCGCGATGCGGACGGGCGGAGCGCCGAGGTGTTCGACGAAGAGGCGGCGGAGATGGCGGCCGGTGACGCCGAGGCGGTCGGCGAGAGCTTCGACGCTGCCAGTATCGAGGGCTCCGGCTTCAATGAGGCGCAGGCCGCGGGAGACGGTCTGCGAGGTTCCGAGCCAGGGTGTAGAGCCGGGGGCTATTTCCGGGCGGCAGCGCAGACAGGGGCGGAAGCCGGCCTCTTCGGCGGCATAGGCGGAGGAGAAGTAGACGACGTTCGATTCCTTCGGCGAGGGCGCGGGGCAGACGGGTCGGCAGTAGATGCCGGTGGAGGTGACGGCGATGAAGATCTTGCCGTCGAAGCGGGCGTCGCGGGCGCGGCGGACTTGTTGGCAAAGGAGTGGATCGAGAGACACCTCACTCACGATAAGGGATTCCCGGCGAACTGACTAGCCGTTTTCGGACATGGTCGTTTTTCAGGCCCCGTGCAGGACGCGGCGATTTGGCGTACGCTGTCAGGGTATGTCACAGATCAAAGGGCCCGCCCTATTTCTCGCACAATTTATGTCCGATGAGGCGCCGTACAACTCGCTTCCCACGATTACCGCGTGGGCGAAGTCGCTCGGCTATGTCGGGGTGCAGCTTCCTTCCTGGGACAGCCGCATCATGAACCTGAAGAAGGCCGCAGAGTCGAAGACCTACTGCGACGACTTGAAGGGCCAGACGAATGGCCTGGAGATCACCGAACTTGCGTCGCATTTGCAGGGGCAATTGGTGGCGAGCCATCCGGCTTACGACGAGTTATTCGACGGCTTCGCGGCACCCGAGGTGCGCGGCGATCCGAAAGCCCGCAGCGAGTGGGCGATTGAGCAGTTGAAGTTGGTCATCAAAGCGTCCGCGAATTTGGGGTTGAAAGTATCGCCGTCGTTCACAGGCGCGCTGCTTTGGCCGACACTGTATCCGTGGCCGCAGCGGCCCGATGGGCTTGTCGAAGAGGGCTTCAAGGAGCTGGCGAAGCGGTGGAAGCCGATCCTGGATTTGGCCGATCAGCATGGCGTCGATTTCGCCTATGAGCTGCATCCAGGGGAGGACGTTTTCGACGGCGCGACGTTTGAGCGGTTCCTGGAAGCGACGGGCAACCATGATCGCGTGAACATCAATTACGACCCGTCCCACTTCGTACTGCAATGCATGGACTACGTTGGTTTTATTGACGTTTATGCGAGCCGCATTAAGGCATTTCATGTGAAGGACGCCGAGTTCCGTCCCACGGCCAAGGCGGGCGTTTATGGGGGTTACCTAGGTTGGAAGGAACGGCCGGGCCGGTTCCGGAGCTTGGGCGACGGGCAGGTGGATTTTAAGCAGGTGTTCTCTCGGATGACCGCGGCGGGTTACTCTAGCTGGGCTGTTTTGGAATGGGAATGCTGCTTCAAGGACAGCGTGCAAGGAGCTGCGGAAGGCGCGCCGTTTATCGCATCGCACTTAATCGATGTGCCCACAAGAGCCTTCGATGATTTCGCAGGTGGTGCCACCGACACCAAGCGGAATCGCCGGATTATGGGGCTGAAGTAAGCTAGCGATCAACTTACTTTCGGGTCACCGCCTCGCCGATGGTGACCCGGATCTCGTGGTCAGTGGCCTCGCTGCGTTGGTTGGAATTGAAAGGGTTGCAAGCGCCTAGGTAACGGCCCCGCCTCGGACGCGAAACCAGCCAACAGTCCCAATTCCCGCTCGTCAATCGTCGAAGGGCCGTAGGCAATACTCAGTTCAAAGCGGATCAGAATTGGGTCGCTGGTCGATGCCAAAACGTCGGCGGAATACACGTATTCGCCAGGAGCGTCGTATTCATGAGCCCCTAACTGCGTGCCCTCCGCGTCCACCGACAACCGAACAGAATGGCCCGGCTCAAATAAGATCTCCGGAAGATAAAAGCGAAAACGCAACTTGCTATGCCCGGGTGGGGGCGTAGCAAATACTGCGAATTTCCGCTCAGTCCACCGCGTACCGTCCTTCTCCAGCCCATGCCACCCGCTCGCTAGCGCAACTTGATCCTTCTCTGCCGGAACCTTGGTAAACGCAACCAAATCCTGAACGCCATAGCGGACTGGCTCAATTATGCGTAGCCCGAGATCCTCGGCGACGCGACGCACAAAGGACTCCTCATAGGCGACCGCGTTCGATGGATAGTCTAGCCGGTTTACCGCGTGATGCTGTCGAAGAAAGGGGAATTGAATGCCGTGGCGGCTGGCTCCGGCTGCCGCCTCAGCGCTGGAAGCATACAGGAAAAAAGTTGTGTAGGCGATACCGCCGGGCGCTAGCAGCCTGCTCACTTCGGCAAGATAGTGACGAAAATCCGCTTCCAGCAGATGCGTGAAAACTGAGGTCAGGAGCACTAAGTCGAAGGATCCGGATGGATGCGGAAACGCGGAAACGCAGGCTGCTACGGTGCCCCCAGGATTATAGGAAGGATTGCCGTAATCCGCATGATAGAACCGGAACCGCTCATTCTTTGGAGTGATATGCGTCTGGCACCATGCGATGCTCGCCGAATCCACGTCCATTCCCGTGTATTCAAGATTCCAGTCTCGTAGCCGCGGGTCCGTGGCAAGCCCATAGGCCACACGCCCGCAGCCGCAGCCAATATCCCCAATACGAATCGCCCTTGCCAGCAGGCCAAGCCGCCATAGTTCGTCCACAAACCAGCTACCAGCTTCTTCAAACGCTTGCGCTCCGCCAACGAAGGCGCGCAAAGAATAGGGCGGCCAATGTCCCCGTCCAACGGCGCGGCGAAACAGGGCATCCGGCAGGTCCAAAAAGAGTCGGTCCAATCTCCTGCGAAGTAGAAACCGATGTCGAAACCAGGGAAATCGCAATTCCGCCCCCGGATTCAAGATACCATCCCGTGGCGCGAAGCCTTCGGTTGCGAAGAGGCAGTAGCGGAGTTTGCCGACTGAAGTTAGCTACCCGCCGATAGAATACATCGGCCGCGGAGGCGCCACAAATTTCTGTGAGTTGATCTCGTGGCCGATCCACTTCCGGGTTACCGTCTCGCGGATGGTGGCCCGGATTTCGTCGTCGGAGGCGTTGCCGCGGAGCAGGCCTTTGACATCTGTTTCTTCGATGGCGAAGAGGCAATAGCGGAGTTTGCCGTCGGAGGTGAGCCGGATGCGATTGCAGTTCAGGCAGAATGGATGGCTGACCGAACTGATGAAGCCGACCCGACCGACGCCGTCGGCGAAGCGGTATTCGCTGGCGGGGGCGCGGGGGTCGCGGTCTGGAATCTCTTCAAGGGGGCCGATCGCTGTGGAGAGCAGGCGGATCATGTCGTCCTGGAGCAGGACTTTGGCTTTGTCCCAAATGCCTTGGGCATCGAGAGGCATAAACTCGATGTAGCGGATTTCGATGCCTCGTTCGCGGCCGAAACGGGCGAGCGGGACGATGTCGGGTTCGACGAGATTTTTGACGGCAACCGCGTTGATCTTGATGGGCCCGAAGCCGAGGGAGAGCGCGGTATCGATGCCGGCCATGACTTTGTTGAAGTCGTCGCGACGGGTGATTTGAAAGAAGCGGTCGCGGTCTAGCGTATCGAGATGAACGTTCAAGCGGCGGAGACCGGCTTTGTAGAGGTCGGCGGCTTGGTCAGAGAGGAGGACGGCGTTGGTTGTGAGAGCGATATCTTCGACGCCGGGGATGGCGGTTAGCTTTTCGATGAGAACCGGGAGATCCTTGCGCAGTAGTGGTTCGC
The DNA here is from genome assembly GCA_025354525.1 of Acidobacteriota bacterium. Taxonomy (GTDB): domain Bacteria; phylum Acidobacteriota; class Terriglobia; order Bryobacterales; family Bryobacteraceae. The sequence continues at coordinate 13,962 of JANXMS010000479.1, forward strand.
CGCCGGTAAGGCGGAGCTTGCGGACACCCATCGAAACGGCGACGCGGGCGACGCGGGCGATCTCTTCAAACGACAGGATTTCCTGTCGTGGCATGAACTTCACGCCGTCTTCGGGCATGCAGTAGAAGCAACGAATGTTGCAGCGATCGGTGACACTGATACGGAGGTTATCGTGGAGCCGGCCGAAGGTGTCGAGGAGAGGTGCTTCCGCCATTTACTTTACGGCGAGCATGCGTTCGATCGGCAAGCGGGCGCGCTCCATAAGTTCAGGGCTGAGTTCGACGCGAGGGCTAACCGATTGGAGACAGTCGCGGAGTTTTTCGAGAGAGTTCTTCTTCATGTACGGGCACTCGCTGCAATTGCAGTTTTCGTTAGTGACGAAATAGAACTGCTTGTGGGGCGCGTATTTGCGAAGCGAGTGTTGTACGCCGCTTTCGGTCATGACGATGAAGGAGTTGCGTTCGCTTTCGACGCAGTACTTGATGAGGGCGGAGGTGGAGCCGATGAACTCGGCTTGGAGCAGGACGTCGCCCGGGCATTCGGGGTGGGCCACGACCATGGCTTCGGGATGAGCGATGCGGGCTTCGGTGACTTTGCGGGCGGCAAAGGTGGTGTGGACGATACAGGCCCCTTGCCAGATGCGCATGTTGGTGCGGCCGGTTTCTTTCTTCACGTAGTTGCCGAGGTTGATGTCGGGCAGAAAGAGGATGGGCTTATCCGCGGGGATGGAGTTGACGATTTTGACGGCGTTCGAGGAGGTGCAGATGATGTCGCTTTCGGCCTTCACTTCGATGGAGGTGTTGATGTAACTGACGACGGCGTGGTCCGGGTATTTTCGTTTGAAAGCGCGGACCATTTCAACGGGGCAGCTATCGACGAGAGAGCAGCCGGCGTCCTGATCGGGGACGATGACCGTCCGGGTGGGGTTTAAGGCTTTCGCCGTTTCGGCCATGAACCAGACGCCGCAGAAGGCGATGATTTCGCAATCGAGTTCTTTAGCTTTGCGGGCGAGTTCGAGGCTGTCGCCGATTACGTCGGCAAGTTCCTGGATTTCGCTGTCCTGGTAATGATGGGCAAGGATCACCGCGTTGCGTTCTTGCTTGAGCGCAAGAATCTCATCGGCAATGCTGGTTGAAAGGGTCGCCATAGAAATTTACTTAAACACCGGGAGTGGACCGGACCTCTTCATTGTATCCTTCCGTTAGAGAAGCTCATGCGTTTGCAAGTTGCATTGGTCGCGATGATAACAACGTTGGCCGCTTGGGGTCAGCCTGCTGGCGGGGTGAACTGCGTGGCGACGGCGGTTCCGACGATCGTGCGGACGGAGGGTTTGAGCGAGCGCGTCGGCGACATGTTGTTGAACTGCGCGGGGGGCGCGCCGTCGGGGACCGTTCGAGGTGAACTGACGCTGATCTCGTTCAGTGGGCCGATCACGAACAAATTATTGGCAAACGGGGCGCTGGATCTGATCTTCACCGCGAACAGCGGAGGCGGGGAAACGATCTTGAACACGCAAGCGTTTGCGACGGCGGCGAATCAAGTGACCTTCCCCAGTGTCCAATTCAATTTGTCGTCGACGGGGACGGCGGTTCTGCGAATCACGAACTTGCGGATTGCTCCTCCGAGTAACCCGGAACAGCCAATCCGGGTTGCGCTGGCGACCGTGACCGCGGGGCAGATCCGAACAGATAACGCTCCGTTTACCGTGGGTATTACGCAGAGGGGGCTCTTGGCGTCCTACGCCACGACGTTCGTCTGTACGCAATCGAAACTGCCGGACACGGTGAGTTTTCCGGAGTTCATTCGGCGTGGAGTGCGCTTTGCATCAGTGCGCTTGACCGAAGGATTCTCGGACTCGTTTCAGCGGAAAGGCCCGCAGACGGATGTAGGGACGCGAGTGGTTGTGCGGTACGCGGGGTTTCCTGTGGGGGCGCGGGTGTTCACGCCCTCGGTCGCAGTTGGTTCGAGCGGTGCTATTCCGACATCCGGGGGAGACCTCGGCTTGCCGATCAGCGGAGGCCGCTATTTTTCGACGGGCAACGGGCAACTGTTGCTTTCACGCGTAGGGAATTCCGACGCGGCCGGCGCTGGCGGCGTGCCGCTGTTCACGCCGAGCGGCGGCGTGGGGGTGATCGATTTTGACCAACTTGCGGAGGTGCCGCTGACGAACGGGGCGGGGGTGGCGGTTTACGAAGTGATGGACAGCGCGGGCAATCTGCGGGAGTCGGTACAGATTCCCACGTTTTTGATTTTGGAGCAGCGTCCAGAGGGTGGGTCGGTGCGGGCGACGGTGGGATTGAGCTTAGGGCCGGTGTCGACGGTGGCAAGCCCGAGCGCGACGGCACCGGTGCCCCGCTTCCAGGAGACCGCCCCGCCGACCGACTGCAACGCGCTGGGCGATTGCAATTCGAATCTGTTCCCCCGGTTGACGGTTGACTCGGCCGAACTGAGCTATGACGTCATTATCGGATCGACCGGGCAGACGCGGTTCGTACGGGTGTTGAATGAGGGCGGGGGCGTACTTTCGTGGGCGGCGTCGGTGATCTACAAAAGCGGCAGCGGCTGGCTGCGATTTGATCCGGAAAGCGGGCTCAACAACGCGACTTTGCGGCTGGATGCGGTCGCGGCGACTGGATTCCCGCCGGGGACCTACGAAGCGACGTTGGTCATTGATGGGGGACCGCTGGCCGGAACCCGATCGGCGACGGTGCGGATGGTAGCGCGGAGCCTGACTTTGCCGCCGGTTGTGAACAACCCAGAGGTGACTTCGATCAGCCACGGGGCTTTTCAGGCCGGGCCATTGGTGCCGGGTTCGCTGGGTTCGTTATTTGGAAGAAACCTGACGGGGGCAACGACCCGGCTAACGATGGACGGGGTGGAGGGGCGGATTCTGTTTGCGGATTCCCGACAGATCAACTTTCAGGTACCAGTGGAACTAGTCGGCAGGGGTAGTGCGCAGGTGATCGTGACGGTCGATGGGCGTCAGTCGGTGCCCGTCGCTGTGCTGCTTGCGGGGACGAATCCGGGGATTTTTCCGGGGGCGATTCTGAATCAGGACAATTCGGCGAATACGGCGGCGAATCCCGCAGAGTCGGGGAGCGTGGTGCAGCTTTTCTTGACTGGATTAGAAGGTGGGTCGGTGACTGTTCGGATTCATGACCGCGCATTGCAAACACCGTTGTACGCCGGACCGGCGCCGGGGTTGATCGGGGTTCAGCAAGTGAATGCCGATGTGCCCGGCGACTTGCAAACCGTAACGACGTCAATCGTGGTGTGCGCCGGATCGGCTTGCAGTTCGCCGCAGTCGATTTCGGTGCGTCAGCCGAATCCGTAATCGGGTTGCTCTCGTAAAAGAGAGTAGCCATGGCAAACATATTTGTGAGCGGCGGCACGGGCTATCTTGGCCGACCTATGATCGCGGAGCTTCTTCGGCGCGGGCATTCTGTGAAATGTTTGTATCGAGCGCGCTCCCGGAGTCGTGTCCCGCCTGGGTCGATGCCTGTCGCAGGCGATCCGCTCGAGAGCGCCACATTTGCCAACGAGGTCAGTTCCGGCGATACGTTCGTCCATTTGACCGGGACGTCGCATCCGGCACCGTGGAAAGGCAGGCAGCTTGAGGCTGTCGACGGCCGCTCGTTCGAAGAGTCGTTGGCCGTCGCGCGACACCAGCGGGTGGGGCATTTCATCTATCTGAGCGTCGCCCATCCAGCGCCGATCATGCGTAGCTACATCGAAATGCGGCGGAGGTGCGAGGGGCGCCTAGTTCTCTCGGGACTTCCTGTCTCGATCCTACGGCCCTGGTACGTCCTGGGCGAAGGGCACTGGTGGCCCTATCTCCTGCTGCCGCTCTACGCGGCGGCGGAGCGATTTGGGAAGCTACGGGAAGGGGCGCTACGCCTTGGGTTGGTAACGAAACACGAAATGGTGGCGGCACTGGTTTGGGCGGTGGAGAACCCGCCAATCTCGATTCAGACCCTACCTGTGCCGCAGATCCGCGCGGTCGGCGGGCTTAACCAACCAGGTGGCCAGCCGTCGACTCGTTCCGGACCAAGCGAGGGCCTGTCTGCATCGGAATATCAGATGGTGGAGCGCCGGTTTCGCCAGGGAGAGCGACGGATCCATTGAAGACGGAGGCGGCCTTAGCAAGCCGAACGAGGTCGCCGCCTTCTTCAATGGTCATTTCGTGCTCAACCCAGTTCGAGAGGGGCAGGTTGCGGAAGTAGATTCGTTCTTGGAGCACCATCGCCTTTTTTGTCGAGGACGAAGTTTTCGATTCCCGGACGTAATGGCGTTCTTCCACCCGAATATCGGCGAGGAAGTTATCAAAGGAGGTGCGCTTGGCCCCCTCTTCGGCCGCATGGACTTTGTCCTCGACCGACTGCTGTTGTGCGTGAAGCTGCGCCGTTAGCTTCGCGATACTCTCCCGCTCTTGCGAAACAGCTACTTCCAGCTTCGCCTGCATGACGAAGAAGGAGAGCAGGGAGGAACCGGCCGCGATGAACACAGGCAATAGGACCCAGAGAAATGCGTCTACCGACATACTAGAGCATACATCGGCGGGTATTGGGCAAAACTTTCGGCCTAGAGCGAAAATTGTTTGGTTTAGGAAGAAACCTTAGCCGACTTCGCTGCGAGGGAGAGGCTCGGTTCCTTCGCTGAGGATGTCGAGATAGATAGCGTAACGATACAGTTTGCCGTACTGCTTCCCCGTCGGCGAGTGGAGGATGCCGGTCGCCTCCAGTCGGGCGAAGCACTTCTGGACCGTGGGATAGCTGAGGGCAATGTGTTTGGTCGCTTGACTGACGGTGAGGAGGGGGTAGCGTTGGAAGAGGTTATACACCTCCAGCACGCTGGCGGCACCCTGACCCAGGGCCAGGATTTTGGCGCGATCCTGATCAAAAAGCGCGAGGATGCGCCGAGCGGAAGACACCGCCTGCTCCGCCGTCTCTTGGATACCCTGGAGGAAAAAGGCCAGCCACTCCTCCCAGATCCCCTCGGTCCGCACGCGCTGCAATAGCTCGTAGTAGCGGCTTCGGCGCTGTTTGAGATAGAGGCTGAGATACAGAATTGGGTATTGCAGGACGTTTGCTTGACAGAGGAGCAGCGTGATGAGCAGGCGGCCCATGCGGCCATTGCCATCGAGGAACGGATGGATCGACTCGAACTGGACGTGGAGCAACCCGGCGCGGACGAGGAGGGGCAGGGAGGAGTCCGCGTGAACGAACCGCTCCAGGTCGCCGAGACATTCCATCAGGTGCTCCGGCGGCGGGGGGACGTAGATCGCGTTGCCCGGACGCGAGCCTCCGAACCAGTTTTGCGAAGTGCGGAACTCGCCCGGCTGTTTGGACGCACCACGGCCGCTGGCCAGGAGTTTGGCGTGCATCTCGCGGATCAGGCGGAGGCTGAGCGGAAAATCGTCGTCTCGCAGACGGGCGAGGCCGTGCTCAATCGCATCGACATAGCAGGAGACCTCCCGAATATCATCGAAGTGCTCCGTTCCCTCCTCGCCCTGCTCGTCCAGCAGAAGGTCGGCGAAGGTGCTTTGGGTTCCCTCAATCTGCGAAGAGACGAGCGCCTCTTTGCGAACGTACATGTATAGGAAAAGCGCCGTATTCGGCAGGACCGCGCTGATGCCATCGAGACGCCCGACCGCTTGGTTGGCGCGATCCAGCAGGCCTTGAAGACCTCGAAGGTCCAAAGCGAGGTGCGGATCCAGCGGTTTGGGCAGGTACGGTCGATAGGTCTCCCCGGTCGAGCTGACGCGGAGGTAAGTGCCGATACGAGAGTTGCTTACGGACTCCATAAATACATACCACCCTGCCTAGAATAACCTAAACAGGGTGGTGAGTTAAAATAAATGGCGATTTTTTTAAATGTCGCCGGAAAAGTTAAAGCCCTCTTTAACTTCAGACCTTCGAAGGCACCACGTACGGCTTGCGATACTCCCGAGTCATCAGCTTATTCGCATCCGGAGCGTTCGAGAACTCCTTCTTCGCGTTGTCCCAGGCGAGCGAGCGCCCGGCGCGATAAGCGATGTTGCCGAAGTGACAGAGGTCGGCCGCAGCGGCCCCGATCTCGATTTCCGCGTTCAGGCTCTTATAGTTGCGGCTCTTGACGGCGGCCAGGAAGTTGTTCATGTGGGCCCCCGTCTCAGACTGGCCAGCGGCGCGCTTCACTTCCTTCACCACCTCGTGCTTCTCGCCCTTGTAGATGGTGTAGCCGTTCCCATCGACAGCCATCCAGCCATCGACGCCATAGAATAAATTGCCGATCGTGTTGCCGCCACGGGTCTGCAACCCGCCTTCGCCACCGGTAATAAGTCCCCGGGTTTCGAACACGAGTTGCCGATCGCCGTAGTCAAACGTGCAGGTCTGGGTGTTCGGAGTCTCTTGGTCGTCGTCGTACTGGAATTTGCCGCCAGTGCCGCTCACCGACTTCAGGCCAACGTGGGAGTTCGGCAGGCCCAGACCCCAACGGGCGACGTCCATTTCGTGAACGCCCTGATTACCCATGTCGCCGTTGCCGGTGTCCCAAAACCAATGCCAGTTGTAGGCAAACCGTAATGAGTTGAACGGTCGCAGCGGGGCGGGGCCGAGGAAAAGGTCCCAGTTCACTCCGGGCGGAGTCGGCTCATCGGCGCGCTTGCCGATGGACTTGCGGCGTTTGTATCAGAGGCCCTTCGCGAGATAAATCTTGCCGAGGACGCCATCCTTGAGTAGCTGCATCGCCTCCATTTTGTGGGGCATGCTGCGAGATTGGCTGCCGATTTGGCACATGCGCGAATATTTTCGCGCGGCCGCGATCATCTGCTGGCTTTCGAACGGGTTGTGGCTAGCCGGTTTTTCGCAATAGGCATCTTTGCCCGCCTGCATCGCCCAGATCGCGGCTAGGGCGTGCCAGTGGTTCGGGGTGGCGATGGAGACCGCGTCGATATCTTTATCCTCGAACACCTTGCGCATGTCGCCGTACTCTTTGGCCTTGGGCCGCTGTTTGCGGGCGATGGTTGCCTGCGACTTCTCAAGCGCCGCCTGGTTCACGTCGCACAGGCCCGCGACGTCAGCGCCAGCAAGCTCCAAATATTCGCTCAAATGGTTGCTTCCGCGGCCACCTAAGCCAACAATGGCCATGCGAACGCGGTCGTTGGCACCCAAAATTCTATTCGCACCAATGGAGAGCGCGGCTGCGCCCGTAATTGTTAAGACCTCTCTGCGGTTCATGCGAAAAGTATACTGGAAGTCTCCCCCGCCTGTGTTGCCCCATCATGCCTACACCCAGTTCCGACGTTCCTTTTGTCCATCTCCATTGCCACACCGACTACTCGTTGCTCGACGGCGCGTGCGAAATCAAACAGTTAATGAAGCTGACGGCGGAGCTCGAACAGCCTGCCGTGGCGATGACCGATCACGGCAACATGTTCGGCGCGGTGGAGTTCCACAATGCCGCCAAAGACAAGGGCATTCATCCGGTGTTCGGCTGTGAGGTTTACGTCAACCAGAACGGCCACAAATCGCGGACGGAGAACGACCGCTATAACCATCTGGTGCTGCTGTGCGAAAACCAGCAGGGTTATCGAAACCTGATCAAGCTCGTTTCGACGGGGTACCTCGAAGGCTTTTACTATAAGCCGCGCGTCGACAAAGATCTGTTGGCCCAACATTCAGAGGGGATCATCTGCCTTTCGGCCTGCTTACGCGGCGATTTGAATGAGGCGCTGCTGGGTGACAACTATGCCAAGGCCCGTGATCTAGCGGGCACCTATACCGAGATCTTCGGGAAGAATAATTTCTTCCTCGAACTGCAGGATCATGGCTTGGAGCAGGACAAACGGCTGATCCCGGAGGTGGCCCGGCTGTCGGCCGAGATGGGGATTCCGCTTGTGGCGACCAACGATTCCCATTATCTGCGGAAGGACGACGCGCGCGCCCACGAACTTTTCATGTGTATTTCGACGGGCAAAACCGTGTCGGACCCGAACCGCATGCATTGGGACCAGCCCGAGTTCTACATGAAGTCGAAGGCGGAGATGGAGAAGATCTTCGGCGACTATCCGTCCGCACTGCGGTCGCCGTATGAGATCGCGATGCGGTGCAAAGTCGCGCTCGAAAAGGTGAAGGAGCCCTTCCCGAAGTTCGACGTTCCGCCCACGCACTCGATCGACACTTACTTCGAATACGTCTGCCGCGAAGGCTTTGAGAAGCGGCGGCCACGCCTCGAACATATGCGCGCGAAAGGCACGCTGAAAGAGCCGCTCGAAGCTTATGCCGAACGGCTGAGCCGAGAGATCAAGATGATCCAGCAGATGCAGTTCTCGGGCTACTTCCTGATCGTTTGGGACTTCATCCGCTACGCCCGCCAATCGTCCATTCCCGTCGGCCCAGGCCGCGGTTCCGCCGCCGGCTCGCTCGTCTCCTACGCGATGGAGATCACCGACATCGACCCCCTCCAGTACGGCTTGCTCTTCGAACGGTTCCTGAATCCAGAACGCATTTCGATGCCCGATATCGATACCGACTTCGAGCCGAAAGGCCGAGGCAAAGTGATCCAGTACGTCACCGAAAAGTACGGTCGCGAGCAAGTCGCCCAGATCATCACCTTTGGAACCCTGGGCTCGAAAGCGGCCATCAAAGACGTCGGTCGCGTACTCGATATGACGTTCGCCGAAGTCGACAAGCTCACCAAGCTGGTCCCGCCAACGTTGAATATCAGGCTGAAAGACGCCTTCGCGCAGGAGCCAGGCTTCGATATCGCGGCCAAGGCGGATCCGCGCGTGAAGGAGGTGATGGAGGTGGCCCTGCGCCTGGAAGGAATGGCGCGGAATGCCTCCGTCCACGCCGCCGGCGTCGTCATTTCGCCCCAACCCCTCCGTGACCTCGTCCCCCTCTACAAAACCAACAAAGACGAAATCGTGACCCAGTACGACATGTCGGGCTTAGAGAAGCTCGGCCTGTTGAAAATGGATTTTTTGGGTCTCACCACCCTCTCCATCGTCGACGACTCCCTCAAGCTCATCGAGGCCATCCACGGCGTGAAGCTGGTCATGGAAGACATTCCCCTCGACGACCAGAAAACCTACGAGGAGATCTTCTGGAAAGGGCGAACCTCCGGCGTCTTCCAGTTTGAATCTTCCGGCATGCAGGACATTCTCCGCCGCTCCAAACCAGAGCGGATTGAGGACCTTTGCGCGCTGAATGCGCTATACCGGCCAGGCCCGATTCAGGGCGGCATGATCGACGACTTCATCGCGCGAAAGCACGGCAAGAAGGAAGTTGTTTTCGACTTCAAGGAGTTGGAGCCGCTGCTGGGCGAGACTTACGGGGTCATCGTCTATCAGGAGCAGGTGATGCAGATTTCGAACGTCATCGCGGGCTACAGCCTGGGCGAAGCGGACCTTTTGCGCCGCGCGATGGGCAAGAAGGAAGCATCGGCCATGGCCGAGCAAAAGCAGCGTTTTTTGAGCGGTTCCTCCAAGCTCGGCCACAATGCGAAGAAGGCCGACAAGCTGTTCGATCTGATGGCGCAGTTCGCTGGCTACGGCTTCAACAAGTCGCACTCAGCGGCCTATGCGTATATGGCCTGGGTGACGGCGTATCTGAAAACGCACTACACGATTGAGTTCATGTCGGCCTTGTTGACTTCGGAAACGGGGAACACCGATAAGGTCGTCAAGTACATCAACGAGTGCAAGGATATGGGCATCAAGGTTCTGCCTCCGGACGTGGCGGCCTCGCTGCTGAGCTTCGCTCCGGACGGCCAAGCGGTTCGCTTCGGCTTGGGGGCGATCAAGAACCTGGGTCAGGGCGCCGTCGAGTCGATCTTAGCGGCGCGCGCGCAGGTGGGCAAGTTCAAAAGCTTCTTCAACTTTTGCGAAAGTGTCGACGTCGGCTCCGTCAACAAGCGTGCGCTCGAATCGTTGATCAAGGCCGGAGCCATGGACGGCCTCGACGGCACGCGGAGCCAGTTGTTCGCGATGATTGACCGCGCGATGGACCACGCCCAGCGGACCAAAAAGGACAAAGACAGCGGCCAGGGCGGACTCTTCGCTGACCTCTTTGGCGGACCGGCCGAGGACGCCCCCCCCGAGCCCTTGCCCAACGTGAAGGACTGGTCGCAGACCGAGAAGCTGAACGGCGAAAAAGAGATGATTGGCTTCTACGTCACCGGGCACCCCCTGGACGCTTTTGCCGACAAAATCTCCGAGTTGCAAACCCACGCCAGTGACGGGCTCGACGATTGCCAGAAGCATGAAGAGGTGCGGCTTTGCGGCATTCTTACGGGCATCCAAAAGCGCCGCAACAAGAAGGGAGAGCTGTGGGCGGCGATGCGCCTGGAAGACCAGAAGGGGAGTCTTGAGGCGATGTGTTTCGCTAGCAAAATAGAAGAGCTCAATCAATATCTGATCGACGATCTCCCCGTTATGGCAATCTGTAAAGTGATGCCGGAAGAAGGTTCGGCACCGAAGGTCAGCCTGCAGGAACTTGTCCCGCTCGCCAAGGCGCTGGTGAAGCTGCCGAGTATCATCGCCATTCGCGTCAAGATCCGGGAGACAAACGGAATCGACCCGGCAACGGAGCTGCGGACCCTCTTCGAACGGAAGCCCGGCAACGCCCAAGTACGTCTGAAACTCGAGAAATCGCAGGACTTCATCGCCATGATGGACGTGCCGCTGCGGGTCCGTCCAGACAAAGAGTTCAAGGCGGAAATTGAACGGATCTGTGGCGGCGACGCATTCGAGGTACTCGAAAAAGCTTAGGCGCTCATGCTATCGTTTGGCCCTGTCGCAGGATGCTGATCCCTACCCAATCGTGAGCGGAAGGGTGCAGACGAGGGCGCTCGAATACCACGTCACCGATCATTGCAATCTTCGTTGTGACCCCTGCTGTTCGTACTCTCCGATCCTGAAAAAGTGGTGCGCTGATCCGGTGCAGTTTGAGAAAGATTTGCTGCTCGTTCGGCGGGTGGTAGAGCCCGCAGTTCGCCAAGATCGTCCGCGGAGAGCCGCTGCTGCATCCGGAGATCCAAACGCTGTTGATGATACCCATCGGCTCAAGGTTGGCCCTCGGATTCAATTGACGACGAATGCGCTGCTGATCAAGAAACTCTCGGCGAAATAGTGGGACTGGTTGCAGATCATCTCGGTGCCGCTTTACTCGGAGCCGACGCTGCCGAAGGATTTGATTCGCTATATCGCAAAGGAAGCCGCCGATACGTTCGCCGATTGCTGGATTTGGCGCCGCTGCAACACGATCAAGAACGGGCGGTTTTACTTCTGCACGCGACTGCGGTACGTGGAGAAGCTTGCTATGGATGGGCCGAAGTTTCAAGGCGACGGGGTGGCCGTGGACGACCCGAATGCGGTCGCGCTTGCACACCGGATTCAAACGCATCGGACACAGACAGATCCGCTCCATTCGTGCTTCCTCTGCAATGGGGGCAGGCGCACGTGGAGATCCACCGGCAGTTAACTCCGAGCGCGATTCGAACCAAACTCGAGGGGCTGGTACAGCTTACGGCATGACGCTACGAAGTTCGCTGATTGAGGCTTTTGTTTGGCGACAATTAGAAACGACCGAAACGAAAACTACCAAAGCCGACTTGCCACCGGCGGAGGGTGCTCCCGTGGCTTCATGCTGACGGTCGGCGGGCTCGTAGCCCACCTGGGATGGCACAATGTGTTAAATCCTGGGGCTTGGGACAAAGCCCCATCTCATCCAACGCCCAGCGGCATCTGCCGAATGCACATCAAAACACCTGCTGAAGGTGCTGCAAATGTAATTGTCGCTAAAAGCGGTTCCTAATTGTCGCCCATCAGGCTTAGCCCGGGACCAATGCGGTGGCCGTCGATTCGTGGGTTCTCGCGCGGTTGCTTCGGGAGTGGTGGCTCGGCATACGACGGTCTTCCAATTGCGCGACGACAAGGCCGCCTACTTCGCTGGCCTCACGGAGTTCCTGCGAGCCGCCGGTTTTGAAAGGCTCCTGATCGCCGGCGGCGAGGCTGCGGCGCTATCTTTTCCTCACCGGTTGCTAAGGCCCGCCCCGTTCTGCGCCCGCCCTGGGGCGGACGCGATTTGGGCTGAATCTGGGTGGCGGCGACCGCTGGCGATCGACCTGGGCCAAACGCAGATGAAGAGGAGGACCGTGACTGAGAACAGAGCGTTCCCCCGAGACTTGCCCTTCGGCGGAAGGGCCCTACCCGAGGACGAAGGCCGCAAACGGCTGCGGACGTTTGTGCAAAATGCCTTGGCCGCCGCAGGCGATTACGACGGCGTCGTGCTCGGCTTGCCAAGCCGGATTACGTCCGAAGGCGACGCGGAGTCGTCGACCTATCCTGGGCTCTATGGGCCGGTCAAGCCACTGTTCGGCTCGCTGTTCCAGGACGTGCCTTGGGTGGTGCCACACGACTCGGTGCTGACGGCCCGCGGCTACCCTCCGGAGACGACGCAGAAAACGCTGGCGCTGACGATGGGCTTTGGAGTCGGAGCCGCTCTATGGCACGCCTGGTGTTAGTTCTGTCGCCTCATCGGGATGACGCTGTGCTGTCCTGCTCCTCGCTGATGGCCTCCCGGCGGTCGCTGATCGCTACCTTTTTCACGAAGGGCGATGACAGCTATGAGGCCCGAGTTGGAAGCGGTGAAGATCATCGGCGCAAGGGCGCGCCATTTGGGTTTTCACGACGCCCCGTTTCGTTCGGTGGAGTATCGAAACTTCCTCGGCATCGTCGGCGATAACGCTAGGCCGACCATAAAAGTTGAAAAGGTGATGGTACGTCTTCTGGAGGAGCTTGACCCGGGACTGGTCCTGGCACCGCTCGGGGTCGGGAACCCTGGGTACCATCGGCTACTCCGCCCGGCGGCGAAAAAAGGGTCCGCCGGGAGCGATTGCTCTACTCCGAAGATCGGCCTCACTCCTTCGTCCACGATCAAATCGACGGCACTGTCCGCACTGCGCCAGAGCCCGGTTGGAAGAGCTCCTTCGCCGCCCACTACGTCCAAACCTATCTCGGCGGCACCGCGCCGGAGGCGGTGAAGAACGGGTTTGCGAAGGGGAAGCCGTTTTATTGGGTCGAACCGGCTCGGCCGTTTCCCCCGCTTGACTTGACCGCGCTGCGAGATTACAAAACCCAACTCGGCGACTGGTTTAAAACTCCGGCCGCGATCGCGTCTCTGTACGCCTCGCGGCCGGAGCGGTATTGGACTAGAACGCCAGCTTAAGCGCCAACTGCACAACGCGCCAGCTTTCGCCGTTCTGGTTAGTGGTCGACGAACTCGCCGTCGAGAGCGACACGCAACAAGCTTGAGCGAACACGTTCGAGTTGATGGCCGGGCTGCCGACGGAGGCGTCGCGCGGATTCCGGAAATTGGCGTGGTTTAGAGCGTTGAACATCTCGGTGCGGAAGGTGAGCCGGAAGCGTTCGCTGAGCTGGAAGCCCTTCGAAATACCGAGGTCGACATTCCAATACGAAGGACCCTGGAACACGTTACGGCCGATGCCGAGTTCCCCAGGGGCGGGCGCGGCGAACTGGCTGGCGTCAGCGAAGAAGACCGGACCGATGACGCCGGCCTTGTCTTGCAAACGGGCCCGCGGCAGACTCGTCACCCCCGGGGCGAGGGCAGCCCGGCTCTGGGCCGTTCCGTTCGCCGTCAGGAAGCCGGAACGGACCGTGAACGGCTCGCCCGATTGGTAGGTGTAAATCGTGTTGACGCTCCAACCCCCGATGACGGTATTGACGACCCGGTTCGCGTTGCGGAAGAGCGGCTTGCCCTTGCCAACCGGCAATTCGTAAATGCCGCTGAGGTTCAACACATGGCGCTGGTCGAAGTCGCTCCGGCCACGTTCGTTCTTGTAGTTGCGACCATCCGCCGGGGTGCGGGCATTGGTCGTTGTAAGACCGCCGCCAGAGGTCGCCGCCACCGGATCGGTCGAAAGGTTATCGATAGATTTCGACAATGTATAGCCGAGATTGAAGAGGAGCCCGGCCGTGTCGAAGCGCTTGCGGAGCGTGGTCTGAAGGCCGTGGTAGGTGGAGTCAGCGCCGTTGTCGAGCAATAGGATCTGCGCGAACTGTTGATTGGGCCTCAGCTTGGCGGCTAGCGTCGTCTGCTCAATACGGACGGCCATATTGCCCGCGGCGTTCTGGTTGGGGCTGAGGTCAGTGATCGAAGCCGCCGAGTTGGCAAACGCGCTATTCATGATCCCCTGCTGGATCAGCGGTACGGAGACTGCCCCAGAGCACGCCGTACCGTTGGCCATCGTGCCGTCCGGACGGCAACCGCCGCCGAGCCCGACGTTACGCTGCATGGCCACGAAGCTTGGCAGAATAGGCTTGGCGTCGATCTGGTTGACGTCCCAGCTCCGATAGAGCCGAGTGCCACGGCGACCGACGTAGCCGACGCTGCCGATGTAGCTCTTGCCGAGGTCCCGTTGAATCGTGAGGTTCCACATGTGAACCGTTGGTAGCTTCAGATTCGGGTCGAAGATCCGGGCGGGCGGGGCCGTATTTTGCGTGGCGAGGGCCGGGGTCAACTGGCTGGATGGCTTCGCCGTAGGCGGTGGCAGTTGGTTGGGGAACTGGCTCAGTCGAACGTCCGGTACGCTGGCACACCCCGCCGTGGAGGCGCCGCCGACGGTGGAGGTGCAGCGGTAAATCTGGCCGGGAACAGCCGAAGCGACCGAGGTTACCTGGAACGTCGCGATGGGGTCGAACGCCATGGTGTAGCCGGTGCGAATGACGGTCTTGGAGGAGTTGCCCGGTGCCCAGGTGAGAGCGATGCGGGGTGCCAAGGCACCCAAATTCCAGTTCTTGTACCAACGCTCAGCTTGGACAAAGGTGACGAGCCCCTCGCTGCCATCAATGTTCTTATTCGGCACGTAGGTCCGGCCGCCAGCCTCGCGAGGCGGGGGGTTGACCTCCCAGCGGACGCCGTAGGAGATCGAGATGTTCTTGCGAAGTTTGAAGTCGTCCTGCGCAAAGAAGTTGAGCTGCTTCGTACGCTGGCCTTGCGCCCATAAGGAAACGGTTTTGTCGCCAGTCTGGAAGGGCAGGAAGGTATCGCTCTTCAGGTCGCCGATGAAGTTGTGCGATAGCTGCGCCGGAATGCCGAGCAGGTCGTTGACCATGCCTTGCAGGCGGTTCAGGTCGTTCGAAGCGATGCCAGGCGAAGTGGCCGTGCTCAACGCCGGGAAGGTGAAGCCAGCGGGTGGGCGGATGGTGCGGGAGAGTGAAATGGATGGCGTCAGGGCGACCCCGCCGACGTCGCCGCGCCGGTCGTTGTGCTGATAGATGCGGAGGTTGCCGCCGAACTTCATCACGTGCGCACCAGCGATGTAGGTGACGTTGTTGATGATTTGGTAGGTGTTGACGGCGCGCTGAGTTCGTGGTGTCGCGGTGTAATCGACGTCCGAGTTGTTGAACGTGAAACGCGGTGTATTCGGGAACGCTGGGTTCGCTTCACCTTGCGTGAAGAGGAAGTCAAAGCGGGAGTAACCGACGGTCAACTCGTTAACCAAACGCGGCGTTACTACGCTGCGAAGGCCAACGGCGACGTTGTACGCCGGGCGGAAGACCTCGCCACGGGTAGGGAAGCCGGGAAGCACCTGGGGACGACCGTTCAGCGGGTCGCCGCCGAGGGTGTTCTGCTCCGCCGCCAGGATGCGCCCAAACAGGTTGTGGCGGTCACTGATCACATGATCGATTCGGCCGAGGTACTGCGGTCCGCGAATCTGGAACGGGGTGTTCCAAACGAAGTTACCGGTGTTGAGGCCATCGCCGGCCGAGTACTGGTTGGGAGCCGGGTAGGCGCCGAGGACGCCCTTAACGGCGGGGTCGAGGCCCCGGCGGAGCGGGTCGTTCTGGAAGATATTGTAGCTGGCGACGCAGTTGGCATCGGTGGGGCTGGCGCAGGCGCGGACGCCGGAGGCGAGGTTGCCCGTGGCCCGGTCGACGAGCAGTGGGGTGTTTTGCGTAATGGTTTGGCCGTTGACCGTGAGCGGGTTGCGCTGGTCCACGACGAAGTAACGGAAGATGCCTGTCAGCGCCATCTGGTTGTAAAGGTCGACGGACTCGCCGAAGGCCTTGTCAACGGGGTCCGCGAAATTGACCTTCTGGCCCTGCCAGGAGCCGAAGAAGAATGTCCTGTTCTTCTTGATCGGGCCACCGAGTTCGAAGCCGTATTGGTTCAACTTGATGATCGGCTTATCGAGGCCCTGGGCCTTCGAGTAAAACTCATTGGCGTTCAGCGCAGTGTTACGGAAGAATTCGAAAACGGTTCCGTGGAACTGGTTCGTACCGCCTCGGGTGGCCACCGAAACGTTGGCCCCGGAGTTACGGCCCTCTTCCGCTGACGGGTTCGAGGTGGTGACCTTAAACTCCTGCACGTTGTCCGGATTCAGCCGGAAGATGTTATTCACCGGGTTCGGGTTGGTGCTTTCGTTGGCGTCAATGCCATCAATGGTGACGTTGACGGCACCGGTACGGGAGCCATTCACGCTGATCGTGCCGCCGGAGCGTTGTACGACGCCGGGTTCGTAGATCAGCAGATTGAGGGGGTTGCGCCCATTCAGAGGCAGGGCTTCAATGGATTTCCGCTCGATGACGTTGCCGAGGGTCGCGCCGCTCGTCTGGAGCGCGTCGGCAGTGGCTTCGACTTGAATCGTCTCGGTAGCGGAGCCGATGTCGAGGGTGGCGTTAATCGTGGAGGGGGTATTGATTTGGAGGACGATCTTCGCTCGCTGGAAGCGTTTGAAGCCGGTTTTCTCAACCGAGAGAGTGTATGCCCCGACGGGGATAGAGGGGAATGCGTACAGACCCGCATCCGTGGTGGTGAGTTTGTAGGTGAGACCGGTAGCTTCGTTCGTCGAGATGACCGTAGCGCCGGGGACGGTGGCACCGGTGGAGTCAGTAACCGTTCCCGAGAGCTGCGTGGTGGAGGTTTGGCCGAAGAGGTTACAGGCAAGGGCCGAAATCAAGAGCGTTGAACGAAAAGCTAGGTGCCGCATGATGGCGCGTCCCTCTGAAGTTAGCATATTCACTCAAGTATAGGCGACTAGGCCGACGCCTTCGCGGCCGTCGAGATGCATGCTGCGGGGGAGGTCGTGGCGGCGGTAAGTCCAGATTCGTTCGATCCGGAGGTCCGCCAAGGTTACCAGTCGAGTAAGGACGGCCTCGTCGAGTAGGTGGAGCGAACGGGGAATCTGGCCCAATTTCTTGTGAGTGGAGATCGCGCGGGCGTCTTCGACCCAGCCGGGCCAAGGCTCCCCTGCGGCGATGCGAGCTTCGTAGACGGGCACGAAGGCGGCGAAGGGCTGCTGATAGGGCGTGCCCGCTTGCACGAAAAGGCGGCCCCCGGGCGCGAGCCAACGGGCAATCTTTTGCATACCCGCGACCAACTCCTCGCCGGTCAGGAAATGGAGGACGTTCGAAGCATGAATGGCGTCAAGGCTGTGCGGCGGAATATCGAGATCGACCGGGAAACGGCCGGAAAGGAGATGGAGCTGCGGTCGAAGGTGCGGCGGCGTGAGCGCTTCGAGGGAGGCGAGATGGCTCGGGTCGCTGTCATTGGCCAGGACCGACGCGCCAGCCTCAAGAGCGGGGATGGTGGCCACGCCGAAGGCTGCCCCAATGTCGAGCACGGGCCGTATGGTCGACGCGCTGAAGGCGATGAAGAGTTGACTGAGCTCGTTCGGGACATTGGAGGTCCAACCGGTCCGGTTGCGGGTCGGCTGACGGCGGTGGATCACTGGACAATGACTCGGGCGATGCGGCCCTCGGGTCCGACCGCCCAACCGGGTTGAATGGCGTTATATCCGGCCGTTTCGACGGGCTCCCAAGTGCGACCGCCGTCGCGGCTGAGGTCCGCCCCTGAAGTGCCTACGGCAACGACCAGTTTCGAATTCAGGAAGATCGCGGCCGAGCGAAAGCCCCGCGGGCCCGAGCCGCTAATCCAAGACTTCCCGCCGTCACTGGAGCGGGAGAGGACCTGGGTGGCCTGCGCGGGCTTCCGATAGTCCCCGCCGACCGCGAGCAACGCACTGCGAGACCCTACGGCAAGAGAAAAAATGCCCGCCGAGGTTTCGGTCTGCCGAAGAGGGGTTTCGCTGACGGTCCACGTTTCCCCGCCATCTTTCGAGTGGAATACCCGAGCGGCGACGGTCCCGAACCAAATTTCTCGCTTTCCTCGGACGATCAGGCAGGTGCCGCTGGCGGCAAACCCGCCCTCCCCAGGCAGGGCCGGTGGGGTCGTGCGGCGTTGCCACGTCATCCCCCCATCCGTTGAAGTTTCAATTACAATCATCCCGTTGACGGAGTCGCCCATCAGCACTCCATGCTTCGGGTCCGAGAATGCAATGGCATCCCAGAACCCTTTCGGGTCTGGGTTCGTTTTCAGGAGCTGCCACGAACTTCCACCGTCGATCGTCTTGTAAATGCGGGACTTATCGCCTTCGCCGCTGCTCAGTGCCAAAGCCTCCGTCGCGCTGAAAGCGGCCAAGTCGCGAAAGTCGAGGGCCTCGGCCCCAGGCACCGGTCGGCGTCGCCAACTGGTTCCGCCGTCTGTCGTGAGGAGGACGGTGCCCCCGGTTCCGCTCGCCCAGGCGATCTGTTCGTTTACGGTTGCCAAGCCACGAAGGCTATCCGTGACGCCGCTGTTCTGCGGAACGAACCGAACCTGAGCGGCCAAAGAAACAGCGAAAGTAATTGCTACGAGGAGACGCACGATCTTCAGCGTACCGAACCTAGACTGGGGTGCGCTGAACGCCGAGGGCTTGGCGAAGGTAATCAATGCCCTCAACTGTGATCGTGAAGCGGCGTTTGTCGTCGGCCAGTACGAGGGTCTTTTTCTGCATGTACTCGCAAACGAATGTTGCTCCCTCTCGCGGCAGACCCATTTGCTTCTCCACGTCAAAGATGGAGACCGCCACGTTGATGGTGCTCCGCTTCTTCGTCAGATACAGCATGCCGAGGATGCGTAAGAGCAGCGTCTCGTCGCAGCTAAGCTCTTCCTGCAGCGCAGAAAGGTGATTCGCGGCTTTCTCCGCACTCTCGTCTGTGTCTTGTTCGGTCGCGAGTGGTTCGTCTCGTTTGAGTTCGGGCCCCACGACGGCGACCGCTGGCTTCCGCATTCGGCCAAGAAGTGCGGACCATTCTGCTGAGTGTGTGGGCATACTTGGTCTATCGGCCGTTTGCAGCCAATCCCTTAGGTCCGCTATAGTGCAAGAGGTTTCATTGATCCAAGGAGCAAATCGCATGTCTGACGCCCCCGTATCCGGCGCCGAGTTCAAGCAGCAACTGCGCGACGGCCAGCCCAAAATGGGCCTTTTCTTGAACTCTCACAGCGCAACCGTGGCCGAACAACTCGCCCACACTGGTTATGACTGGCTGCTGGTTGACTCCCAGCACGGCCCCATGGGCTTTGAGAAGCTTTCCTCGATGCTCTGCGCCATCGCCAGCGGCGGAGCAAAGTCGATGGTCCGCGTCGCCGGAGCCCACGACCGCGCCGGTATCCAGCAGGCGCTCGACCTCGGAGCCGACGGCATCCTGGTCCCCTACATCAACACCGCCGAAGAGGCCGCGCAAGCCATTAGCTGCGCCAAGTACCCGATGGCGGGCACCCGGTCGGTTTACTTCCCCCAACGGAGTATGAATAAAGCCGGTCTGCTCGGCTACGCCGGGAGCGCGAATGACAACGTCATCGTAGCGCTCCAGGTGGAGACGGCAGCCTGTATCGACAACATTGAGGCGATTGCCGCGCTGCCAGGCGTGGACATGCTCTTCCTCGGCCAGAATGATCTTTGCATGTCGATGGGGCTATACGTGACGTATGAGTTCCCGCACATGTACACTTCGCCAGAGCTGTTGGCGGCGACCGAAAAGTTGGTGGCACAGGCCGAGAAGAACAAGGTGATCCTCGGCATCTTCCTGTTTGGGACCAGCCGCGTAGGCGAGTTCCTCGACAAGGGCTTTACGTTCTTTAGCCTGGGCAACGACCTGCACCACATCCTGACCCAAGCGGGAGCCCACATCGGAGCGCTCGAAGGAATTGCCGACGAAAAAGGCAAGGCGTGGAAGCGCCGAGCCACCGCGCTGCTCTAACCTGACCGCGAGGCCGCGGGGCCTAACTCAGGTCCCGCGGTCGACCGCGTTGAATCCGACGCAGTAGGCTTTTCACTTTACCGGGGTCGACTCCGGCTTCGAACCAGATGTCCGGGTACGCCGGAGTTGCAATTGTTCGGCGACTTGGGACCGGATAAGCGCCCGAGCGCCGTTGCGGGCATCGAGTACCAACGTGGAATTCGCCTTGGCCGGAATAGAGACCATCACGCGAGCCGTCGTCAGGTCTGGCGCGACGTGGACCTCGATCCTTCGACGCGCGGGTCGACTTCGGCTCCGGCTTCGAACCAGATGTCCGGGGTACGCTGGAGTTGCAACCGTTCGGCGACTTGGGACCGGATAAGCGCCCGAGCGCCGTTGCGGGCATCGAGTACCAACGCAGAATCCGCCTTGCCCGGAATCGAGACCATCACGCGAGCCGTCGTCAGGTCTGGCGCGACGTCGACTTCGGTCACTTGTACACCTTCGACGCGCGGGTCGGCTCC
>JANXMS010000536.1 GCA_025354525.1 Acidobacteriota bacterium
AATAGAATCAATCGTTTCCGTAGCGTCGCGCGACGCCTGTGGCATGATCGTGAGGGGCTCTCTGCGGCACAAACTCCCAAAACGTTAGGAAACTGGCCCAAATCGGGAGGCGAATGATCCTGAAACCCGCTAATCAAGTACCGTCCAACTCAAATTGCGAACAGTGCGCAAACACCTCCTCCGGAGCCCCTTTCGTCAACAGAATCGACCGCCCCTCCGGATCCCGCACCAGCACCGACATCATCCGCCGCGTAAAGTCGAACGGAAGCTCATCCAGCTTCTTATACCGGTCGACCAGCCCCTGTTGATGAAAATCAGGGCAGCTCAGAATCGCCCGGTCCAGCAGATTCTTCAGACCCGTCTGGAAGTAGCTAATCAGATAGCCGTCTAACAATACGTCGTCCGTCTCCCGGCCAGCCACGTTGCAATGGCGCTGCAACACCACCCGATCTTCTGTCAGCGTTCCCGTCTTGTCCGTGCACAAAATGTCCATGCCACCCAAATTCTGAATCGCATTCAACCGCTTCACGATCACCTGCTTCCGGCTCATCGCCAGCGCGCCCTTCGATAGACACACCGAAACGATCATCGGCAACATCTCCGGCGTCAGCCCCACCGCCACCGCCAGCGCAAAAAAGAACGCGCCGCGCCAATCGTGCTTCGTCAAACCGTTGATCAAAAACACGAGCGGCACCATAATCGCCATCAGCCGGATCATCAGCCACGTGAATCGGTCCAGTCCCAAATCGAAACCGCTCGGCGGCTCCTCCTCTGTGATCGCCCCCGCCATCGTACCCAGATAAGTGCTCGCCCCCGTCGCGACAATCACTGCGGTTGCCGTCCCGCTCTGCACGCTCGTCCCCATAAAGCACGTGTTGGTCAGCTCGATCGGCGAACTCACCGCCCGCGTCTCCGCCTCGGAAATCTTCGCCACCGGCAAAGACTCCCCCGTCATGCTCCCCTGGCTCACAAACAGATCTTTTGAGGATACGATCCGAACGTCCCCCGGAATCATATCGCCGGCCGCCAAATGCACGATATCGCCCGGTACCAGATCCCGCAGCGGGATCTCCCGCGCCGCGCCATCCCGCACCACGGTCGCGGTCACATGGATCATCGCTTTCAGCTTTTCCGCCGCCGCCGTCGCCCGGGCCTCCTGGAAAAATCGCAGCCCCAGGCTCAGCCCCACCATCGCCGCCATCACGCTTCCGGCCCGAGCGTCCCCTGTGGCAAACGACAGCGCCGACAGCGTCGCCAGTAGAATCACCAGCGGGTTCCGCATCAACTCCAGCAGTCGCCTCATCCAGCCCTGCTGGCTCTCCTGCGCCACTTGATTCGGGCCCACCCGTCTCTGTCTCGTCTCGGCTTCCCGTTGGCTCAGCCCTCCCTCGGTACTCCCCAAGGACTGCAGCAACTCCTCGCCGTGCTTCCCCGCTGCCGCCAGCACCGCGACCGACACTTGAATACTGTGCGGATTGGGTTTCGGAGATGCCAACCCGGGATTCAATCGCCGTCCCCCATGGTTTTCCTCATATCTTCTCTTTCTCTATCTTGCGCCGCTGAGCTCACAGACTGGTGATGCGAGTTTCCGGAATGCTGTTCCCCAGTTCCTCTCAATCTAAATTCGCCGCCCTGCGAATTCGATGGTCGACTCATTTCTGAATCGCAAAACGGCACCCCTTAACTCCGCCCCGAAAATTTAAGATAATTGTCCCAATCCTTAAGCCATTTGCGCTTACTGATTCAGGAGCCTCCGCATGCGTAGCCAGCCCGCCCGCCTTCTCGTCCGTTCCCAGGGTCTAACTCCCCTCAGCTCTCTCTCCGCCGCCGGTAACTCATTTCGACTCGATAAGTCCCCCCACCCCAGCCAATGGCTCGCCCTCCAAGCCAACGGCCAAGCCACCGCAGCCGAATTGTGGGACGCTGCCTACGACTACGCTGCCCAATCCGGCGCGCAGGTCGAACCCGATTGCGAAAATGTCTGGGTTCTGCCCGCTACCAAAACCCAGCGTGGCCTCTTTGCGGGGGGGCCCGCCAACGACCGTGGCATCGTCAACCTCCAGTCCCCCGACTTCCCCCTAGGTCCAGGCTTCGCTTGGCATCTCGGTGACAACTACTCTCAACTCCGCAAAGCCCAGCAAGCGATCACCAGCCCCCAAGCCGTCCGCGCGGCCATCCTCGACGTCGGCTTCGACTTCGATCACGCCGCCAAACCCGCCCATCTCCGCCTCGACCTCCAGCGGAATTTTACCGGCGATGGCTCTCCCACCGCCGCTGATCCCGACCGCGGTGGTTTCCTCCAAAATCCCGGCCACGGCACCGCCACCCTCGCCTTACTCGCCGGACAACGCCTCCAAAACATGATCGCCCCCACTCCCAACGGCGACTTCCTCGGCGGCGCACCCGGCATCGAAATCATCCCCCTCCGCATCGCCACCTCCGTCGTCTTGTTTCGCACCAGCGCCTTCGCCGACGCCATCAACTACCTCGTCGATCTCCAACTGAAGCAAGGCATCGCCACCGACGTCGTCTCCATGAGCATGGGCGGCGTCGCCTCCGCTGCCTGGGCCGATGCCGTTAATCGGGCCTATGACGCCGGCATCTTACTCGTCACCGCCGCCGGGAATAACTACGGACGTCCCAAAAGCATCATCTTTCCCGCCCGTTTTCAACGCGTTATCGCCGCCTGCGGCATCATGGCCGACTTTCAACCCTACGACCTCCCCCTCGGCAAAATGTCGGGGAGCTACGGCCCCGACGGCAAAATGAACACCGCTATGGCCGCCTTCACTCCCAACATGCCTTGGGCCGAAATCGGCTCCTCTAACATCGTCGACTGGGACGGCGAAGGCACCTCCGCCGCCACTCCCCAGGTCGCCGCCGCCGCCGCCCTCTGGCTCCAACAACACAAAGCAGACCTCGACGGTTGGGCCGGATGGCAAAAAGTGGAAATGGTCCGCGCCGCTCTGTTCAATCAAGCCGATCAGTCCTTCCCCGACGCTCGCAAATATTTCGGTCGCGGCGTCCTCCGAGCCTTCGACTCACTCAGTGTCCACCCCACCCCACACGCCCGCGACACCCTTCACCAAACCACCATCGACTCCGCCGCGTTTTCCTTCCTCCGCGTCTTGCGGGGAACCATCTTCACCGCCACGGCCGACCAACACGCGTCCGCTCTCGACGAATCTTTCAATCTCGAACTCACCCAGCTCATGCACCGCGAGCCCAACTGTGAACTGGTCCTGCCCGATCCCTCCATCCTCACCGACCGCCAACAACTGGACCGTTTCGTCGACGTCGTCATCCATAGCCCCTTCGCTTCCCGCCGCTTGAAAACTGCGCTCCAATCAACCGCCCCCCCTTCCGGTCGGTCCGGTGCCATGCCTACTCGGCCCAGTGCCCAAGGAGGCAAAAAGGAATTCGCTCCAAACATACCCGCCGAACGCCGCCTCCGCGTCTTCGCCTTTGATCCCGCCGCCGGCCAATCCGCCGAAACCGCCCGTATCGCCGTCACCACCGTCTCCATCCCTTGGGAAAAACTCGAACCAGGACCCACTGGAGAATATATCGAAGTCGTCGATCACGATCCCGCCAGCGGATGCTTCTACGCCCCCGTCGATCTGGATGACTATCGCCTCTTGTCCACCGATGGCCTCGCCCCCGCCGAAGGCGATCCCAAGTTTCACCAGCAAATGGTTTATGCCGTCGCCATGCGAACCATTCGTACGTTCGAATGCGCGCTCGGGCGTCTCGCCCTTTGGTCGCCCGTCGTCGACGGCAAGCGCGAAATCGAATATGTCCCCAGGCTCCGCATCTATCCCCACGCCCTGCGCGCTCGCAACGCTTACTACAATCCGGTCAAAAAGGCGCTCCTCTTTGGCTACTTCCCCGCTCGCCCCCTCTCTCTCGGCACCATGGATCCTGGCAGCATCGTCTTCACCTGTCTCTCTCATGACGTCGTCGCCCACGAAACCGCCCACGCCCTCCTCGATGGGATGGCCCGTGGATTAACCTGCCCCACCAACCCCGACATGCTCGCCTTCCACGAAGCATTTGCCGACATCGTCGCCCTCTTCCAGCATTTCTCGCTGCCCCAAATTCTCAATCACGAATTAGGGAAAACCCGCGGCGACCTCCGTAAGAAAAACTACCTGGTCGAATTGGCCCAAGAGTTCGGTCTCGGCACCGGGCTTCATGGTGCCCTGCGGAGTTACATCGGTACCGTTCCTGATCCCGACGCCTTCGCCACCACCCTCGAACCCCACGATCGCGGTGCCATCCTCGTCGCCGCCATTTTCGATGCCTTCGTCACTATCTATGAACAACGCATCGCTGACCTCCGCCGCATCGCCTCCGGCGGATCAGGCGTCCTCCTCCAAGGCGATCTCCACCCCGACCTCGTCAACCGCTTCGCCGCCGAAGCAGCCACCTCCGCCTCAGACGTCCTGCGGATGTGCATTCGGGCCGTCGATTACTGCCCTCCCGTCGATCCCACCTTCGGCGATTTCCTCCGCGCTCTCATCACCGTCGATTCCGATCTCTACCCCGACGACGAACACGGCTACCGCCCCGCCCTTATTGGCGCCTTCCGCCAACGCGGCATCTACCCCCGTGATGTCAGAGCCATGTCGCAGGATCCCCTCCGCTGGCGTCCACCCAATGACGACGTCATCAAACCCCTGCAAAAAAGCCCATCCGGCGTCAAGCTGTTCGCTCGCCTTCGGTCTCTCGGTGACATCGTTCGCCGCATCTCCCGCGAACAAGGTGAAGTCGCTTGGCCGGTCGAGGACCGGAAGACTCTCGCCGCTTGGGCGCCCCGCCCCCGCCCCCGCCGTGGGAACAAGCCAAACGCCAGAGCCATTCGCCCCGCTGCCAGCCTATCGCCTCGCGAGGCCAGCTATCAATTACTCCGCCTAGAGCGGATTCTGATCCATGATCTCATCGAAGACGCCCTCGAAGAACTAACGCCCGACGAACGCATCTCGCTCCTCCGCGAGTTCGGCGTCTTCGATCCTTCCAGCCTTTCCCAAACGTTTCAAGTCAACGCCCTCAATTTCGCCAACCACCAGGATGCCTCCGGCTCGGTCCGACGCGACGTCATCCTCTGGATCCAACACGAACGCCAGAGCGATCGCAACGAAGGTGGCTGCACTCTCATCGCCAACTGCGATACCGGTCAGATTCGCTATCTCGTCCGTAAAAGCTTGGCCAGCCAAACCCGCCAACGGGAAATCGAACAGTTCCGCGCCATGGGCCAGAACATGGGCTCCACCTATCTCGGCAACACCCCGTTCGCCGGACCCGGCTCCCGCTTCGCCGTAATGCACGACGACACCGTTACATCCAGTGAGGAAGAAGGTTATGCCTAAAGCCACCAGCGGAGTCCGCATCCGCATCTACAAGCCAGGACTCGGCGATTGTCACCTCCTCACGTTTCACAACGACGGGGTTGACCGCCACGTCCTCATCGATTGTGGCGTCTTCATCGGTACACCCGACCAGAAGGACCGACTTACTCAGATCGCCGCCCACGTCCGAGCCGAAACGAAAAGCCAGCTCGACGTCTTGGTTGCCACCCACGAACACTGGGACCATGTCGCCGGCTTCTTCTTCGCCAAAGACGAGTTCCAGCATCTGAAGACCAAAGAAGTTTGGGCCGCCTGGACCGAAGATCCCGACCAGACCATCGCCCAGGAAAACAAGAAAACTTCGAACGCGCTCGCCGCCGCCGTCGGTACGGCCGTCACTCGAATGATGAACTCCGGCGTTGCCTATGACCGGGAATGCGGTGCCGCCGCCGCCCGCGTTATGGACTTCGCCGGAATCCTCGGTGCCGCCAAGTTCTCCGAGCGCAGTGACGAAGCCATGCGTTTTGTCACCGATCAGCGCAACCCGGGTGACAAATTCCTCGAACCCGGCCAAGTCCTCGAACGCGATTGGCTCCCCGGCGGCGTGCGCATCTATGTGCTCGCCCCGCCCATGGATCGCGACGCCCTGCAACAAGAGAAAACCCCCTACGAAGAAGGCTTCAAAGACGACAAGCCCAAAAAGAAGCCGAAGCCAAACGATGGCGCAGCCTTCGCTTGGGCCGCCGGCGTCACGGGTGCCGCTGGCGAGTCGCGTAGCGACGAAGAGATCGCTGCCGCCAACCGCCTTCGTCCCTTTGACCTCGCACTTGCTTGGCCAGAGGACGAACTTCTAACTCACAGCGGCGATGACCAACCCCATCCCCTTCGATCTCTCGCACGCCGCTATCGCGATCAGGATTGGCGGCGCATCGACAACGACTGGCTGCAAAATGCCGCCTCACTTGCCCTGCAACTGGATAACTCCATCAACAACACCAGCCTGGTTCTTGCTTTCGAGCTCGTCGCCAGCCGCAAGGTGCTCCTTTTCGTCGGCGACTCCGAACTGGAAAGTTGGAAAAGTTGGCAGAGCCGGGTCTTTGAGTTGAAGGACGGAACTAAGGTTACCGCCGACGATCTCTTGGCTCGCACGGTCTTCTACAAGGTGGGCCATCACGGCAGCGGAAACGCCACCTTGCGAGCCGGCCTCGCGAAGATGACCAGCCCGGAACTCGTCGCCGCCGTACCTACCGACACCGATTTCGCTAAAAACAAACAGGGTTGGGACATGCCCGCCGCGAAACTCGGTCCAGCCTTGCAAAAACAGGCCAAGGGTCGAGTCCTCTACGCCGACCCCGGTAAAAATTGCCTCCGAGCCGACAACCCCACCGGTTTAAGCCCAGCCACCTGGAATCAATTCCTCGGAGCCGTCGACGAGTCCGACCCCCTCTGCGCCGACTATCACGTCCCCCTCTCGTGATACGACTGCTCCCTCCAATACGGGAGGAGTAGCACATGCGAAAAAACCGTGCTCCTCCTCGCCATTCGATCTCCGCTCTGCTCGCCGCCACCAGTCCCGACAGCGCAAGGGTCGTCCAAGCCATCAACACCCTTCTCGATCAAATAAAAATCGAATCCGTGCCGACCCCCTGTCTTGGTTCAGCGGGATCATGAGGATTGCCGCTGGCCATAACGGATTGGTTCCGCCCTGCGGTCGGGGATTTTGGAGGCAGTGGGGACTATCGACCCGATCTCCGTCGGCCTGCTTGGCTTCGGAGACGAAAGCCGAGACCGCACGATTCGACCGCAAAGCGGGCCCATGGCCGTTTGGCGAGTCCTTCGCACCGCCGCTCGACTTGGTTTCAAGACGGTTGACCCGCAAAATACACAGCGCCGGGAAGCCCCCGGACCGTCCTTACCGCAACTCGATACCCCTCCGGTTTCAGTCGAGCCGAAACACCCCGTCGGCCGCGAAGCCGATGCACGCGAAAACGTCACCAAACTCGATGCCGTCTATGGCAGATGCAACGGCCAACTTCGCACCCTCATCCGCGATCGTCGAGAGCCGGAAGTCCTCGCCGCCCGCAAACGCTGCGACCAAGTCGCCGCCCTCAAAAACAATCTGCAAAAAACGCTCCAAGCCGCCGGGCACTCCACCGAACAAAACAAAGCCCTCACCTTCGAGTTCATGCAAACCCTCATCGATACCTCTTCCCGCGAGCAAACCCGCCCCTTCAGGGACCTCATCACCGGGATGAACCCCGCTCTGCCGTCTCCGAATTCAAAACTGCAATGGCCACCCTCGCGCGAATCGACGAAGCTTGCCGAGGGAAATTCCGACAGGTTGCCGGTGCCGCTCACTCCGATGGCAACCGAGACCAGAACCCCGCGGACTGGTGCAAAGCCGCTGCCAAACGCGATGAACTCGGCAAAACCCTCACCGCAAACACCGTTTCCGGTGCTGCCGTCGGCTTCAGCCAATCCATCACCGAGCTAAAAACCGACCTCGAACAGCGAAATGGCTTCCTCACGACCGACCTAACCCTTATCCGCCGAGCCCTCTTCGACCGCGCCGCATTCGTCAAAGAAGCCAGCGAACAGCATAATGACCTTCTCGCCGCCGCCGGTGTTTCCCCCAGCGCAGGCCTTCCCAACGTCCTTCAGAAAGCTATCGACGACCTCATGGCCGAAGTCGACCGCCTCGCGCCTCGCTGGAAATTCCCCACCGCTGGCCCTCGTGACGCCACCGTCGAAGCGTTCGGTCGGCGCCAAG
>JANXMS010000539.1 GCA_025354525.1 Acidobacteriota bacterium
GCCCCGTATTGGGCGGACGGCAAACTACGTTTGTCCCAGCTCAGGGCCCCGTCCATGCACGCGCTTGTCGTCGATCTCGCCGAGGCTCTCTCCCCCTTCCTCTCTCCCGACATTGCTCCGGATCTCTTCAGACGTCGCGGAGTTGCCCTCTGTTAAGTCAAGACTTGCTATAGGATAATGATCGCCGGGTCGTCAGAAAGAATCCCGGCGGCGTCTTTGCGGAATAGCGGCGATTGTTCATCAATGGGGTGGACGATTACCCACTGCGTGGCGAGGAACATGACGTCCGTCCGCGTCCGTCTCGAGACGCGAGTACGTAACCTGGGCACTCATGTCCATCAATTAATTTCATCACCCGGAACAGGAGCGCCGTCCCGCCTCAGAGCCACTTGGCTAAACTCGACCGCCGCCGTCGGTCAGGAACATCAAGCGAACAGAATCCCCGTCGCCAGCGCGAAGCCCATCAAGCCGGTTAGAGCCTCCACCGAAACCAGAAAATGGGCGGCAGTACTCGTCGGTGTCATCGTCCCATAGCCGATTGTGGCGATCGTCTGTACGCTAAAAAAGTAGAGCTGAAGGAAACGACGGGAGCCGCTGCCCTCCACTCCGGAAATCGCTCCCGGACCGCAGGCCAGGTATAGCCCCGCGAACACCATATGCAGAGCCGCGTAGATCACCAGGATCATTCCAAAAACTGCGGCCACGACAGGCCCAGCAGCTTGTGGTAAACGTTGATCGACTCCCAGAAGTTCTGTCCCACCCGCTGGACGTTAAATTCGCCATCCTGACGCAGCATCCTACCCTGTTGGGATTGCGCCAACCGGCCACCTAATCCTGAATCCCGTTCCTCTGCCATACTTCTCTCTATCCTACAGGGAGAAGAACACTGGCCAAACGAGGCACCACGCCACAAGGTCAAACCAGTACAGAAGCGCCCACAGTACACGGAAATCCCGCTTCGGCTGCTTGCCCTCCACCCGGCTCACCTCGCTGAATCCTAGTTCCCGCCCCACCCGCACCAAGCCTCCTCTTCAGTGTCGAAGCCCGGTGACGCATTGATCCAGACGCCCTCCACGGTTGCCACCCCGGCCGCCCAATGCGAGAGTTCACCCGACCGAGGAGCCCGATAATTACACCTTGCTGATCTCGCCTCGGGCCACGTTCTCGTCGCGGAATCCCCCGGGAATCACCCCTTCCGGCACGCATACCCCGGTCTGACTCACCCTATAGGTCGTCGGGTTCAGCACCAACGTCAGCGTCAATTAAACTCGAGTAAAGAGCAGGGGAATCATCACCATCGCCCCGCGAGGCCACCCCTGGATGGCCACCGCAGCGTGCATACCAAGGCCGGAATCCTTACCCAAATCGGGCACCACCTTCGCCGGTGTACGATCATTCCCGCACTCATCCCTCGGAATTCGATATCCTATTGATTCGGTTCACACTCATGTCTGGTCACTCTAAATGGCACACAATTAAACACAAGAAGGGCGCTCTCGATGCCAAACGAGGGCGTGTCTTCACCCGGATTATCAAGGAAATCACCATCGCCTCTCGCGGCGGCGGCGACCCCGATGGTAACCCTCGACTCCGTACCGCCATCACCGCGGCAAAAGCCGTCTCTATGCCGGCCGACAACATCAAACGCGCCATTCAGCGCGGAACTGGTGAAATCGAAGGACTCACTATCGAAGAATACACCTACGAAGGCTACGGCCCCGGTGGCGCCGCCGTTCTTGTCAATGTCGCGACCGACAATAAGAACCGCACCGTCGCCGACGTCCGCCACATCTTCAGCAAATGGGGCGGCAACATGGGCGAGCCGGGCTCGGTCAATTGGATGTTCGAAAAGAAATCGAACATCATCATCGAAGCCGAGAAGGTCAGCGAAGAAAAGCTGATGGACCTCGCTCTCGAAGCCGGAGCCGATGACATCCAGCAGCACGGCGAAGTGTGGCAGGTGCTCTCGGAGCCAAACGCTCACGAAGGCGTCATGAATGCGCTGGCCGCCGCCAAAATTGAAACACTCAGCTCCGAAGTCGGGATGATCCCCAAGAACACGATCAAACTCGAAGGTCCTGCCGCCAAAAGCATGATTCGGCTCAACGATGCGCTCGAAGACTACGACGATGTCCAGAGCGTCTTCTCTAACTTTGAGATCGACGAAGCCGACATGGAATAGTCGATGCGAATTCTCGGCGTCGATTGCGGAACGGAACGGACGGGCTTCGGGGTCATCGAATCCGATGGCCGGTCCCACCGTCTCCTCGACGCCGGAGTCATCAAGACATCGCCGAAGTCGCAGCTGAGCGAGCGTCTCCTCATCATCGCCGCCGGGTTACGCGCGGTGATCGTCGCCCATGCTCCCGAAGGGGCCGCGGTTGAGGCGGTTTTCCATGCAGTGAATACCCAAACGGCGCTGAAGCTTGCCCACGTCCGAGGCGTCGCTCTCCTCGTCCTCGCCGAAGCCGGACTTTCCGTCGGTGAGTATTCCCCGCTCGAAATCAAGACGAGCGTAGTCGGTTACGGCCGCGCCGAAAAAGAACAAGTCCAGATGATGGTCCGTTCGCTTCTCAAACTCGATGAAATCATCAAGAGTAAGGATGCGTCTGATGCTTTAGCCGCCGCCATCTGCCATGCCAACCAAGTCCGGTATCAACAGGCGATCCGTAAATGAACGTTCTCTTCCTACTCCCGCTCCTCGCCTCCGCCCTCACCGCTCAGCCCCAAGTGATCTATAGCAAATCGTTCCCCGGCTCAGTCCCAGAATGGGTGCGGATAACGCTCGACAAAGACGGGCAAGCCGTCTACACCGATCAAAAGGACGATCCCCAACCGCTGGCCTTTACGCTTCCCTCCGAACAGGCCCACACCATCTTCGCCCTCGCCGAAAAACTAAACTTTTTCAATCGCCCCCTCGAATCCGGCCTTCCCGTCGCCAAGATGGGCGAAAAGTGCTTCCGCTGGGTCGACGGTGCCAAAAGCTTTGAAACTAAATTTAACTACACCCAGGATCTCGACGCCCAAGCCCTCCACGATTGGTTCGAACGCATGGCCGAGACCGAGAGCCACCGCATCAACCTCGAACGCTCCGCCCGCTTCGACAAACTCGGCGTCAACAAAGCCCTGCTTCTTCTCCAATCCAGTTGGGAACGCAAACGCATCGTCGCTCCCGAACAGTTCTATAAAACCCTCGAACGTATCGTGAAGAACGAGTCTTATCTGAACATCGCCCGCGATCGCGCAGCCTTCCTCGTCAACGCCTTCCGCGCCGAAACCACGCCCAAACCATGAAGATTTTTGTTTTTCTTTGCACCAGTATCTTGCTCGCCCAAGGCTCCTTGCCACCGGCCGAACAGCAGGAGCTTTCAAACGCCCTCGCCGAAGCCGGCAACTCCTCCCATGAGTTTCTGAACGCGCTCGAACTCCATCTCAAGAAATACCCCAAATCCGCTTCCCGCTTCGAACTCGAACGCGCCATCGCCAAGTCCGCTCTTGAAACCAAAGACAACGCTCGCATCATCCAATACGGTGAACTCATCCTCGCCCAGGACCCTGAGGACTTGGCCATGCTTGATGCCGTTTCCCGAAGCTTGCTCCTCGCTGGCAAGCCCGAAAAAGCGCTCCTCTACGCGGCCCGATATGAAAAAGGCCTCCGTTCGCTCGAAAACGGGGAAACGATGCGTTGGCAAACCCGCGCCGAACTTGACCAAGGCCTCGGCCGCGCTCTGCTCTACCAAAGCCGAGCCCACTTGGCGCTTAAGAAAGTCCCCGCCGCCGTCAGTTTCGCACAGCAGTCCATGCTGGCCAACCCCACGCCAGAAGCCTCCCGTGCCCTTGGCGCTGCCTACTCCGCCCAAAACGACCCTGCTGCGGCAGTGGCCTACGCCGAAGCCTTCGTTGTCTCCCAGGACGCCGAGCGCACCGCCGACCTCGCCCTTCTCCGTGCCGAGTGGCGCAAATCCCACCCCGATGACAAAGGCCTCGGCGACATCGTCCTCGCCGCCCACGACCGCGCCGTCGAGCGGGGCAGACAACGCCTCGCCCGCCTCCGCGCCATTGACCCGAACGCCTTAAAATCCACCGTGGGCGATTACATCGTCAGCGGCGTAGGCGGCAATTCCCTTGACTTGACCTCCCTTCGAGGCAAAGTCGTCGTCCTCGATTTCTGGGCCACCTGGTGCGGCCCCTGCCGCGTCCAGCAACCACTTTATGAGCAGGTCAAGGAACGCTTCAACGATCGCGCGGACGTCGTCTTCCTCAATATCAACACTGACGAAGACCGCTCCCTGGTCGCCCCGTTTCTGGAAAAAAACCAGTGGAACAAGTCGGTCTATTTCGAAGGCGGCCTCTCCCGCCTCCTCGGCGTGAACTCCATCCCGTCCACCATTATTCTCAATAAACGCGGAGAACCCGCCAGCCGCATGAACGGCTTCATCCCGGAACGCTTCGTCGACTCACTCACCGAACGCGTCAAGCGGATAATAGAAGAGTAATGGCCTTTAACCGAATCATCTGGATTGTCCTCGACTCGGTCGGGATTGGCGAAATGCCCGACGCTGCGGCCTATGGCGACGTCGGCTCGAACACCCTCGGCAACATCGCTCGGCTCCGCCCGTTGCACCTGCCGAACTTCGCCGCCCTCGGCCTCGGCAACATCGCTCCGGTCTTGGGCGTTGGCCCGGTCGAAGCCCCCACCGCAGCTTACGGAAAGTGCACCCTGGCCTCCCCCGGCAAGGACACCACCACCGGTCATTGGGAGATGGTCGGCATCCATCTCGATAAGCCGCTCCCCCTCTACCCGCAAGGTTTCGATCCCGCCTTCATGCAAGCTTTAGAGGACCGTATCGGTCGCGGCACCCTCGGTAATAAAGCCGCGTCTGGCACCGAGATCATGGCCGAACTCGGCGACGAACACGTCCGCACCGGCTCGCCGATCATCTACACCTCCGCCGACAGCGTCTTTCAAATCGCCGCGCATGAAGAGGTGATCCCGCTCTGGGAACTCTACAAAATCTGCGAAATCGCCCGCGAAATGCTGCCGAACATTGGTCGCATCATCGCCCGGCCATTTGAAGGCGAGTCCGGCGCTTATCGCCGTACCTCTAACCGAAAGGACTACGCCATGCCCCCCGCCCCCGGCATGTTGCTCGACCAACTCGCGGCCCACAAAGTCACCGTTCACTCCGTCGGCAAAATCTTCGATGTCTTCCTCGGCCGCGGCATCCAGCTTTACGACAAAACCAAAACCAATCTCGATGGCATGGCCAAAACACTCGCCGCCATTGAGGACACCAAGTCAGGTCTGATCTATGTCAACCTCGTCGATTTCGACATGCTCTTCGGGCATCGCAACGACGTCGAAGGCTACGCCCGGTCGCTCGAAGAGTGCGACGCCTGGGTCCCCAGTCTCCTCGGCGCGCTCGTCCCCGGTGACCTCGTCATCTTTACGGCGGACCACGGCTGCGACCCCACCACTCCGTCCACCGACCATAGTCGCGAATACACTCCGCTGCTCGTCTACGGCGGAGCCCCCAGTGCCCTCGGCACCCGCGCGACCCTCGCCGACATCGGCCAAACGGTCGCCGAAAATTTCGGCGTACACATCGCCCAAGGAACCAGTTTTTTACACCTATTATGAGAACCCCCGTCATGGCCGGCAATTGGAAAATGTTCAAAACGCCGGCAGAAACCACTGCCTTCTTCGAGAAGTTTCTCCCGTTGGTGGCCACCTCCACCCGCTGCGAAATCGTCCTCTGCCCGCCGTCGATCAACATTTCGGCGGCTGTGGCTGCGACGTCCGGCTCCCGCGTCGGCGTCGGAGCTCAGAATCTGTACTGGAAAAACGAAGGTGCCTTCACCGGAGAAATCAGCGGCTCCATGATCAAGGCTGCCGGCGCGCAGTGGGTCATCATCGGCCACAGCGAACGTCGCCAGTTCTTCGGCGAAACGGATGCTACCGTGCTGGAACGAACGAAGGCCGCTCTCTCGCATGGCCTCAAACCCATTGTCTGCGTCGGTGAAATGCTCGCCGAACGCGAAGCCGGTGAAACCGAAGCGGTCCTCGCGCAGCAGTTCGATGGCGGCATCGTCGGCCTCACCCCGGAACAGTTCGCCCAGATCGTCATCGCCTACGAACCCGTCTGGGCCATCGGCACTGGCAAGACCGCGACGCCCGATATGGCTGCCGACGCCCACCGTATAATCCGCGCCCGCATCGAAGCCAAGTTCGGAGGTAACACGGCCGCAGCCACCCGCATCCTTTATGGGGGAAGCGTGAAACCGGACAATGTTACCGGTCTCATGGCCCAACCTGAAATTGATGGAGCCCTCGTCGGCGGGGCGAGTCTAGACCCTGGTTCATTCGCCTCCATCGTCAACTTTTAATTAGAGGAGAGGCAAATGCGGTTTTTCGCACTAAGTTTAATAGCAGTTTCACTCTATTCTCAAGAGGCCGGAGGTCTTAAGCCGGGCGGCGTCCGGCCTTCCGCCTCCGATGAAAAAGCGATCATGGCGTTAGCCCGTAACGTCCAACGAGAATTGATTCGAATGCCGAATTACGGTCTCTTCGACAATCTACGTTTCGGGATCAAAGGTTACACCGTTTATCTACGAGGCTACGCTTCGAGACCCACCTTGAAGTCCGATGCCGAGCGGATTGTTCAGAAAATTGAAGGCGTCGAAAAAGTCGTAAATGAGATTGAAGTACTTCCGCTTTCGCCGATGGACGACGATGTCCGGCTAGCCGTATATCGGGCCATCTACGGCCACCCCGCCCTCTCCCGGTATAACCCCAACCGTGGCACCCCGCTGTTCCCCTCTCTCGCTCGCCGCACCATGGGCATCACGCAAGATCCACCCCCCGGCTTCCACCCCATTCACATCATCGTGAAGAACGGTAACGTCACTCTGGAAGGGGTCGTCACGAACACCGGCGACCGAACCATCGCCGAACTTCAAGCCAACGGTTCCTCCGCGTTTTCGGTAACCAACAATCTCATCGCCGCCAGCGAGGAAGGGAAGCCCAAAAAGCGTTAACTTCGCCGCGCCCGTTTTGATAGACTTCTCTCTGCTAGTGAAAGGAAGTTTAATGCGCCGCGTCTTGCTCTCCCTCTTCGGAATCATCGGCCCTCTGGCCGCCGCTCCTAGTTACTACCGCGATATTCAGCCCATTCTGCAAAATCAGTGCCAAGGCTGTCATCAACCCGCCTCAAAGGCCTCCGACCTCGACGTAACCACTTTCGAAGCCTTTGAAAAGGGGGGGAAACGCGGTCCTGCCTTCCTCCCGGGCAAGCCCGACGAAAGCTCGACCGTTCGCTATCTCACCGGCGCAATGAAGCCGCGCATGCCCCTCGCCCAACCGGCCCTCGCGGAATCCGACATCATCCTCTTCCGCGAATGGATCGCCGCCGGTGCCAAAGACGATTCACCCGCTGACTCGACCGAATCAGACGCAGCCGTCTACCTGCAACCTCCCGTCATCACGGCCCTCAAATTCTCGCCCGACGGCCAGACCATCGCCGTCTCCGGCAACCGCGAAATCCTCCTCCACAAAGCCGACGGCTCTAAACTGCTCCACCGCCTCCCCGGCCGCGCCGAACGCATTCTCTCCGTCGCTTTCAGCGCCGACGGCAAACTGCTCATCGCCGGCGGCGGCACCCCCGCGCAATTCGGTGAAGTGCAGATCTGGGACGTCGCCACCGCCAAACTCCTTCGCTCCGCCCGCCTCACGAACGATACCGTCTTTGGTGCCTCCCTCGCGCCCGACTCGTCCAAGATCGCCGTCGGATGCGCCGACAACACGGTCCACGTCTTTGAAACCGCCACCGGCAAAGAACTCTACAAAATCGGCAACCACGAGAACTGGGTCCTCGCCACCGTCTTCGGCGTCGATTCCAAACGCTTCGTCTCCGCCTCCAGCGACCGCGCCGCCAAACTCATCGACTCGGCCTCCGGCGCTTTCCTCGAAAACGTAAACCTGCTCCGCGGCGAACTCACCGCCATCGCCCGCCACCCGAAGAAGGACATCGTCGTCCTCGGCGGCGTCGAACGCTATCCCTACATCTATCTGATGGACCGTCCCCGCAATATGAAGATCGCCGACGACACGACCCTCGTCCGCAAGCTTGACCGTCAGGACGGCCCCATCAACGCCCTCGACTGGTCTCCCGACGCCACCCGCATCGCCGTCGCCAGCCAGTCCGCCGCCGTCAATCTCTACGACCCCGAAACCGGCGAAAAAAAGGCATCCTGCACCGGCCATTCCGCCGGCATCTACACCGTCGCCTTCTCGCCCGACAGCGCAAAACTAGCTACCGGCGGCTTCGACGGCAAAGTCCGCGTTTACAGCACCAAGGATTGCTCCCTCCTCCACTCCTTCATCCCCGTTCCCCTCTCCGCAGGTACTCCATGAGATTTCTCGCCCCTTTCCTCATCGCCACCGCCCTCTGGGCCGCCCCGCCTGCCATCACCGAACTCCAACCACGGGGCACGCAGAAGGGCCGACCGTTTCAACTCACCGTCGTCGGCCAAAACCTCGGCGAAGGTGCCACCATCGTTTCGTCTTTGCCCGCCACCTTCACCCCCCTCGGCTCCTCCAAGCCCGGTATGGAGTCCCGCTACGCCACCTTCCTCGTCGAACCCACCGCCGACTGGCCTGTCGGCGTCTATCCCCTTCGCGTCAAAGCCACCAACGGATTCTCTAACCTCCTACTCTTCAACGTCGGCTCGTTTCCCGAGCTAACCGAAGAAGAGAGCCGCCCCGGTGCCTCCGCCCATCAAAACGATTCGATCGAAAAGGCGCAGTCTCTGCCCTCCACGCCACTCACCCTCAACGGCACCCTCCAAGGCCCCGAACGCGACCTCTATCGCCTCCAGATCAAAGCCGGCGAACGCCGCGTCTTCGAAGTCGATGCCCGCCGCGCCGGCTCCGCCGTTGACCCTGTCATCCGCATCTACGACGCCTCCGGCAAGCAAATCGCCCGCAGTGAAGACGATCCCATGCTGCGCCTCGACGCCCGGCTCGATATGACCTTCTCCAAAGAAGGCTTCTACTACGTCGAAATCCACGACGCGCGTTTCTCCGCTCAGGCCCAAAACTACTACCGCTTTAAAACCGGTGCCTACGCCTACGCCGCCGACATCTTCCCCCTCGGTGGCCGCCGAGGCCAAGCCGTCGAAGTCTCCATCGCCAACGCCAAAGTCAAAGCCGACCTTACCAAAATCGACGGCCCCCAAACGTTCGTCAATCTCGCCGATTCGCCCTCGCTCCCGTTGCCCTTTGCCGTCGGAGAGTTCCCCGAAATTTTCGAACCCGTCGCTGCCGCGCTGCAACTTCCCGTCACCATCAACGCCCGTCTCGCCAAGCCCGCCGAGGTCGATAAATATACCCTCGACGTCAAGGCCGGGGAAGAGTTCCTCTTCGAACTCCAGGCCCGCGAACTCGGTACCTCAAAGCTCACCGGCCTGCTCACCATCTACGATGAAACCGGCAAGAAACTCGTCTCCGCCGGCGATGGCCCTCTCCCGGTTGACGTCGGCGCCGTGCAAGCCAGCAGTCGAACCCTCGGCGATCCCTTTCTCCAATTCAAGGTCCCCGAAGGCGTCAAACGCATCACGCTTGCCGTCGAAGATCTCGCCCTCCGCGGAGGCCAGCACTACGCTTATCGCCTCCATGCCTCCCGTTCCGGCAGCGACTTCCAGGCCCAGATCTCGACGCCCTTCGTCAACATTCCCGCCGGTGGCACCGCCCTCGTTGCCGTCAATATCGGACGCCGCGGCTACACTGGCCCCCTTCGCGTCGAACCCATCCAACTCCCTGCTGGCATCACCATGGCCGGCGGCGACGTCCCTCACGAAATCCCTGACCCCAACAATCGCGCCAATAGCCGTCGAGCCATCATCACCCTCACCGCCGCTGCCGACGCGAAGTTCAGCTCCGGTGAATTCGGTTTCCGCGTAATCTCGACCGACCCGCAAACGCCGAAAATCGAGCGAGTCGCCACCGGCCTCGCCTATGCCATCGGCGTCAACGGCGCCTCCACCCAAGGCGTCGTCGATCGCCAGCGCCCCCTCACCGGAACGTGGCTAGGCTATCAACTCCCCGCCGCGCTTACCGACCCCACCCCGGCCAACCTCACCCTCGTCCTCGAAAGCTCAACCAAGAAAGACGCCGGCTACGAGTACCTCTTCCGCTGGCGCTGGACCACCCGCGAACGTGGCCAAACCCTCCCCGATTCGGTCACCGTCGATCTTCCCAATTTCATCGATTTCCGCGCCATCGAAATGGCCGTCGACCCGAAGGATAAGACCACGGGCACCTTCCTCGTTACCTCAACCCGGAATACCCTTCCTGCCCTCTACAACATCGGCGTGATGGGTCGGCTCATGGCTGGCGGCCAGGCCCAAGAAATCTATTCCCCGCTGCTCCCCCTGACGGTTGCGGCCCTTGACCCCGAGGAGAAAACTGCCCAATGAAAATCAAGACGACGCGGCTTCCACTCCTGCTCGCTAGCGCCACCCTCGCCCTCACCGCGGCCGACCCCTCCGTCACCTTCCTCCGTGACGTCGCCCCCATTCTCAATAAAACCAGTTGCACCTCCGGCCCCTGCCACGGAGCAGCCAAGGGCAAAAACGGCTTTAAACTGTCCCTCCGCGGCTACGACCCCCAGTTCGACTACGAAGCCCTGCTCTACGACCTCTCCGGTCGCCGCTTCAATCGCGCCGAACCCGCCCGCAGCCTCATGCTCGCCAAGCCCACCCAAAGCGTGGCCCACGGCGGCGGTCTTCGCTTCGACAAAAAATCACCCTATTACACGACCATCTATAACTGGATCGCCCAAGGCGTTCCCTACGGCGACCCCGCCAAAGACACCGTCACCGCTCTCGAAGTCGAGCCCCGCGAAGTCGCCATGGCCGCCCCCGGCGCCACGTCTCAGGTTAAGGTCACCGCCCGCTTCGCCGACGGCCAAACCCGCGACGTAACCCGCGAAGCGACCATCGAATCGAACTCCCCCACCGTCGCTAAGGTCGACGTCGCCTCCCTCGTCTCCGGCGAACGCGTCGGCGAAGCCACCCTCCTCGTCCGGTATCAAGGAAAATATTCCACTATCCCGGTTCAGATTCTCAACCCCAAGCCCGGCTTCGCTTGGAAGCCGCTGCCCCAAAATAACTACATCGACCAGCACATCGACTCTAAGCTCCAAAAGCTGAAGATCCAACCGTCTCCCGCTACCGACGATTCCACCTTCCTCCGCCGCGTTACCGTCGATCTTACCGGCCAACTCCCCAGCCCCGATGACGTCCGCGCCTTCCTCGCCGACCCCGCCCCGTCCAGGGTCAAGCGCGACCGCAAGATCGATAAACTCGTCGCCAGCCCCGCCTTCGTCGATCACTGGACCGTCAAATGGAGCGACCTCCTCCAGTCCACTCGCAAGTTCCTCGGCGAAAAAGGAACCTACGGTTTCCGCGAATGGATCCGCGAGTCCATCGCCTCCAACAAGCCCTACGACAAAATGGTCCGCGAACTCCTCACGAGCCGTGGCAGCACCTACGACGACCCCGCCGGCAACTACTTCCGCGCCACCCGCGACGCCAAACCAACCATGGAAAAGACGACCCAAGTCTTCCTCGGCGTTCGCATGGTCTGCGCTCAGTGCCACGAC
Source organism: Acidobacteriota bacterium (assembly GCA_025354525.1). Classification (GTDB taxonomy): domain Bacteria; phylum Acidobacteriota; class Terriglobia; order Bryobacterales; family Bryobacteraceae. The sequence continues at coordinate 11,664 of JANXMS010000539.1, forward strand.
CATCCCTTCGAAAAGTGGACCCAAAATCAGTACTACCAAATGTCCGCGTTCTTCTCCGCCGTCGGCCTCCGCCCCGGCTATGAGGTCGGGGAAGAGATCCTCTACGACCAACGCGCCGACTACGAAATGAAGCATCCGAAGGATTCGCGCGTCGTCGCCCCCGAGTTCCTCATCGCGTCCCTCACACCCACCAAAATTCCCGCCGGCCCCCAGCGCCGCGATGCCCTCGCCGAGTGGCTTGTGTCGAAGCAGAACCCCTTCTTCGCCAAAGCCGTCGCCAACCGCCTCTGGAGCTACTTCTTCGGTAAAGGCATCATCGATCCTGTTGACGATATCCGCGCCTCCAACCCGCCCGTCAATCCGGCCCTCCTCGAAGCCCTCACCAAAGATCTTACTGATCACAACTTCGATCTCCAGTCCCTGATGCGGACCATCGTCAAGAGCCGCTCTTATCAAGCCTCCTTCGTCACCAACGAATGGAACGCTCTCGACGCCGATAACTTCTCCCACGCCCTGCCCCGCCGCCTCAACGCCGAACCCCTCATGGACGCCGTCGAAGCCGCCGCCGGAGCCCGCCCCAACTTCCCCGAAGTCCCCGAAGCTACGAACGCTTCCCAAGTCCCGGACCCCCACGTCGGTGCCGAAGGCTTCCTCGATCTCTTCGGCCGCCCCACGCGCGAGTCCGCCTGCGAATGCGAACGCCGCACGGATTTCAGCTTGCCCCAGGCGCTCAATCTCATCAATGGCAAGACCATCTCGGAAGCCGTGGCCGACCCCAAAGGCCGCGTCGCCAAAAACGTCCTCGCCGGCAAAACGGACTTAGCCATGGTCGAAGATCTCTACCTCGCCACCCACTCTCGCCTGCCCACCAAGGCCGAAGCCGACTCCGGCACGAAGTATCTTTCCGGCGGCCCCCGCACTCTCCGAGCGCAGGATCTCCTCTGGGCCCTTCTCAACAGCAAAGGATTCCTCTACATTTACTAAGGGAGCGCACGATCATGTTGAACATTCCTGGACGCATCGCTGGACAAACTTGTGAAGGGCCCACACGGCGCGAACTCATGCGCATCGGCTCGCTCGGCTTGGCCGGTCTCCACCTGCCCGGCTTCTTCCTCTCGCAGAAAGCGGCGCAGGCGGCCGAGGTGGCCGACAAGTTCGCCGGCGCGCGCGGCTTCGGCGCGGCCAAAAACGTCATCATGATCTTCCTCCAGGGCGGCCCCAGCCACATCGATATCTGGGATCCGAAACCCAACGCCCCCGCCAACATCCGCGGTGAGTTCAAGCCCATCAAAACCAAAATCCCCGGCACCTGGATCGGCGAACACATGCCGATGATGGCCGACACCATGGACAAGGTCACCCTCATCCGCTCGATGAGCTACACCCCCAACGGCCTGTTCAATCACACCGCCGCGATCTATCAAATGCTCACCGGCTATCCGCCGGATAAAGTTTCTCCCTCCGGTCAACTCGAACCGCCCAACGCCGCCGACTTCCCCACCGCCGGCAGCCATATTTCGAAGATGATGAAGATGAAGGATGCGATGCTGCCCTTCGTAGAACTTCCCCGGCCGCTGCAAGAGTCCGGCATCATCGGCAAAGGCGGAGCCGCCGGCTTCCTTGGTAAGGCCTATGATCCCTATCGCATGTATCAGGATCCCGCCCAGAAGGTCACTCTCGAAGATCTCTCGCTGCGCAAGGAAATGCCCCCGGAGCGGCTCAAGGATCGCTTCGAACTCCTTAAGGGCATCAACGGCTCCATGCCTGACCTGGAGAAGGCGCTCAACGCCTCCGCCGTCGATGAATACTACGCCAAGGCCTACGACCTAGTCCTCTCCGGCAAGGCCCGCGACGCGATGGATCTGACCAAGGAGTCAGCCAAAATGCGCGAGCGCTACGGCCTCCACACCTTCGGCCAAAGCACGCTGATGGCTCGCCGCTTGATCGAAGCCGGCACGAAGTTCGTCCAGGTCAACTGGCCCTCCGTCGCTAACGGCGACCCCGAAAAGACCGCTTGGGATACCCACGCCGCCAACTTCGCCCCCCTCAAAAATCTGCACTGTCCTAAGCTCGACCGCAGCCTCTCGGCCCTGCTCGACGACATGGACCAGCGTGGTCTCCTAAAAGAAACGTTAGTCGTCGCCGTCGGAGAATTCGGCCGCAGTCCCCGCATGGGTGTCTCGACGAGTGGCAACAGCAACAGCCCGGACGGTCGCGATCATTGGCCATACTGCTACAGCGCCGTAGTCGCCGGAGCGGGCATCGCCCGCGGCATGCAGTACGGCGAAAGCGATGCGACCGCTTCGAGCCCGAAGGAGAAGCCGGTCCACCCGAACGACCTCCTCGCGACGATCTACTACGCCCTGGGTATTGACCCCGATATGGAGATCCGAAACCACCTCAACCAGCCCCGCGAACTTGTCAAGGGCAAAGTTGTGACCGACCTCTTCGCATGAAAAAGATGCGCCCGATCTACCTCCTGAAGTCTATGCGGATTTCGTCCGCGAGCGAATCGGTCGTGGGCTCCGGGAAATTGAGGAAGGCAAATCACTCGCACAGGAAGAAGCCGAAGCCGAAATGGACACTTGGCAACTCGGCTAGTTTGGTTTCCTTTACTCACCGCCGTATACTCAAGTCATGGCCAGCGTTAAAGAAGAAATCCACGCTCTTATTGATCGGCTCCCAGACGATGCCACCTACGAAGACGTCGAGTACGCTATCTACGTCCGCCGAGAGATCGAACTCGGTGTGCAGGAGGTTGAGTCCGGTCACGTACTTTCGCAAGAAGAAGCTGAAGCAAGGATTCTCGGTTGGCCTATCGGACAGTTTGGTCGCGGGGCGCTGCTGCTGCGTTGATCCGCGCGACTGAATACATCGCAATAGACTCCCCGCGCCACGCTCAAACGTTCCGGCGGGAAGCCGTCTCAGCGTCCCGCTCCTTGTGCCACTCTCCTCTCCGAGGCCGCTTCGTCCCCGAAGTGCCTGGCACCGCCAACCGAGAACTGTTCGTCCGGAGCTATCGCCTCATCTACCGTGTCGATGCCGATAACGTTGAAATCCTCCGCTTCATTCACGCTGCGCGCGATCTCCGGAATGACACAACGGTCCGCGCCGAATCGTGAATTCGAATTGGTTTCGCACAGCGCCGTATACTCAAGTCATGGCCAGTGTCAAAGCAGAAATCCACGCTCTCATTGATCGGCTCCCCGACGACGCCACCTACGAAAACGTCGAGTACGCACTTTACGTCCGCCGAGAGATCGAACTCGGCTTGCAGGAGTCCGAGACGGGGCTGCTTTATACATTGGATGAAGCGAAAGCTATGATGAAATCGTGGCAACTTGACCGCTCGATCACTCCGGCTTCATTTGACTGACCGCTTCTGGTTTCCTCGGCCGCTCGCGTCCCTCTTACTCCACGATATACTCGCAATCGTGAAACAGTTCTCCATTCTCCTCCTCCTCGCCGCCACCGCCTTCCCCCAAGCCAACAAACCAGCCGACAAAAAAGACTGGCTCCCCCTTTTCAACGGCAAGGACCTCTCCGGCTGGACTCCCAAGATCACCGGCTACCCCGTCGGCGAAAACTTCGCCAACACCTTCCGCGTCGAGAACGGCCTCCTCACCGTCCGCTACGATGGCTACGACAAATTCTCCAGCCGCTTCGGCCACCTCTTCTACAAAACCCCCTTCTCCTATTACATCATCGCCGTCGAATACCGCTTCGTCGCCGACCAAGCCGTCGAAGGCCCCGGCTGGGCCACCCGCAACAGCGGCATCATGGTCCACGGCCAACCCTGCGGATTCCGAGCGATGTCGATCAGCATTCCGAACTGATGTCGATCACGATTCCGAAGTGATGCCGATCACTGTTCCGAACAGAAGCCGATTACTTCTACGGCTGTAGTTCGGAACGCTGATCGGCATGGGATTGGAGCGGCGCGCAGCGCAG
>JANXMS010000543.1 GCA_025354525.1 Acidobacteriota bacterium
CTATAGCAAGTCGTGACTTAACAGAGGGCAAATCCGCGACGTCTGAAGAGATCCGGAGCAATGTCGGGAGAGAGGAAGGGGGATAGAGCCTCGGCGAGATCGACTACAAGCGAATGCATTGACGGGGCCCTGAGCTGGGACAAACGTAGTTTGCAGTCCGCCCAATACGGGGCCGGTAGTTCGGGTTTCCAGAACGCCTCCAGTAAGGCGGGTATCGCTCTAGGCCCGCCAGATCAGCCCGTTCCTCTACGCCCTGACCGCTATCCTGCTCGCCCGTTTCTATTGGCTTCCGGCGCGTCTCTAAACAAAGGCTCAGTTTCGGGCAGCAGCATCACCCACAGCGCGTAGATCCCCACGCACGTCCCCAGAGGGAAAAGCAATGTGGCGGCGGCGCCGGTCAGAATTCCGCCCGTGTGCGCCCACAACTGCCAGCGCAGAATCCCTCGTCCCACCACAAGCAGCGGCAAGGACAGGATCAGACTGAACACCACATAAACCATCAGCCCCAGCCGCTGCAGTGGAATTGTCGACAAGTCGTTTCGCTTAGCGCCTGGATCAAACGCCAACAATCCGCCGAAGCCTCCGAACCCGATAAGCAAGCCGATCGAAACGACTAAGCCAAAGATTCCAAAGCCGATAAAGATTTTACCCACCGCCCGGATCTGCTCTTGCAACAAAAAACTCCAAAGATTATTCTACTCGACCGCGCCGCCGAAGCCACAAAAACAAAGTAGCCGCGGAGATACCATACACGACCGCGTTCCACGGCCCCCGCTCCACCCAGCGCCCAGCTGTCCGCCATTCGGACAACGCCCAATACTGCAGCGGCGTCAACGCCATCCAAACCGCCAGCGGTGGAACCGTCAAAACGGCCCAGTGCGGCAACAGCCAGGTCAAGTACCACGGATGCACGTTCGCCGACAGCAGCAGGATCGCCAACGTCGTCGTCAACACGCTCCGTTCAAGCTCCTGCGGAATCAGTGCAATCCCCCCGACCAATCCCATCACGATGTACTTCGCTGCTGCCTTCGACGGCGAGATCGCCTCGATTACCCAGAACAGGCTGGGGTTGTTCGACCAACCGCCCAGAAAGCCGCTGGCAAAATCGGCGTTGTCCCGGATGTCGCTCGCGTACGGCAGGAACAGCACCACCGGCACCACTACCGCCCAAGCCATTCTGCGATCCGTCCGAATGAAGGCTGGCAGCAGCAGCGCCGGCCACCACTTCACGGCGATCGCCGCGCCCAATGCCGCGGCCGACCGGTAGCGCATCGCCAAGGCCAAGCTCAGAATCAGCAACGCGTCGTTATGGCCCATCCCGGCGAACTCAACGATCGCCAGCGGGCACCAGCCATAGAGCAACGCCGCCCGTGCCCCGTACCACCGCGCCAGCAGCAGCAGCAGCGCCAAATCGGCCAAGATTGACGGAACCTTCTGCGCCCAAACCGTCGACGACAACCGGGCCATCTCCCGCTCCAGGTGTTCGACGAGCGGCCCGTAGACGGCCTTTAAATCTTTTCCATCCACCAGTGGAAACGTTTCGTCCCGCAACTGGCTCCAACGAAGGTCGCCTGGGCGTTCTTGATATGGGTTTCCGCCGACCAACTGCAGCCGGCCTTCCCAGCGGTAGCGGTAGAGATCGTCGGTAAACTCGGAGGCCATCGAGAACGCTATCAGGCGATAGGCCACTGCGAGCATCACTACAAATCGGGTCGACAATAGCCTGTCGGGGGGACAGAGCTTTGTTATAACAATCAGATATACTAGGGAGCAGAACACGTAAAGGGCAATGGTCGGAGTAGGATTCTTGTGATCCTGTGCGGCCACGACGAGCCCAACCAGGCAGAATCCCAAAATTGTTCCGCTCACACCCAGCGCGCGCATGAACACTACCTTAGCGTTATTCGTCACCAGCCAGTCGACTTTCGACCAGATTAAGCGAGAGATGCTCGATGACACCTTTGCCGGCGTCCACTCCCTCGCCCTGTTCGACTATCTGCTGATCGTGCCGTACTTCGTTATTCTGTTGATCCTAAGCTTCTACGGCATGCATCGCTACGCCATGATCCGGGGCTACTTTAAGTACCGGGGCAACCTTCCCACAACCCCGCCCCAGCGCTTCGCCGAACTCCCGCCCGTCACGATCCAACTCCCTCTCTTCAACGAACGCTTCGTGGTCGAACGCCTCATCGACACCATCGTCAAAATCGACTATCCGAAGGACAAGCTCCAGATTCAGGTCCTCGACGATTCAACCGACGAGACCCATCCTTTCACCGAACGCCTTGTCGCCGAGTACCGCGCGATGGGCCATCCGATTGAGTATCACCACCGGACGAACCGTCACGGCTACAAAGCCGGTGCATTGCAGGAAGGTTTGAAATCGGCCACCGGCATCGCGGTCGCTGTGTTTGACGCCGACTTCGTCGTCCCCACCGACTTCCTCCAGAAGACGATTCACTACTTCGCCGACCCGAAGGTGGGCGTCGTGCAGACCCGTTGGACCTACCTCAACCAAAGCGTCAACAAGCTCACCGAAGTGCAGACGATGTTGCTCGACGGGCACTTCGTGCTCGAACATGTCGCCCGCGCCGGTGGCGGCCTGTTCTTCAACTTCAACGGTACGGCCGGGATGCTTCGCAAGGAGATGATCGAAGACGCCGGCGGTTGGCAGCACGATACGCTGACCGAGGACTCCGACCTGTCTTACCGCGCCCAGCTTAAAGGCTGGCAGTTCGTTTATCTGCCCGATGTCGAGTGCCCGAGTGAATTGCCGATCGACATGCACGGGTTCCAGGTGCAGCAAACGCGCTGGTCGAAGGGGCTCACGCAGTGCGCCAAGAAGCTGCTGCCGATGATTTTGAAGAGCGATCAGCCTTGGCGGATCAAGCTGGAAGCGATTTGCCATTTAACGCCGAACATCAGCTATCCGCTCATGATTTTGATGAGCCTGCTGATGCTGCCCGTTATGATCTGCCGGTTCTATATGGGCTGGATGCAGATGGTATTCGTCGACCTGCCGTTGATGATCGCCAGCTTCTGGTCGATCTCCGCGTTCTACTTGGTCGCCCAGCGCCAGTTGCACGGGAAGGGTTGGTCGAAGTCGATTAAGCATCTGCCGTGGTTGATGATGGCGGGTGTGGCGCTGACGCTGTCGAACGCTAAGGCCGTTATGGAAGCGCTGGTCGGCCACCAAACAGCTTTTGCGCGGACGCCGAAGTACGGCATCGGGAAGGTGGCATCGAAGGAAAAGTATAAGAGCAAGATCGGTTCCCTGCCCTACTTTGAACTGCTCGCGGGCAGCTACTTTGTGATGATGATCTGGTATTCGGTGGACACCTACAACTTCCTGGCGATCCCGTTTTTATCTCTGTTCGTCGGCGGCTATTTCTGGGCTGCGACGAGCAAGTTCTGGTTCGAATACCAGAACAAGCAGGCGTTTGAGAAGGCGCGTCAGGTGCAGCTTGAAGCGGCCCGGTAACGTCCTACCAGATTTCGATTAGTCTCCACCTGCCGAAGCCAACGCGCCGCCTCTGGACCCCTCGGCTGAAAACAGCCCGAGTCCGCGATCCTCGCCCCGATGGACCGGTAGTCGTCGTCGGCGCTCGTCCGCGCCGGAGTCTCCACCAGCCGAAGCCAACGCGCCGCCTGTAGACCCCTCGGCTGAGAACAGCCCGAGTCCGCGACCCTAGCCCCGATGGACCGGTAGTCTTCGTCGGCGCTCGTCCGCGCCGGAGTCTCCACCAGCCGAAGCCAAC
>JANXMS010000545.1 GCA_025354525.1 Acidobacteriota bacterium
ATGCGCTAAATCCTGGGGCTTGGGGCAAAGCCCCATCTCAACCAACGCCCAGCGGCATCTGTCGAATTCACATCAAAACACCTGCTGAAGGTGCTGCAAATGTAATTGTCGTTAGAAGCGGTTCCTAATTGTCGCCCATCAAGCTTTGCTTGACTGGTCACAATGTACGAGCGTGGAAAGCGTCCCAGGTCGTCTGAGTGGTGCGTGGGTTCTGCGCGATACGCGGATGCCCATCTCCGTAATCTTCGAAAATCTCGAGTATGGCTCCAGCATTGAGGAGCTCATCGAAAACTACGGGGTCACCCGCAACCAAATTCAGTCGATCTTGGATTTTGCCGCACGAAGTGCGGCCTCGCCCCCAGTTGATCCCGCGCAAGCGATTGATGCAAATACTTTTTGATAAAAGCGCCCCCTACGGACTTATTCATCACCTCGTAGTCCACTCGATGATTACGGCGGAAGAGCATGGCTGGGGCCGCCTGGAGAATGGCGTTCTTTTAGCCGTCGCCGAGGAAGCCGGTTTTGAAGTGTTTCTGACAGCCGACAAGAACCTTCGCTACCAGCAGAACCTATCGAGCCGCAAGATAGCTATTGTTGTACTCGGCAATTCTCCCTGGCCCCTTGTGCGTCAGCACATCGCTGCGATTGTGGATGCGGTCAACACGGCGCTTCCCGGCAGCTATGTTGAAGTGGACATTCCTCCTCCGCCTAAAGTTCCATCTATTCTGTCCTAAATTCGCGATCGCACCCGTTCGACAAGCCCACCCTCCGAGCCCGTCGAACCACCGCGCGGCGTACTCGAATCCGTTCACTATTTCTGCGGCGGCAAGTACTCACCTAATTTCGTTCTCTCGTTACCCATGAAGCGTTTCGAGCACCACGTCGGGATTGCGCGCAATCACCATAAGTAATACCCGGGCCGAGCCCTCTGGCCTCCGTCGATGCGCTTCCCAGTGCCGGATCGCACCTAAAGAAAAACCAAAACTCGTGAACTGCTCTTGCGTCATGCCTAGTCTGCCGCGAATCGACTTGACATCCACATCATCCGGGATCGTAGGAAACGTATATAACTTGGCACCCGTCTTTTCCCCCTTCTTATAAGCTCTATCACTGTTGTCCAAATTAGCCAAAAACCGTGATTAGCGGCGTTGAAAGCAAAGCATTTGCTTCGGTGCGATTCTCTATTTGCGGTTGAGGTTGGTTATCGGAGCCGATTATTGGGTTGTTATGCTGTCCAACTTCGCA
>JANXMS010000549.1 GCA_025354525.1 Acidobacteriota bacterium
GCATCCTCAAATCATTTCAGAAACCCGCGCAATCCATCGCTCAGATGATCCGCAAACTCGGGTTCAGGACGCGTCTGGTCTTCGACTACTTGCGCATGACGAAAAATTCCATCCCCAAGGAATTCGCCCGTTGAGAACAAATTTACCGTGCGTTATCCCCAACTCCGGTGCCGATGGACGACGCAACGAGGTCTATTGCTATGGCAAGTCGAGCCCCGTCCTCACCCCGGAAACCGTCGAGGCGATCAATCGGTCAGCCTCACACATCCCTGATGATGGCGACCGCAAACGAGTGAGAGAGGCGATCGCCACCCGACGATGAAATCCTCGCCACCATGCGTTCCGATGGCGACAGAGGCGGTGCCATCCTCGCTCTCCTCAGCCCTTCTGCCGCATCCCAGATGGCCCTCCTTCCCCAATTCGCCCGCACCAACAGCGATGGCGACAAAGCCTGAGTCCTCGCCCGCGCAGCCAAACTCTTCATCGACGAAGCCGCCGTTCGCGAACCCTGCTTCTCCTACCTCAACTTCATCCACTCCTCTGGAGATCGGCAACGATTCCTCCTCGCCCTACTCTCCCACCCTGTCCGACGGTGAACAACGCAAGCCTGTTTTAGCTTCGACCGTCCATGGCCACTAGACGGCATTTGGTCAATCGAGCGGACAGTTACTCGTTCCGCAATTGATGAAAGTAACGATGCGGGGCCGACTTCGCGTTTGGTCAGTAACGTGCTCTCTCTGGGGAAGGGATCCACCTGGCGGGATTTCGTCGCAGTTTCTAAGCGCGACTAACAAACTGCGGAGGATTTGAGCTTCAGCGAAATGCTGTGTTCCGGAGGGAGAAAGTTGAGGCTCTCGTGATAAACGAAACCTCCTCTCTTCTCCGCCCCCACTCAAGTTGTTTCGCCCCGAAAGGGAAAAAATCATAATGAGAGCTTTATCTGTTGCCGCGGTCGAATTCTTACTATTCACGCCCGACGCTCAAGCTGCAGCCATTCTGGTTGACTTGGGTACCTCGAGTATCTTCGCCGTACTCGCCGGATCCACCATCACCAACACCGGCAGCTCTGTCATAACCGGCAGCGTGGGCCTATCGGCGAGTACCTCAATTACCGGCTTCCCTCCAGGTAGTGTGAACGGAGGATCTATTTACGCCGCCGATGCCGTCGCCCTCCAAGCGAAAAATGACCTCACGACGGCCTTTCTTGCTGCCGCAAACCAACCATGCGGCACCGTCCTAACCGGCCAGGACCTCGGCGGACTCACGCTCACCCCGGGCGTCTACTGCTTTGCTACCTCCGCTCAATTGACTGGAGCGCTTAGCCTCAACTCCCTCGGGGATCCGGCCTCCGTCTTTGTGTTTCAAATCGGAAGCACCTTGACCACCGGCAGCAACTCCGCTGTCCTGCTCACAAACGGTGGGAAAGGAGAACGAGTCTTCTGGCAGGTCGGAAGTTCCGCTAGCTTAGGTACCACCACTGCGTTCGCGGGAAACGTCCTCGCCCTCTCGAGCATTACCCTCACCACAGGAGTCAATATCCCGTTGCGGTCGAGTGCTCGCCCGCAACGGTGCCGTCACCCTCGATACCAACACGGTGTCTCATGGCTCAGCAGCGTGCCAATTCGCCCCTACCTCCGGAGGGGGCCCCGGCCCCGTCCGGGAAAGCAGCAGCAGTATCCCTGAGCCCTCAACAGGCTCCCTGCTCCTACTTGCCGCCATCCCAGCCCTCCTCTGGAGAGCACGGCGGCAAAAGTGAAGGGCTGCGGTCACACCCGCAGCCCTTTTATTCCCTGCCTAGCAGAGTCATCCTAAACAATTACACAAGGATTTGACAGCTCACCAATCCCCGACGCCGTGATCTTCACCACATCCCCTGCTGCCAGCGCCGACGCCTGTGTCACAATAATCCCGGTCCCCGTCAGCAACACACTGCCGCAAGGCACCGGATTTGATCGCAACAAATACTCAATCAACGTCTCAATCTTCCGGCCCAACTTCCCCGTCGAAGTCTCGCCGTAAAACGTCTGCGTCTCGCCCCGCAAAATCGTACAGGTCATGTCGATATCGTAAGGATCCGTCAACTCATCCGCCGTCACCATCACCGGTCCCAGCGAGCAACAAGCCGTATACTGCTTCGACTGCGGCAGGTACAACGGGTTCTCTTTCTCGATGTCCCAAGCCGAAACGTCGTTGGCAATCGTATAGCCGACCACCCGCCCGTTCGAACCTAGAACCACCGCCAGCTCCGGTTCCGGCGCCGTAAAGTTCGAATCCGCCCGCAAGCCGATTCCCGCGTTCGGGCCCACGCAAACCCGGCTCGTGCCCTTGAAAAACACCTCGGGCCGGTTCGCCGGATCAAACACGTACCGATAGAACCCCTCCCGCGTGTTGTGCTCTGCGTCGCGAAAGCTCGCACTCATCTCATAAGTGCAGCCGCAAGCCCAAACCTCTTTCGGCGACAACGGGATCACCGGCGTGCTGGTCTCCTTGTGCGAAGATGCCATCGAGGCCGCCAGTTCTGTTAGGCTCTTCTTCTCGACCTCCGCCCGCCGGATCAGGTCGTACAGCGTATGGCCCGGAATAGCCCGGGCCGTCGTGCCTTCAAAAATGGCCGCTGTTACTTCGTTATTCCACTTAATTTGTCCGAGTTTCATGAGAGGGTTACTAACTTAATACTTCAAATAAATGGTCTTGTAGTCGCTGTAGAAGTCCATCGCCGCCGGCCCCTGCTCCTTCGGCCCGAAGCTGGAATCCTTGGTCCCGCCAAACGGTAACTGATACTCCACGCCCGCGCTGGGCAGGTTCACCGTCAACAAACCGGCGTCGCAGCCGTACACAAACTCAAACACCCGCGAAATGTTCGTCGTCTGAATCGACGCCGAAAGCCCAAATTCGGTCGCGTTGGCCATCCGCAGCGCATCCGCCGCATCCGCCGCCTTCATCACCACCAACACCGGCCCGAATACCTCTTCGGTCGCCAGCGTGTCCCCTTCCTTCACATCAGCAAAAATGGTCGGCTCCACAAAGTAACCCTTGTCGTAAGCCCCACCCGTCAGCCGATTGCCGCCGCATAACGGTTCCCCGTTCTCCTTTCGGCCAATCGCAATGTACTTCAAGTCCGTCTCCAACTGCCCTTCGTCCACTGCTGGCCCGATGTCGATGCCCGCTTCCATGCCGTTGCCGACCTTCAGCTTCTTCGTCCGCTCCACCAGCGCCGCCACGAACTTGTCGTAAATCGGAGCCTCCACAATCGCCCGGCTCGTCGCCGTGCACTTCTGGCCCGTCGAGAAGAACGACGCATTCACCACGTTCTCTACGGCCGAATTGAAGTCGCAATCGGCCAGCACAATCGTCGGATTCTTCCCGCCCATCTCAAGCTGCAACCGCAAATGCCGCTTCGACCCTTCAGTGTGCACCCAGTTGCCAACTTCCACCGACCCCGTGAACGAAATTGCCTTCACCGGCTTCGCGTTCACCAAAGCCCCACCAATCGCCGCACCAGATCCCGCAATGAAGTTCACCACGCCCGCCGGAATCCCGGCCTCATGGCAAGCCTCCACAATCCGCCACGCGCTCATCGGCGACACACTCGCCGGCTTCACAATGATCGTGTTCCCGCAAACTAATGCCGGAGCCATCTTCCACGCTGGAATCGCAATCGGAAAGTTCCAAGGCGTGATCAAACCAATCACGCCAATCGGCTTCCGGATCGCAAACATGTGCACCCGGTCCCGCTCGGAAGGAACCAAGTGACCCGGCAGCCGCGAACCTTCACTCCCGAAATAACGGAAAATGTTAATCGCTCGCCGAACTTCCCCTTTCGCCTCGGGCAACGTCTTGCCCTCTTCCCGGCACATCTCTTCGCCTAGCTGATCGAACTTCTTCTCCAGAATGTCGGCAACTTTAAAGAGAAACGCGCCTCGGGCCGGACCCGGCATCGTGCTCCATTTGGCAAACGCCGTCTGCGCCGCATCCGCCGCGCGGTCCACGTCCGCAGGCGTTCCTTTCACGAATAGGCCCACCACCTCGTCCGTATTCGCCGGATTCCGGTTCTCGAACGTAGCTCCGTCCACCCACTCGCCGTTAATGTAATTACGAAATGTTTCAGGCATGTCTTTCAAAAAATTATTTAATTCCGAAGTTCACTTTGGGCGCCGTCCGCGCTCCTGGGTCTGTCTTGAAATAAGCATCGTTGCGCTGGAAGCCGAACAGCGACGCCGCTATATTGTTCGGGAACAGCTCAATCGTCGTGTTGTACTTCTGGACCGTCTCATTATACTTCCGTCGCTCCACCGCGATGCGGTTTTCCGTCCCGGCTAGCTCATCCTGCAGCCGCATAAAGCTCGCGTCGCTCTTCAATTGCGGGTACGCTTCCACCACAACAAGCAGTCGCGAAAGCGCACTGTCCAACTGCCCGTTAGCCGCAATCTTTTCCGCCGGAGACCGCGCTCCGCCCAGAGCCGCCCGCGCGTTCGCTACCGAAGCAATCACGTCCTTTTCCTGCGACGCAAATCCCTTCACCGTCTCCACCAAGTTCGGAATCAAATCCGCCCGGCGTTGCAGCGCCACATCCACCTGCGCGAAAGCGCCCTCAATAGTGTTCTTCTGCGTCACCAACTCATTCCGGGTGCCTAATACCTGCATACCAAAAAACAAGCCAATCGCCACCAAAACACCAACTACGATTAATGCAATCTTCATGTCTCATCTCTCCAAGCGGTCGACTGTCGCGACCAATAGTTCGATCTGTTGCAAATACGCGGCGAACAAACTCGCCGCATCCAGCCCGCGCACTTTGCTCTTCCCCTCACGGAGATCCAACAAAGTATAGAACGGACCAGCCTCAATCCCGAAAGCTTTTTCCATCGCCTCCGCAATCGCCCGCTTCTGTGTCGGGGCATCCACTCCCGTCAAACGCAAAACATGCCTACCCAACGTCAAAAACGTCGAAACGCTCTCCGTCATCAACTTGGTAAGTAGCTCCGCATCCGACAACACCCCCGCCGCCTTCTGCCGCAGCCGCAACTGCTTGCTCCGCACTTCAAACTCCACACGGCCTCTATAGAACGTGTCGTCAATCGCCAAATTCGACACCACATCAGCCCCCGACAGAATCCGGTGCACTTCTTTAATGTCGTGAAACTCCATCGCGAAGCAATCGGTCGAGGTCCTTACCTCCTCCGCCGAAAGCAGCAGCGGCGCCGGATTACCCAATCCCCGCCACCACCGAAAAATCGGCTCCGCCTGGCCCAACTCCCTCGGCGTCAGTCGTTCGAGCACGCAAAGCACGTTCAAATCCGACAATCCATCGTGATCCCCCCGCGCCCCGGATCCGTACAGAATCAACGACACCAGGCCGCCTTCAAACGCCTTCGCCGCCCGCTCCGCCAACTCCGCACATCGCTTCTCAAGTTCATTCGCCATAGCTCTCTACCAGTCCGAAGACGATCCTCCACCACCTGAATCTCCCCCACCAAACCCCCCAAATCCACCCGAGCCCCCATCATGCCCGCCAAATCCGCCGCCCTCCCGACCGCCCCGGCCCGAAAGTACCGATCCCAACATCCAAGCCGCTCCAATGTTCCCGCTTCCAATCAGATACAACAGGAATATGCCACCCAAAATCATGAGCCACAGCGGCACCGCCCCTTCCTTCTTTCGCCGACGTTCCGGCTGGGGAGTCGCCCCGTCCTCCACCGTCACGTTCTTCGCCTTCCCAATCCGCGTGCCTAAATAATGGCTCGCCGCAACCAACGCGTCCCCATACGCTCCCTCCCGCAACGCCGGCCGCATCTCCCGCAAAACCGCTCCCGCCGATCCGTCCGGCAAAATCGGCTCCAACCCATAACCCACCTCAAGACGGCTCCGCTTGTCCCCCACGATCAACAACAGCAGCAACCCTTCGTCCTTCCCCTTCTTGCCAATCCCCCAACGCCGATACAGGCTATTTGCCACGTCCTCCACCGGCTCCCCTTCAAGTGTTGGCAGCGTCACCAGCGCCATCTGCGCGCCCGTCGCCTTCTCCACCGCCGCGCAG
>JANXMS010000591.1 GCA_025354525.1 Acidobacteriota bacterium
AGTAAGCCGCACGTAAACATCGGCACGATCGGACATATTGATCACGGCAAGACGACCCTGACGGCCGCGATCACGAAGGTGTTGTCGAAGCACAACCCGAAGAACACCTTCCGCAGTTTCGACTCGATCGACAACGCTCCGGAAGAGAAGGCTCGCGGTATCACGATTAACGCCGCTCACGTGGAATACGAGACGAAGAATCGCCACTACGCCCACGTGGATTGCCCTGGCCACGCTGACTACATTAAGAACATGATCACTGGAGCGGCCCAGATGGACGGTGCCATTCTGGTGGTTGCGGCTACCGACGGTCCGATGCCCCAGACTCGTGAGCACATCCTGCTCGCCCGTCAGGTTGGTGTTCCGTACATCGTGGTTGCGTTGAATAAAGTCGACATGGTGGAAGACGCTGAGCTGCTCGAGCTGGTAGAGCTCGAAGTTCGCGAACTCCTGAAAAGCTACAAGTTCCCGGGCGATGATCTGCCGGTATGCAAGGTTTCGGCCTTGGGTGGCCTGAACGGAGAACCCGAGTGGGAAGCGGCGATCGACGCGTTGATGGAAGCGGTTGACTCGTACGTTCCGATGCCGTTGCGCGTGATTGACAAGCCGATGCTGATGCCGATCGAAGACATCTTTTCGATCCAAGGTCGCGGCACGGTGGTTACGGGCCGTATCGAACAGGGAATCTGCAAAGTCGGCGAGGAAATGGAGATCGTTGGCTTCCGCGACACGCGGAAGACGGTGGTCACCGGCGTCGAGATGTTCAAGAAGTTGCTTGATGAAGGCCGCGCGGGCGACAACGTCGGCTTGCTGCTGCGCGGTATCGACAAGGAAGACGTCGAACGCGGTCAGGTTATCGCCAAGCCAGGTTCGATCAAGCCGCACAAGAACTTCACCGGCGAAGTCTACGTGTTGAGCAAAGAAGAGGGCGGTCGTCACACGCCGTTCTTCAACGGCTACCGCCCCCAGTTCTACTTCCGCACGACGGACGTAACGGGTGTGGCGAAGTTGCCGGAAGGTACTGAGATGGTGATGCCGGGTGATAATGTCTCGCTCTCGATTGAGCTGATCACGCCCGTCGCCATGGACAAAGGCCTTCGGTTCGCAATTCGTGAAGGTGGCCGCACCGTTGGTGCTGGCACCGTTACCGAAATTGGCATCTAATCAGATCGGGGTTTTGGCCCTTAGTCAGAACCCCATCCTCTACGAAGTAACCTGTAAATAACATGTCTCTAAGAGAAAGCATTCGCATCCGACTCAAGGCTTACGACCACCGTATCCTTGATCAATCAACGCAAGAAATCGTCGAGACGGCAAAGCGTAGCGGCGCACAAGTCGCCGGCCCGATCCCGCTTCCCACCATTCGCAATCGGTACACCGTCAATCGGTCGCCCCACGTTGATAAAAAATCGCGGGAACAGTTTGAAATTCGGACGCACAAGCGCCTGCTGGATATTCTGGCTCCAACCCAGGAAACTGTGGACGCCCTCATGAAACTCGATCTGCCGGCTGGCGTCGACGTCGAAATCAAAGCGTTCGGAAAGAAGTAAGATCCGCCGACAGGTTGAGGTAGCGGTTCACCCGAACCGAACGGCTCCCTGGTAAGGCAAACGAAAGAGATTGAACCTGCGGTAACAGCGCAAGACCTGACGGTCCGGGCGGTTACCCAAGCCCAAGGAAATATATGAGCCCTGGAATTCTAGGCAAAAAAATCGGAATGACACAGGTCTTCCGCCCCGATGGGCAGGTAGTCCCTGTGACCTTGGTCAAGGCTGGCCCCTGCGTCGTAGTACAGCGCAAGACCTCCGCCACGGACGGCTACGATGCTGTACAACTCGGCTTCATGGAGTATGTGAAGGCAGCGCGGATCAACAAACCGGAGACTGGCCACTTGAAAAAGGCCGGCGCCGAGGGTATCCGCCACCTCAAAGAACTCCGGTTGGGTTCGGGCTCTAGCGATCTGAAAGCTGGCGACCGTGTTCTGGCTAGCGACTTCAAGCCAACCGAAAAAATCGACGTCATCGGAATCAGCAAGGGTCGAGGTTTCGCCTCGGTCATCAAGCGCCACAACTTCCGCGGCGGCCCTGGTGGCCATGGCTCGATGTTCCATCGCGCCCCTGGATCCATCGGCGGATCGAGCTTCCCGAGCCGAGTTTTCCCGGGTACCCGCATGGGCGGCCACATGGGAACCGATCAGGTTACCGTTCGGAATCTGGAAATTGTCCAGATTGACGCCGAAGAAAATGTCATCGCGATCAAAGGTGCAGTTCCCGGGCCAAACGGCAGCTACGTGCTCTTGCGTCGCTCCAAAAAGGGGCAAGGCCGTTAGGCCGGAAAGAACATGCCGAAAGTAAATGTACTGGATCTAAATAATAAAATCGTCGGCGAAATCGAACTCTCCGATTCCGTGTTTGCGGCCGACGTCAACGAAGCGCTGCTGTACGAGGCTGTCCGTAACTATCTTGCCAATCAACGGCGGGGCACGGCCTCGACCAAGACCCGGCACGAGGTTGCTGGTTCGGGTAGGAAACTGTGGAAACAGAAGGGAACGGGCCGCGCTCGAGTGGGCTCAATCCGCTCGCCTTTGTGGCGCCACGGTGGTACGACCCACGGTCCGCAACCGCGCGACTACTCGTACAAATTGCCCGCGAAGATGTTGAAAGGGGCTATGCGCTCCGCCCTCAGCGCGAAACTTCGGGACGGCGAGTTGCAGGTTGTCAGCGAGTTCTCCCTCAGTGACCACAAAACTAAGACCATGGAAAACGTTCTCGGCAACTTCTCGTCGCCGAAGACGGTTCTCCTGATCGACAACATTGAGAACCGTAATCTCAAACTCGGTTCGCGGAATATCCCTGGCGTCACCCTGCTCGAAAGCAAAGATGTGAATCCTTACCACCTCCTCGGGGCGCGAAAGGTCCTCATCTCTGAAGTGGCCGCCAAGCGCCTATCGGAGGGTCTCGCCAAATGAATCTTTACCAAGTAGTCCGTCGCCCCATCGTCACCGAAAAGGGCTTGACCAAGAAAGAAGACGAAAACACCTTAACGTTTGAAGTACACCCGGACGCCAACAAGGTCCAGGTTCGGCAGGCGATTGAAAAGCTTTTTAAAGTCAAAGTCGCCGATATCCGGTCGATGAACATCGAAGGAAAGTTACGTCGCCGGGGCAAGTTCGCGGGTTACCGTTCGGACTGGAAGAAAGTATACGTGAAGCTCAGAGCCGGCGAGAAAATGCCGGAGTACGCGGAGATCTAAACCATGCCGATGAAAACATTCCGTCCGTTCACGCCCAGCCGCCGTTTCATGACGGTAGTGACGCGTGAAGAGATCACCAAGCAAACTCCGGAAAAGTCGCTTACCGCCATTCACCAGAAGACCGGTGGTCGGAACAACACCGGACGAGTCACCTCCCGGTTTATTGGTGGTGGCCATAAGCAAAGTTACCGCCTCATCGATTTTAAGCGCGACAAAGCGGGCATCCCCGCCAGAGTTGCTGCCATTGAGTACGATCCGAATCGTTCCGCTCGCATCGCCTTGTTGAACTACGCAGATGGCGAGAAGCGCTACATTATCGCTCCGCTCGGCCTTGAAGTCGGCAAGACGGTTACAAGTGGTCCGGACGCGGACATCCTGATCGGCAACTCGCTGCCGCTGAAGAACATCCCCGCCGGTACGTTTGTACACAACATCGAGTTAAAGCCTGGTAAGGGCGGCCAGATGGCGCGCTCTGCGGGCACTCTTGCCCAGTTGGTATCGAAAGAGGGCGGTATCGCTCTGTTGAAACTACCATCGGGGGAAGTTCGCAAGGTTCAATTGGAATGTGCGGCTACGATCGGACAGGTCGGGAACACCGACCACGAGAACGAATCGCTTGGCAAAGCCGGCCGAACGCGGTGGTTGGGCAAAACGCCTCACAACCGTGGCGTCGTGATGAACCCGGTTGATCACCCCCATGGTGGTGGTGAAGGTCGCACCTCGGGCGGACGTCATCCGGTTAGTCCTTGGGGCCAACCAACGCGTGGATTCAAAACGCGGAACAACAAGCGGACCGATCAGTTCATCGTCACCCGCAAGAGTAAGAAGCGCTAGGAAGGAAACCAGACATGGGTCGTTCACTTAAAAAAGGGCCGTTTATCGACGACCACCTTCTCGCGAAGGTGGATGCGATGATCGCCAAGAACGAGAAGAAGGTCATAAAGACCTGGTCGCGCCGGTCCACCATTCTGCCCCTTTTCATCGGGCACACGCTAGCCGTGCACAATGGTCGGAAGTTCATCCCGGTGTACGTAACTGAAAATATGGTGGGACATAAGCTAGGCGAATTCTCGCCGACGCGGACCTTTAAGGGCCACCAAGCCAAGACGTATGAAAAGTCGAGCCGGTAGGGAGAATCGAAATGGAAGCAAGAGCAGAAGCCCGATACATTCACGTCTCCCCACAGAAAGCCCGGTTGGTTGTCGATCTCATCCGCGGTGTCAAAGCCGGCGACGCCATCAACATTCTTCGGACCACCAACAAACGCGTTGCCCCGACCATCGAAAAGGTACTGCGCAGCGCGATCGCTAACGCCGAAAACAAGACCGAGTCGATCGACGTGGACAAACTTTACGTCAGTGAAGCCTACGTCAACGAAGGCCCGCGCATGAAGCGGATTCGTCCTGCCCCAATGGGCCGGGCGTATCGGTACCAGCGGCGGATTTCCCACATTGTCGTTACGGTTGCTGAAAAGCAATAGCCGCTCAAAGGCAATAGATAACGATGCCAACCACACAATTAGAGCCAAACGAGAAATCGAGTTAGCATGGGTCAGAAAACACATCCATACGGATTCCGGCTAGGGGTCACCAAAACGTGGCGGTCGCGCTGGTTCGCCAAGCAGGACTACGCTAAGTTACTGCACGAAGACCTCAACCTGAGAGAATCGCTCACCAATCGCCTCAAAGCGGCTGGGATCAGTTCGATTGAAGTTGACCGCCCCGGCAACAAGTTGCGGATTACGATCCGGACCTCCCGCCCCGGCATCATCATCGGACGGAAGGGCGCCGAGATTGAGAAGCTGAAGTCGGATTTGGCCCAAAAGACCAATCGGGAAGTCTTCATCGACATCCAGGAAGTCTCAAAGCCTGATCACGATGCACAGCTCGTCTCCGAGTCGATCGCGATGCAGCTCGAAAAGCGCGTGGCTTTCCGGCGTGCCATGCGAAAGGCTGTCGACAACGCCAAGAGACTAGGCTGCAAGGGGATCAAGGTCCGGGTATCCGGTCGCTTAAACGGTGCGGAAATCGCCCGAAGCGAATGGTACCTCGACGGGCAACTGCCGCTGCATACCCTCCGCGCCGACATCGACTACGGCTTTAGTGAAGCATTTACAACCTATGGCGTAATCGGCGTCAAGGTTTGGATCTACAAAGGCGAAATTCTTGGTGATTTCCGAAAGGGAACTGAGCCTGAGCCCCGCCGCGCTCCCCGTCGGGAACGCAATGACCGGAACGACCGTCCCGACCGCGGGGATCGTGGTGGCGAACGTGGCAATCGCAGTGCCGATGGGCGCGCTCCTCAAGGTGCGTCGGCGGGTCCTCCCGTCCAAGTCGCTCCTGCGGCAACCGAGGCTTCTGCCCGTCCCATCGCTCCGCCATTGGCTCCCGTGCAACCCGCGTGGAAAGCCGAGACGGCAGCCGATGCGCCGGTCGAAGTTGTCGACGGTCAGTAACCTTTTAGAACTCAGAATTAATTTCGATACGGAGAATTATCGCCATGCTGATGCCCAAGAAAGTCAAGTACAGGAAGCAACAGCGCGGCCGCATTACAGGCAAGGCCTGGCGCGGCAGCACTTTGGCTTTCGGTGACTACGGCTTGAAGGCCATGGAGTGCGGCTTGATCACGGACCGGCAAATAGAAGCCGCCCGTATCGCGATGACGCGATACATCAAGCGCGGTGGCAAAGTCTGGATCCGGATTTTCCCGGACAAACCGATCACCAAGAAACCGGCCGAAGTCCGCATGGGCTCGGGCAAGGGTCCGCTGGATCACTGGGCGTGCGTCATTCGCCCCGGCAAGATTCTGTTTGAGATGGAAGGCGTGACGCTCGACGTTGCGACGGAAGCGATGCGGCTCGCAGCCCAAAAGCTTCCGATGCTCACGAAAGTCGTCAGCCGCGATATGCAAGCCTAAACGCTAGCGCAACAAGAGAAACGAAGCAGGAATAACGATATGAAAGCCGAGAAAATCCGGGGGCTCGAAGCAACCGAGCTTGAAAAGCAGGCCAAGGCGAACGAAGAGCAGATGTTTCAATTGCGCTTCCGGATGTCCATGGGCCAAGCGGATGGTTTGAAGAAATACCGCGAACTCAGGAAGGACCGGGCACGGATTCTAACGATCCTGCGCGAGAGGCAAGGAAAGTAACCATGGCGGCTGAAACGAATCAAATAGCGGTCCCGGAAAAGGCTGGCCAGGCGAAAGTCGGCGAAGTCGTCTCGACCAAAATGACCAAGACCATTGTGGTCGAAGTCACCCGACGGGTAAAGCACCCTCTCTACAAGCGTGTCATCACGAAGCGGCGGAAGTTTTACGCCCACGATGAAAACGAAAGCGCCCGCACCGGCGACGTGGTTCGGATTACCGAGCACCGGCCGCTTAGCCATCTGAAGCGGTGGGCTTTGGCGGAGATCATCCGTAAAGCTGTCATCGTCGAGGACGCTGTTGTGGCCCCTGTCGCACAACCCAAGAAGAAGAAGACTGCCAAGAAGTCTGGCAAGTAGTCGACCGAACACACATAAGGAGGCTGGAAAAACTACATGATCGGAATGAGAACAATCCTCGAGGTCGCTGACAATAGCGGCGCTCGTCGTTTGCAATGTATCCTGCCCCGCGGTGGAGACCTCGGTGCGCATGCTGGATTGGGCGATATCATCACGGCATCGGTCAAAGAGGCCGCGCCGGATTCGAATATCAAGAAGGGCAAAGTGGTTCGTTGCGTAATTGTCAGGATGCGTAAGGAAGCCCGTCGCAAAGACGGCACCTATATCCGTTTTGACAACAACGCGGCCGTTTTGATTAATGACTTGGGCGAGCCTATTGGCACGCGCGTCTTCGGACCCGTCGCTCGGGAACTGCGGGACAAGAAGTATATGAAGATCGTAAGTCTTGCTCCGGAGGTGCTCTAATGGCAACCCCCAATGCGCCGATGAAAATCAAACTCCGGAAGAACGACGTCGTTAAGGTGATCGCCGGGAAAGACAAGGGTAAGTCAGGTCGCATCCTCGAGATTAATCGGGAGACTGGTCGGCTGATTGTGGAAGGCGTAATGTTAGTGAAGCGCCACACAAAGGCTAATCCCTCGAAGCAAATCAAGGGTGGCATCGCGGAGAAGGAAGCCACCATTCACGTCTCGAACTTGATGATCCTGACGAGCGACGGTGTGCCGACGCGGATCGGTATTAAAGTAGAAGGCGAGGGAGCCTCGGCCAAGCGCGTTCGCGTGGCCAAGAAGACTGGCGAAGTCCTCGCGGCGAAGAAGTAAGGAATCAGTATGAAGGCCAGGCTCAGAGAACACTACCTCAAGAACGTCGTTCCGGCGCTCACCAAAGAATTTAGTTATACGAATGTAATGGCCGTTCCGAAGATCGAGAAGGTTTCGATCAATGTCGGTCTCGGCGAAGCGACCTCCAACCCGAAGATCATGGATGGCGCGGCGAATGAACTTGGATCGATTGCCGGCCAGAAGCCGGTCGTTACGAGAGCCAAGAAATCCATTGCGGCTTTCAAACTCCGCGAGAACATGCCGATCGGATGTATGGTCACCCTACGGGGGGATCGCATGTTTGAGTTTCTCGACCGTCTGATGAACATCTCGTTGCCGCGCGTTCGTGACTTCCGTGGCGTATCCTCGAAGGCGTTTGACGGTCGTGGCAACTACACTCTCGGGATCAAAGATCAGCTCATCTTTCCCGAGATCGATTACAACAAGGTCGACAAAACCCGCGGCATGAACATCAGTATCACGACCACGGCCAAGACGGATGCAGAGGGTGTTTCGCTGCTGAAGTTAATGGGCATGCCCTTCCGGCAGCAGTAACTCAATAAGGACTCTTGATTTATGGCTACAACCGCTAAAATCGCTAAGGATATCAAGCTAAAGAAGTTAGCTGATGCCAACACTCCGAAGTTCGGCGTCCGGCACCGGAATCGTTGTTTCCGCTGCGGCCGCCCCCGTGGATTTATGCGCAAGTTTGGATTATGCCGTATTTGCTTCCGCCAGCTGGCGCTGTCTGGGCAAATCCCCGGTGTCACAAAATCGAGCTGGTAACCCAGCTCTCTGTTAAGTATTTCAATACACAAGGAAACCCGAACGGACCATGACCAGCGATCCTATCGCCGATATGCTTACGCGGATCCGCAACGCGATGGCCGCCCGACATCCTAAAGTGGATGTCCCGGGATCGAACTTGAAATTAGAGATTGCCCGTATTCTTCGTGAAGAAGGCTATATTCTCAATTTCAAGCTCGCCGAGGAAGGCGCCAAGAAAGTAATCAAGATCTATCTGAAGTACACCCCCGCAAACGCGCCGGTGATTTCGAAGATCGAACGAGTTTCCAAGCCCGGCTGTCGGGTATACGTCGGCTCGAAGGACGTCCCGCGCGTCCTCGGCGGAATGGGAATCAACATCTTAACGACGCCGAAAGGTGTCATGACCGGCCGCACCGCTCGCAAAGAGGGTGTGGGTGGCGAACTGCTCTGCCAAGTTTGGTAGGCCCGCAAACCGATTGAGAGAGAACGAAATATGTCGAGAGTAGGAAAAAAACCGATCTCGCTCCCAGCTGGGGTGACCGTTAACATCGGCTCAGAGCTCGCGGTGCAAGGACCGAAGGGCAAACTGATTGTGCCGATCCCCAGCGGGGTCCGGATCGAACAGAACGCGAACGTGCTGGAAGTGAAGCGAGACAGCGATTCCCAAGCTGCCCTTCATGGACTGACTCGCGCGCTGGCAGCGAATGCCGTTACCGGCGTTTCCACCGGCTTTACTCGGGAGTTGGACATCGTGGGGACCGGTTATCGGTGTGAACTCAAGGGACGGGTAGTCGTCTTTACACTTGGGTATTCTCACCTGATTGAGTTCTTACTTCCAACTGGAGTCGATGCCAAGATCGAAAAGCTGACGCACGTAGTTCTTACGAGTCATGATCGGCAATTGATTGGACAGGTGGCGGCGAATATGCGCTTCTTGCGTCCACCAGATCCATACAAGAACAAGGGTGTCCGTTACACGGGCGAAGTACTCCGCAAGAAGGCTGGTAAATCTGGCGCTGGCGGCAAGAAGTAGCAGCGCGAGGAAATAAGAAGCATGATCTCTAAAATCAACAAAGACGCTGTTCGTCGCCGCATTCACACCCGCATTCGGAAACGGGTTGAGGGAAGTCCCACTCGACCTCGCTTGGCTGTGTTTCGCAGCATTAAGCACATTTACGTTCAAATTATTGATGACTTGGCCGGGTCGACGATCGTTTCGGCCTCCTCGGCCGAGAAAGGGGCTGGCGACGGTGGCAATGTCGCCGGGGCCACGGCTATCGGGAAGCTGGTAGCAGAGCGTGCAAAAGAGAAGGGCGTGACCAAGGTCGTCTTCGACCGTGGCGGCTTCCTCTATCATGGCCGGATTAAGGCGCTGGCCGATGCAGCGCGTGCCGCCGGGTTGGAATTTTAAAGGTCGAGGAGATATAACGCATGCCAGCCACCGTAGTGAAACGCGTCGAAGCAACCGCGAACTTAAAAGAACAAGTAGTCTCGATCAATCGTGTCACCAAAGTCGTCAAGGGCGGTAAGAACCTGAGCTTTTCGGCTCTGGTTGTTGTCGGAGATCCCCAAGCCAAAATCGTAGGATTTGGCACCGGAAAGGCGAAAGAAGTTCCGGCGGCGATCAAAAAAGGAATTGAGGCCGCCAAGAAAAACTTGCATCGGATCAACGTCCTGGAGACCACCATCGCCCATGCGGCGACGGGCCGCTTCGGAGCAGGATTGGTCCTTATTAAGCCGGCGCCGGAAGGTACCGGTGTGATCGCTGGTAGCGCGGTTCGCGCGGTGATCCAAGCCGTCGGTATTCCCAACGTTCTCACCAAATGCCTCGGCTCCCGCAATCCCCACAACATGGTCAAAGCGACCATGGCCGCGTTGGTTCAATTGCGGGAAAAGAACGAAGTGGCAGAACGCCGCGGCATTCCGCTGGAGAAGATGTAAGGAATGCCCACCGTGACTACTGCTAAAATGATAAAGATCCAACTTTATCGGAGTACCATCAGCACTCCCTATCTGCACAAGGCCATTGTGCGGTCGTTGGGTTTGAAAAAAATGAATCGTATTGTTGAGAGGCCCGACACTCCATCCTTCCGCGGAATGGTGGCTAAGGTGCCTCACTTGCTCCGTATCGTGGAATAGCAAGTTTCCGTGGAGACCACCTCAAATGAATCTCAGTGACATTAAGCCGCCAGTCGGACAAGTAAAGAAAAAGCAACGCGTTGGCCAAGGTATGGGTACCGGCCGCGGAAAGTTCTCCGGTCGGGGTGCCAAAGGTGCCAAGTCGATCAGCGGATACTCCCGCATGCGCGGATTTGAAGGTGGCCAGATGCCTTTGCATCGGCGTCTTCCGAAGCGCGGCTTCACCAACATCTTCCGGAAAGAGTACGCTATTGTGAACCTGTCTACCCTCGACAAGCTCTCGGGTGACACCTTCGGTCTAGAGCAGGTCGTTGAACAGGGCGTCATTAAAAAGATGCTCGATGGCCTGAAAATTCTCGCTAACGGGGAAATCACTCGAGCCATTCACGTCACGGCCCACATCTTTTCGAAGGCAGCCGAAGAGAAGATCAAGGCGGCTGGCGGCACGGTGACCGTGATCGAAAAGAAGTCTCGCGTCCAACCCAAGGCCTAGTCCATGAAGTTCTTCGAAGCACTGGCGAATGCATTCAAGATTCCGGATCTACGGAATCGGATTCTCTTTACTCTGGGTATGCTCGCGATATACCGGCTCGGTGGGCATATACCCACCCCCGGTATCGATGCTGAGCGCCTGGAAGAGTTTTTCAATCAAAACCAAGGGACCCTTCTGGGATTCATTGACTTGTTTTCCGGCGGCATGTTTCGCCGGTTAACCGTATTTGCTTTGGGTATCATGCCCTACATTACGGCGTCAATCATTCTACAGTTGATGACGATCGTCGTGCCGACGCTGGAGAAGCTCTCGAAAGAGGGCGAGCTTGGCCGTCGAAAGATCACGCAGTGGACCCGCTATTTGACGGTCGGGCTGGCCCTGGTGCAGTCGTTTACTATTGCTTCGGCGCTGCAGTCCCAAGGAAATTTTGTTGTCAATCCTGGCATCGGATTCATTCTCATGACGATGATTTCGCTGACGACGGGCACCGCATTTATCATGTGGCTCGGCGAGCAGATCACCGAACGCGGCATAGGGAACGGAATGTCCTTGATCATCTTCACGGGTATCGTGGTTGGGCTCCCGCAAGCGATTGGCAACATTTACCAAAAAGCGTTCCAGACCCGCGAGTGGAACATTGTTCAGCTGTTGATCATCATCGCGATTATGATTGCGGTTGTGGGACTGATCGTTC
Organism: Acidobacteriota bacterium; assembly: GCA_025354525.1. Taxonomy (GTDB): domain Bacteria; phylum Acidobacteriota; class Terriglobia; order Bryobacterales; family Bryobacteraceae. The sequence goes on from JANXMS010000591.1 coordinate 11,611, forward strand.
TTGTGGAACGTGGCGAACGGCGCATCCCGGTTCAATACGCCCGGCGGGTGGTCGGACGGCGGATGATGGGTGGCCAGTCGACCCACCTGCCGCTCAAAGTCAACGCTGGCGGCGTGATCCCGGTAATTTTTGCTAGTTCGCTGCTTACGTTCCCGCAGACTCTAACTCAGGTGGCATGGGTCCGGGACAACTCGTACTTGAGCGCCATGTTGCGGAGCATTCAGCACTCCGAACCTCTCTATATCATCCTATTCATCGCTTTGATCGTGTTTTTCTGTTTCTTCTATGTTTCGATTATCTTCAATCCGAACGAAGCGGCGGACAACATGAGAAAATATGGCGGCTTTATTCCGGGCATTCGACCGGGCAAGAACACCGCAGACTACATGAACAACATCCTGACGAAGATCACTGTCGTCGGTGGCTTGTACCTCGCGGTCCTTTGTCTGCTCCCCGAAATCATGATCTCGGGGATCAAGCTCCAGCACCTTCCATTGATCGGGAACTGGGTCGATGCGTATTTTCCTCGCTTTATTTTGGACGGTCTCAACGTTAATTTCTATTTCGGTGGAACTTCTTTGCTGATTGTAGTTGGTGTGGCCATGGATACGATTAACCAGATCGAAGCCCAGCTCATCATGCGGCACTATGAAGGTTTCACGCCTCGGGCTGGCCGGATTCGTGGTCGCCGTTCTTCGTCCTGATCGTGATCTTTCGCAATTGAATACCGCCGTTACCGTCAATGTTCGTGCCATCAAGCCCCTGGCGGTGATGCTCTACGGAGCACCCGGTTCAGGAAAGGGTACTTTCGGAAAGATACTTAGCCAAGTTACTCGGTGGCCTCATATCTCAACGGGAGACCTACTCCGCAAGCACATTACCGCCGATACGGAGATCGGCCAAGCATCGGTTGCTCTTCTCGAAGGGAATTACGCCCCGGATCAGATTGCAAACCAATTAGTTTCTGAACGGATTCTATCGGAAGATTGCCATAAAAGTTTTGTTTTGGATGGGTATCCGAGAACCCTACAGCAAAGCACTACGTTTCTCCCGGTGCTACGCCAAATGGATATCGAACCTGTCGTCGTCCGACTAAAACTCAACAACGAGGCGATCAAATCGCGGTTGTTGGCTAGAGTTTCCTGCTTACACTGCGGTGCCAGCTTCAATCTGGTGTTCTTACGGCCCAAGTGGCCCGACCAGTGCGACGAGTGCGGCTGTCCCCTCGTCACCCGCACCGATGACCAAGTCGGCCTAATTGAAAAACGAATCAACATTTACGACAGTCTTACAGGTCCAGTTGAGCGGTACCTCCGCGAAAGTGGCCTCCGCCTTTGGGAATTTGACGCAACGCTCGAACCCAAACAACTTTTATCTGAATTCCTAAACAATCTGACTGGCAGTTCTCTAGCCGTCAACTCTTTACCCTCCGCTCCATGATCATCCGGAAAAGCCCCGCCGAACTCGAAAAGATGCGCCGAAGTGGGCTGCTCGTGTACCAAATTTTGCAAACCATGGCGGAAATGGTCAAAGAAGGTGTTTCAACGTTAGATTTAGAGACCACGGCAGAGAAGTTGATTCTCGACGCCGGTGCGCGTCCTGCCTTTAAGGGTTACTATTCGGCGTCGGCTGGGAATCGTTATCCCTACGTTTTATGCACCTCGGTAAACGACGAGATTGTGCATGGGATGCCGTCCAAACACAAAATCCTTAAGAAAGGCGATATCATATCAATTGACACTGGTGTTCAGCTTAACGGCTATTACGGCGATTCGGCGATCACAGTCGGTGTTGGGGAGATCAGTCCCCAGATGGCGAGGCTTTTGACGGTAACCGAAGAATCCCTGGAACGAGCGATCGATCAGGTGAGAGAAGGGAACCGATTGTTCGATATTTGCTCTACAGTCCAGAAACACGTAGAGTCTAACGGTTTTACGATTGTCAGGGAGTTCGTGGGGCACGGAATTGGCACCGAGTTGCATGAGGAGCCCCAAGTCCCTAACTACGTGGACCGAAACAACGAAAACCCGCGGTTGAAGGAAGGCATGGTTCTAGCAATTGAGCCGATGGTCAATGCTGGGAAGCCGCAATCTAAAGTTCTATCCGATCGTTGGACCGCTGTAAGTCAGGATGGTTCGGCCTCGGCCCATTTCGAGCATTGCGTGGCCGTAACTAAAAACGGGCCGTGGGTGCTAACCCGGCCTTAAAAGAGTTTGTTCGCATGGAAATCCACAACGCGACCGTCGTCGAGCTTTTGCCAAACGGCATCGTGAAGGTGGAATTGGAAAATCGGCGCCAAGTGCTGGCACACGCCGCTGGTAGACAAGAGATTGCATTCGTCCGGCTTCGGCCGGGAGATCAAGTGGAAGTGACGCTCTCGCCGCAGGACAATACGCGAGGTCGGATCACAGGGGCACCAAGGAAGTAATGAAAGTACGAGCATCCGTTAAGAAAATTTGCGATAAGTGCAAGGTCATTCACCGTTATGGAACGGTTCGGGTCATCTGCACGAATCCTAAGCACAAGCAGCGGCAGGGCTAGGCGTTTCGCCCAGTCCCTTTAACAGCCAACCAAATAGAGAATTAGGAGAACCCAGCCTATGGCACGTATCGCCGGCGTCGATCTTCCCCCGAAAAAACGGGCCGAGATCGGTCTCACTTACATTTACGGCATCGGCCGCACCCGCGCTAAGTCGATCCTTTATCGGGTCGGAGTAGACTTTAATCGCAAGATTTCGGACCTCACCGAGGACGAGGTTAACCAAATCCGTATCCTTCTCGAAAGCGAAGGCGCGGTCGAGGGCGATCTGCGGAAAGAGGTTTCCCTCAACATTAAGCGCCTTATCGAAATGGGCTCTTATCGGGGCTTGCGTCACCGTCGAGGCCTACCGGCCCGCGGCCAGCGCACGCACACGAATGCCCGGACGCGGAAAGGACCGCGCAAGGGAACAGTTACCAACAAAAAGAAGCCGGGCCAGAAGTAACGGTCCGATCTAGTAAACGAACATGGCCAAAGCACCCGCAAAAAACGCTAAGAAGAAGGCCTTCAAAAAGAAGGAAAGAAAAAACGTACCGATTGGGCTCTGCCATGTGCAGGCTACGTTTAACAACACCATCGTTACGTTTACCGACCCCACCGGTAATGTCATCGCCTGGTCCAGTTCCGGTTCGTTGGGCTTCCGTGGCTCCCGCAAGGGAACTCCGTTCGCCGCTCAGCAGGCCTCTCTGACCGCCGCCAACAAAGCAAAAGAATCCGGTCTGCGTACTGTCGAGGTTCGCGTCAGCGGACCCGGCGCCGGTCGTGAGTCTGCGATTCGAGCGCTGTCTACTGCTGGCATCGAAGTCCGGTCGATCAAGGATCGGACTCCCATCCCGCACAACGGTTGCCGTCCGCCGAAAAAGCGCCGCGTTTGATGTGTCCTTGCTGGCCGAGGGCTCCCCGACTCAGGGGGGCCATTGGTCGGTGTGGGATGGTATGGCGCGACCTGCTTGGACTCGAAGCGGCAAAGGGAGTGGCAGGGGCCGCTCGTACTGTGTAATACTGTTTAGTGATGCGTTCCGCGTTATTTCGCATACGCTATCGCAAGCAGGAAGAAGATCCGGCTCCGAGCAAATCAGCAAGAGATGCCTTTAGCCAGAAGATCGTAAACTGCACCCTGAGTTTCTACTCAAAGGTTTAGGAGAAAGAATGGCCCGTTATATTGGCCCTGTGTGCCGCCTGTGTCGGCGCGAGGGAACGAAGCTCTACCTGAAGGGCGAACGCTGTTATGGCCCCAAGTGCGCCGTAAGCGATGAGAAGAAGCGCAACTTCCCCCCTGGTCAACACGGTCAGGCTCGCAAGCCCAAGATCGTAGGTTACGGTTTGCAGCTTCGCGAGAAGCAAAAGACCAAGCGTTACTTTGGACTCCTGGAAGGGCAGTTCCGCAACATCTTCGAGAAAGCCAGCCGCTCGAAGGGGATTACCGGCGAAGTGATGTTACAGATGCTTGAAAAGCGTCTCGACAATGTCGCCTTCCGCATCGGGTTCTCGACCTCTCGCGCTGGCGCTCGCCAGGTTGTCCGGCACGGCCACTTGCTCGTCAATGGCAAAAAAGTCAACATCCCTTCGTATCAAGTGCGTCCCGGCGATGTCGTTTCCGTTCGCGACAAGAGCAAAACGAACCCAGCCATCCTGTCGTCTCGTGATGCCACGGCCCACTTGCCGTCTCCCACTTGGCTTGAAGTAGATCGTGAAAATCTGAAGGCGACCATTGCCTCTAACCCCAAACGTGAAGAGCTTGTTCAGATTCAGGTCAACGAACAGTTGATCGTTGAACTGTACTCGAAGTAAGCGACCTAAGTCCCCCAACCCTACAAGGAGAGCTATGTTCAAGGGCTTTCAGAAACCGAAGCGGCTGGTTGCAAACACCGAAACGCTCACGGAACGTTATGGCATGTTCACCGCGCAGCCGTTCGAGCGCGGATTCGGAACGACGATTGGCAACAGCCTGCGTCGCGTGCTGCTCAGTTCGATAGAAGGCGCGGCGATCACGGCCGTGCGGATCGAAGGGGTCGCTCACGAGTTTAGTCCGATTCCCGGAGTGACCGAGGACGCGACCGATATCATATTGAACTTAAAGCAAGTTCCGTTCAAGATGATGGCGGATGGTGTACACACCGCCCGGATCATCGTGGATCAACCGGGGGAGGTACTCTCTGGCCAAATCCAGACGGATGCCGATGTCGAGGTTCTCGATCCGCATCTTCATATCGCAACGGTTGGTGAAGGCGGAAAACTCAATATCGAACTGCGCCTGAAGCAGGGTCGCGGCTACGTTGCGGCTGATCGGAACTTTGACGAAGACCTGCCAATCGGCTTTATCCCGATCGACTCGGTCCACTCGCCGGTCCGCAAGGTTAACTATTCGGTCGAGGCGGCTCGCCTTGGTCAGACGACCGACTATGACAAGCTCACCCTCGAAGTGGTGACGAACGGGGCGATCTCGCCGCAAGACTCGATCGGCATGGCTTCCAAGCTGCTGAAAGATCATATGAGCATCTTCATTAACTTTGAAGAGGTCTCCGAAGCGATCGAAGAGCCCGCCGAACGTGTCACTGGTCAAGTTAACGAAGTATTGAATCGGTCGGTTGAGGAACTCGAACTATCCGTTCGCTCCTACAACTGCTTGAAGAACGCCAATATCCAGTCGATTGGTGATCTGGTTCAGAAGTCCGAAGCCGAGATGCTCCGGAC